>JANPJB010000008.1:0-30751 GCA_031425295.1 Flavobacterium sp. | reverse complement strand
ACCAATTTCACCATCCGAGCATACTGTGACTTTATTGGAGCGAAAAACGGGGCTCGAACCCGCGACCTCGACCTTGGCAAGGTCGCGCTCTACCAACTGAGCTATTTTCGCATTTATTTAAAAGAACTTCGCCTTACTTCTTCCGTATAGCGAGGGCAAATTTAATACTTTAATTCAATTTTACAAGTCTTTTTTTGAAAAAAAATTTCGAATTTTTAACTGTCTGAATTCCTATCAATTATCGCATTCAATATTATTTTTTAGTCAACATTCGCTTGATTTCATTGAGCTTCATCATCGCTTCAATAGGCGTCAAAGTATTAATATCTAAGGTGAGAATCTCTTCTTTTATTTCCTCTAGCAACGGGTCGTCTAAATTGAAGAAACTCATTTGCATTTCCGCTTTCTCTGATTTCAATCCCGCCAGCGCATCACCCGAATGATTTTTCTCTAATTTCTTTAATACACTTTGCGCTTTCGAAATCACCAATTGTGGAATCCCAGCCATTTTTGCCACATGGATTCCGAAACTATGCGCACTGCCGCCTTTGACCAATTTTCGGATAAAAAGTACCGTATCCTTTAACTCTTTTACCGATACATTATAATTCTGAATTCTCGGCAACAGTTCACTCATATCATTCAACTCATGATAATGCGTAGCAAATAAAGTCTTTGGTTGCGTAGGATGTTCATGCAGAAATTCCGCTATAGCCCATGCAATCGAAATGCCGTCATAAGTGCTGGTGCCACGACCAATCTCATCGAGTAAGATCAAACTTCTATCAGAAAGATTATTCAAAATAGAGGCGGTTTCATTCATCTCGACCATAAAAGTGGACTCGCCCATCGAAATATTATCACTGGCTCCAACGCGCGTAAATATCTTATCAACGACGCCCATTTTAACGCTTTCAGCAGGGACAAAACTTCCCATTTGTGCCAATAAAACAATCAAAGCGGTTTGTCTCAAAATAGCCGATTTACCCGACATATTTGGACCCGTAATCATAATTAATTGCTGTGTTTCCCGGTCTAAAAAAACATCGTTGGCAATATAAGGAACACCCAACGGCAGTTGTTTTTCAATCACCGGATGCCTTCCGTTTCTAACATCCAGCGCAAAACTGTCTTCCAATTCAGGACATACATACTTATTATCAATGGCCAATTGTGCAAACGAAGTCAGGCAATCAATTTGCGCAATCAAACTCGCATTCAATTGCACCGGTTTAATGTAGGTTGCGATCCAATGCACCAATGCTTCAAACAATGCGGCTTCAAGTTTCTGGATTTTCTCCTCAGCACCCAAAATTTTGGTTTCGTATTCTTTTAATTCTTCGGTGATGTACCGCTCCGCGTTCACTAATGTTTGCTTGCGAATCCATTCCGCCGGGACTTTATCTTTGTGCGTATTGCGAACTTCGATGTAGTAACCGAATACATTATTAAATGAAATTTTCAACGACGAAATTCCTGTGCGCTCCGATTCCCGAGTTTCAATGCCTTCCAGATATTCTTTTCCTGAGTTTGAGATCATTCTCAAATCATCCAGTTCTTCGTTGATGCCCTTCGCTATAGCGTTTCCTTTAGCAATGGCAACCGGCGCTTCTTGGTTTAATGTCGATTCGATTTTAGCGCGCAACACTTCACAGCCGTCTAGTTGTTCGCCGATTTTTTTAACCGATAGCTGTGTACTTTCCAATGCCAAGGCTTTGATTGGAAGAATGGCATCGAGCGAATCTTTGAGATAAATGACCTCCCGTGGCGTAACTTTTCCAGCGGCTATTTTTGAGATCAATCTTTCTAAATCAGAGATTTGTTTGATCTGAAACTGAATGCTCTTTAAAATCTCCGGATGTTCTTTTAAATAACCAACCACTTCATGCCTACTCTGAATTTTCTGCATGTCTTTCAACGGCAATGCCAACCAGCGTTTCAATAATCGCCCGCCCATTGGAGAAAGCGTTTTGTCAATAACATCGAGCAAGGTTACTGCATTCGGATTATAACTGTGGTATAATTCTAAATTCCGAATCGTAAATCGGTCCATCCAAACATAAGCATCTTCAGCAATTCGTTGTATGCTTGTAATATGTTGCCGTTTGTTGTGCTGTGTTTCCGACAAATAATATAAAATGGCACCTGAAGCAATAATGCCTTCCGTAAGTTCTTCGATACCAAATCCTTTTAAGGTTGCGGTTTGAAAATGATTGGTCAAGGTTTCAATCGCATAGTCTTCTTTGCAAACCCAATCTTCAAGGTAGAAATGATTGTAATCCTCGCCAAACGTTTCTCTGAAATTATTCTTGTGGATTTTAGGAATTAAAACTTCACTTGGACTAAAATTCTGCAGCAGTTTGTCAATATACTCATCATTGCCTTGTGCCGTAAGAAATTCACCTGTCGATACATCAAGGAAGGAAACACCAATGTGCTTTTTTCCGAAGTAAACCGACGCCAGGAAATTATTCGATTTTGATTGCAATACTTCGTCATTCATGGAAACACCCGGCGTGACCAACTCTGTCACACCACGCTTCACGATGGCTTTGGTCATTTTAGGATCTTCCAATTGATCACAAATTGCAACGCGAAGTCCCGCTTTGACTAATTTAGGCAGATAGGTATTAAGGGAATGGTGCGGAAATCCCGCCAAAGCCGTCTCAGTTTCCGAGCCCGCGCCTCTTTTGGTGAGTACAATGCCAAGTATTTTCGACGCGCGAATGGCATCTTCGCCAAAGGTTTCATAAAAATCGCCAACTCTAAACAACAGGCAAGCATCAGGATATTTCCTTTTGATTTCGTTGTATTGCTTCATCAACGGAGTTTCCCTTACTTCTTTGTCTTTGACTGCCAAGGATTGTGTATTGAGTTGGTATAAAAATCGAACAGCGAATTTAAAAATTTTAAAATGAATAAATTACAATCTCAAAAATTAATTAATTTTAAGAAAGAATTAGGATGTAGTTTCATTTTTTTACATAGTTTTGTCTAATAATTTTTAATTAAATCAACAATGAAAAAAATAGTATTATTAGCTGTGTTAACCATCTTTGGAGTAACAACTTCAAATGCTCAAGCTAAAAAACCAGCTGCAAAACCAGCAGCGAAAAAAGAAGTTGTTGCAACCAAAACTGCAACTACACCAAAAGTTGACGGCGCGGGAATGCTTTACGAAAGCGAAACAATCGACTACGGAACGTTGCCACACAATGCTGACGGCAAACGCGAATTCGTATTCGTAAACAATGGGACAAAACCACTAATCATCACTAACGCCGTAGGATCTTGCGGTTGCACAGTGCCTTCATTCCCTAAAGAGCCAATCGCTCCGGGTGCAAGAGCTGTAATTGGTGTAAAATACGCTACTGACCGAGTTGGTGCATTCACAAAAACAGTAACAGTTACTTCTAACGCTGAAGGTGCTGCATCAAAAGTGTTGACAATCAAAGGAACAATCCTTGGTGACGAAACGCCAAAAGAAACTCCAAAAGGATAATTCTTTTTACAATAATAGAAAAAGCTTCCATACATTTGGGAGCTTTTTTTTTGTTTCATTTTAAATCCAATGCCAATGCGAAAGCTTGAAAATAGTGAACTCCAACGCAAATCTATTGTTGATTTTAAAGCCGCTGATAAAACGCCAATCATCATTATTTTAGACGACATCAGGAGCTTGAATAATATCGGTTCCGTTTTCAGAACAGCCGATGCTTTTTTGATTGAGAAAATTTACCTCTGCGGCATTACCGCGACGCCACCCAATAAAGAAATCCACAAGACAGCACTAGGCGCTACAGAAACTGTCGCATGGGAACACCACAACGATGTGGTTTCTGTCATTCAGGATTTAAAAAAAGATGGTGTGAAAGTCTATGCTATTGAACAAGTGGAAAAAGCCATTTTGCTTCAGGATTTTCAAACCACTGCGGCACAAAAGTATGCTTTGGTATTTGGAAACGAAGTTTTTGGTGTCAATCAAAAGGCGATTGCAGCTTGCGATGGAACGATAGAAATCCCACAATTGGGAACCAAACATTCACTAAACATCGCAGTAAGCGCCGGAATTGTAATCTGGGATTTGTTTAAAAAAATACACTACAAAGGCTTAACAACCTTCTGAATTTCCTCTAAAATAAAAACGTAATCTTCATGGTTTTTTACAAAATCCCGATCGGAAACATCAATCACGAGCACATTCAAATCGGTCTGTGATTTGATATAATCCAAATAGCCACGGTTGATTTTCTCTAGATATTCCGCGGGAATTTCCTGCTCATAGATTCTGCCACGTTGCTTAATATTTTCCAAAAGTCGCGTCGTATTCTGATACAAATAGATATACAAATCCGGCTTGGGCATTTCCTTATAAATGATTTCAAAAAGTTTGCGGTACAAACGATACTCATCATCCGTCAAGGTTACTTTAGCGAAAATCAGCGATTTGAAAATATGGTAATCGGCAATGATAAAATCCTTAAACAAATCGAATTGGGCCAAATCATCCGAGATCTGCTGGTATCGATCCGCCAAAAAGGACATTTCAAGTGGAAAAGCGTAGCGACTTTGATCTTCATAAAACTTTGGCAAAAACGGATTGTCTGCAAAACGTTCCAGGACGGTTTTGGCATTAAAATCTTCCGCAATCTTGGTTGTTAACGTTGTTTTTCCTGCGCCGATATTCCCTTCAATCGCAATGTAATTCAGCTGATCCAAGGCGATTGTGTGCAGTGGCAAACGGAGTGACTGCAATACCTTACAATGACTTTTATCTTCGGATGCCTTCAAAATTTCCGGCAAGTGTTTCTGAAGAATCGGATGACGCCAATCTAGATTTAAATCACGCATCGGCAGCAACACAAACATACGTTCTTGCATCGCCGGATGTGGCACTTGCAAGTCTTTCGAATCGATGATTTCCTCATCAAAAGCAATTAAATCAATATCAATCGGACGCGCCTCGTAGCCTTCATTCTCGGATCGAATTCTGCCCAATTTTTTTTCAATCCCTAGTACTTTTTCTAAAATGGTTTGTGCCGTGTTTAACGTATGAATGATCAGAGCGCAATTGTAAAAAGCGTCACTTTCAAAACCCCAAGATTGCGTTTCGTATAATTTCGAAATCCGCACCACCGTTCCGACTTCACGATGAATAAATTCAATGGCTGTTTCAATATTCTCGAGCCGATTCCCTTGGTTGCTTCCTAACGATAAAATAACTTGGTGTTGCGTATTCATATTAACCGCAAATTAAGTAAAAGAATTTTAGAATAGGAGTATATTTGCAACGACTGTTAATAAATTTTACGACGGGTATATTTGTAACATTCAGTGCTGAATATCAACTCATCAGAAAAAAATAAGTATGCGATTTTTAGGAAATGTATTGGCGACGGTTATAGGTCTTTTTGTTTTTTGTATGATTTTCTTCTTTGGAATTTTGTTTATCGGCGCCGTGTTCGGAGGCAATCCTGAAATGGTCACCGTGAAAAGCAAATCCGTAATTGAACTCGACTTATCGGAAGTGACCAACGATTATGCAGGAAAATATAATTATAAAGACTTTGATTATTTCGATGCGAGACACGACGGTTTAGCCGATGTCATCAAAGCCATTGAAGCCGCAAAAGATGATGACGATATCAAAGGAATTTCAATTCTAAACGATGAATCGCAATTGGGAATGGCACAAATCAAAGCCATTCGTAAAGCATTGAATGACTTTAAAAAATCCGGCAAATTCGTCTTCGCTTATGGCAATACTTTCTCTCAAAAGGAATACTATTTAAACTCCGTAGCCAATACGATTTATATCAATCCGATCGGCGAAATGGAGTTCAAAGGTTTATCTACGGAACTGTTGTTTCTGAAAGATTTTCAAGATCATTATGGCATCAAGATGGAAGTGATTCGCCACGGTAAATACAAAAGCGCCGTCGAGCCTTTTCTAGAAAACAAAATGAGCGACGCCAACCGCGAACAAATCACGGCACTTTTGGGTTCTATTTGGAATTCCGTTTTGAACGATATCTCAATCAGCCGAAACATACCCATCAGCAAATTGGATGAAGTCGCCAACCAACTAGGCGCGAGAACTCCGGAAATGGCGCTAAGCCAGCATCTGGTTGACAAAGTGGCTTATGAAGACATCTATCATAACGATATTCGTAAAATACTGAAAGTAGACGCTGATAAAGACTACAACACCATCAAAATTTTAGATTATGCAAACAATGTGGCCAACACGTCGCGTGAAAATGTATCTAAAAATAAAATTGCGATCATCTATGCTCAAGGCGAAATCGGAAGCGGCGAAGGCGATGTGAACATGGTCGGTGAACTGTCGATGCGCCGTTCGCTTCAAGACGCTAGAAAAGATGACAAAATCAAAGCAATTGTACTGCGGATCGATTCTCCAGGCGGCAATGCACTGACCTCGGATTTGATTTGGCGCGAAATCGAAATCACTAAAGCTGTAAAACCAGTCGTTGTTTCGATGGGAAATTTAGCGGCATCCGGCGGTTATTACATTGCGTGCAATGCCAACAAAATTTTTGCTGAGAACAATACGATTACCGGATCGATAGGAGTTTTCGGACTGTTGCCCAACTTCACCGCATTAACCACTAAAATGGGTATCAATTCAGAACAGGTTAGTACCAATCAAAATGCCGCTGATTATAGTGTCTTCAAACCATTGACTGACAATTACAGATTTATTGCGCAGGAAGGCGTTGAGAAAATATATACCACGTTCGTAAATCGTGTCGCAAAAGGCAGAAAAATGTCGTTTGAGCAAGTCGATGCCATTGCACAAGGGCGCGTTTGGTCTGGCGCAGAAGCTGCTAAAATCGGTTTGGTGGATAAAATCGGTGGACTCGACGATGCATTGCAATACACTGCGGATTTGGTCAAAATCAAAAATTATAAAACGCAAAATTTCCCCGTATATGAAAAGGATTTTCAAGATTATCTGGGCAGCCTAGGCGTTCCATTCATGAAATCCAAAGAAAGTTTTATTAAGGAGGAATTGGGCGAAGAAAACTACAAAGTCATCGAACAGATTCGCCGTGTGCAATCAAGAAAAGGCGTTCAAGCAAGTTTGCCTTTCGAAATCAACATTCATTAATCATAACAGCGCTGCACTTACGTTATCATTCTTAAATTAATCGTCATGATCAAGAAAATTTTAAAAATCGTTGGAGTTCTATTATTGCTCATCGTGCTCTCTTTATTCGCCATTCCTTTCTTTTTTCAAGATGCAATCAAAGCCAAAATCGCGGATGCCATCAATGAGAAAGTCGATGCGAAAGTATCGTTCACCGATGCCGATTTGAGTTTGTTCAAAAGCTTTCCACAAGCGAATGTTTCAGTCGAAAAATTACTGATTATCAACAAAGCGCCATTTGCAGGTGATACCTTGATTTCGATTGGTGAGCTGAATCTTCAGATGTCGATCAAAGAATTATTCAAAGGCAAAGACGAATCAATGAATGTTGAAGCGGTTTCTACCGAAAACGGACTCATCAATATCATTTTTAATAAAGACGGCATCGGCAATTTTGACATCGCGCTAAAAGATGACGATAAAAGTGACGGCGGCAAAAGCGATCCATTATCGTTAAAAATCAAAGAGTACAAGATCACGAATTTGCGTTTCAAATATTTTGATGAAAGTTCCAAAATCAAAATGGTTATTGATAGTTTGAACCACAGCGGAACCGGCGATTTTGCGCAGAACAAACTCGATCTCGACACCCATTCGACCGCTAAGGTTTCGCTGTTTATGGACAAGGCGAATTATATGAATAAAGTCGCTTTGCAACTCGACGCGGTACTCGGAATCGATCTCGACCAGAGCAAATATACTTTCAAACAGAATAAAGCGCTGATCAACCAATTGCCGTTAGAATTTGACGGTTTTATACAATTGGTTGAAAAAGGGCAGGAATATGATCTCAAATTCAAAACGCCTACCTCAAGTTTCCAAAACTTTTTGGGCTTGATTCCGGCTTCTTATGCCGCAAACATTAAAGACGTTAAAACGACGGGCGACTTTTCCGTTGCGGGTTTTGCGAAAGGATTATTATCCGACACTACGGTTCCGAAATTCAATGTAGCGATTGCGTCGAACAATGCTTCGTTCCAATATCCTAACTTACCAAAATCGGTCGAAAGTATTGTGATCGACACCAAAATCATCAACGAAACAGGACTTCCGAACGACACTTATGTAAATTTGGACAAGTTATCGTTCCGTATTGATCAGGATGTTTTCAATGCCAAAGCCAACATTAGAAACATTGCAGAGAATCCGCTAGTCGATGCAAAACTTAACGGCATCATCAACTTAGGCAACGTTTCAAAAGCATATCCGGTCAAATTAAAAGTGCCGCTTTCCGGTATTTTAAAAGCGGATGTCGTGACGAAGTTCGATATGAAATCTGTAGAGACGAACCAATACGAAAGCATGCAGAATTCTGGCAACATGATACTTACCGGATTCAAGTATGTTGATGATGCCAACAAAGCAATGAACATCAACAAGGCCGTTGTTGCGTTTACGAATACGCGCATCAACCTGCAGGAACTCGACTTAACGACAGGAAAAACCGATATGAAAGTCAATGGTGTTCTTGAGAATTTCTACGGTTTTATGTTTAAAAATCAAGAGCTCAAAGGGAATTTTAATATGCAATCGAATCAGTTTGCCGTGGCCGATTTCATGTCGCCCGAAGCGCCTGCCACCAATAAAAATGAAAAACCTAAAGAAGCGGTAAAGATTCCGGCTTTTTTAAATTGCACCTTGACTGCAAAAGCGAATACTGTTTTATACGATAATCTTACTTTGAAAAACGTATCCGGAAAATTGATTATTAAAGACCAAAAAGTGACATTAGAAAACGTCAAATCGGATATTTTCGGCGGTCAAATTCTAGCAAGCGGTGATGTTTCTACGAAAGGTAAAACTCCGACTTTTAATATGAATCTGAATATGAAAGCGGTCGATATCCAACAGACATTCACCCAATTGGAAATGATGAAAAAGATTGCGCCAATAGCCGGTGTGATCAATGGAAAACTCAATACAACAATCAAATTAACAGGGAATTTGGATGCTAAAGAAATGACGCCCGATGTGAATTCGCTAAATGGTGATTTACTCGGACAATTGCTTTCCACTACAATTAATCCAAGTAACTCTGGCGTTTTATCGAAGTTGGATGAGAACATCAAGTTCATCGACCTCTCGAAAATTAACCTCAACGATCTTAAAACGGCATTGACATTCAAAGATGGGAAAGTCAATATCAAACCTTTCGATTTAAAATATCAGGATATCAAAATGTCTGTTGGCGGTCAGCATGGTTTCGACCAGAATATGAATTACAGTTTGAAATTTGATGTTCCTGCAAAATACTTAAGTTATCTCGGCCCTGAAGTCAGCAAACTGATTTCGAAGTTATCTCCGACCGATATTAGCAAATTGGAGAATATTCCGATCAACGCTTCGATGACCGGAAATTTCAAAAGCCCGAAAATATCGACCGATGTTAAAAGCGGCGTGGTCAACCTGACCAATCAGATTGTAAAACAACAGAAAGAAAAATTGGTGAAACAAGGTACAAGTGCATTAAACGATCTGATCACTAAGAATACGAAAACAGACACCACGAAAACGAAAACCTCACCGGCAAAAGAAGACATTAAGAAGAAAGCGGGCGATTTGCTGAATGGTATTTTTAAGAAAAAATAGACGATTGAATTGCCAAGAATTCTGAAAATTCTAACACAGATTCCACATATTTGCACAAATCAATTCGTGTAAATATGTGGAATTCGTGTTATTGACAAACTAAAAATCGATGCAGACAACGGAACCTTCGGAGCTTCTGACATTGAAAACGGTTCCATCTTCAAACAACAAATATTGCCCTTTGATGCCCATTAGTTTTCCGGTATAAGTCGGCGTCTTCTCTAAACTCAAGCTGTTGATTTTTTTAGGATATTGCAGCACCGGATAAATTAGTTCATGCAAATCGACATGATCTGCATTGAAATAGTCGCGCACTTCTTCAGGGAGCAAATCCTGCACTTTGGTTTTGTGCGCTATCAAATCAGCGACAATGATATCATTGGTTAGCATTTTCCGCCAATTGGTCTTATCTGCAAAATGATTTTTCAAAGCTACCTCGGTAATGCCCGCGAGATACCGATTTGGCACTTCAACGATTGATATCGCTTTTTCGGCACCTTGGTCAATCCAACGTGTCGGCATTTGGGTTTTTCGGGTGACGCCAACTTTAACCTCACTCGACAAAGCCAAATAAACGATGTGCGGCTGTAACTGCACTTTCAACTCATAGTCGAGATCGCGATCGGCAATACCAAGGTGCGCCTTGCTGAGTTCCGGTCTCATGATCCAATCGCCTACTGCTGGACTCGAATAAAAGCAATCATAACAAAAACCTTGTCGGTAAATTTTTTTGCTTTTGCCGCAATTCAAACACTGCGAGCCGGTTAATTGAATCGTGATGGTTTTGCCCAGCACTTGATTTAAATTGAGAAAACTGGTTTCAAAAACCAAATAGTACTGAATCGGATTCCCAAATTCCGTTTGCATTTTTGTTAAAACTCCTTCGTACTTCATACCGTTATCTGCTAATTTTTTTGTTATTTTGGTAACGTTGTAAAGTTATCGATTTGCGTCTGAATAATTCAAAGCGTCAATCAAAAATCATCATTCTAAAATCTAAAATTCAATGCCGTTACCAATCATCAATTCGATTGCTTCTTGGGTTTTGAAACAACGCATTCATCAGATCGAGTTGTTTTTGAAATACCCGAATGAAGTGCAGGATGAATTGCTGATGAACTTACTTCGATCGGCAGAAAATACGGTTGTTGGCAAGCATTATGAATTTTTTTCGATTAAATCATATGCGACATTTCAGGAGCGGATTCCCATTTCAACTTATGAAGATTTAGAACCTTTTATCGAGCAGACGCGTCAGGGCGCGCAGAATATTTTTTGGAACACGCCGATAAAATGGTTTGCGAAATCAAGCGGAACTACGAATGCCAAAAGCAAATTCATCCCGGTCAGCAACGAAGCCCTTGAAGATTGCCATTACAAAGGCAGTAAAGATTTGCTGTGTTTGTATTTGAACAACAATGAAAATTCGGAATTGTTCATTGGCAAAAGTCTGAGATTAGGCGGCAGTTCACAGATTTATGAAAACAACAATACATTCTTCGGCGATTTGTCTGCAATCCTGATAGAAAATATGCCGATTTGGGCGGAATTCAGCAGCACGCCAAGCAATCGTATTTCTTTGATGAGCGAATGGGAAACTAAAATTCTTGCGATCATCAACGAATCGAAGAATGAAAACGTGACAAGTTTTGCCGGTGTGCCTTCATGGATGCTGGTATTAATGAATAAAGTACTTGAAGAAACCGGAAAAAGCAATCTGCTCGAAATCTGGCCCAATCTCGAAGTGTATTTTCATGGCGGCGTGAGTTTCGAACCTTATCGCGAACAGTATCAAAAAATTCTGCCGAACCATGATTTTAAATATTATGAAATCTACAACGCTTCCGAAGGATTTTTTGCGATTCAGGATTTGAATAACTCCAAAGATCTTTTGCTGATGCTGGATTATGGGATTTTCTATGAGTTTATACCGATGGATGTTTATGGTACTTCAGAAGAAAAAGCAGTTCGATTGTCCGATGTTATTTTGAATAAGAATTATGCTGTTCTGATCACGACCAATGCTGGGCTTTGGCGTTATTTAGTTGGCGATACTGTACGGTTTACTTCTTTGAGTCCGTATCGCATTCGTGTTACCGGAAGGACTAAGCACCACATCAATGTTTTTGGGGAGGAACTGATGGTTGAGAATACCGACCAAGCGATTTCCAAAACCTGTGCAATTACGAATACGCAGGTCGTCGATTATACGGTTGCACCTATTTTTATGGAAGGAAAAGAAAAAGGCGCACACGAATGGATCATCGAATTCAAGGAAAATCCTAAGAATCCGACGGAGTTTCAGAAGATTCTTGACGAGAACTTGCAATCGTTAAATTCAGATTACGAAGCCAAGCGCTATAATAATATGACGTTGAATCCGTTAGTATTGCATATTGCGCGTCCGAATTTGTTCTATGACTGGCTTAAAGAGCAAGATAAATTGGGCGGTCAGCATAAAATTCCAAGGTTATCGAACCAGCGCGATTATCTCGAACAGCTCAAAAATCTATCTTAAAATGAAAATAGTCCTACTAATCCTTATCGCAATCTGCGCAGTTTCCTGCGGACCACACAGAATGAGCTGTGGCGCAAGAGGAATCTGCGACGCTTCTTCAACAGAAACCCAGAAAAAAAATACCTAGCAATGTGTAACAATTTTGATCGACGATTGTCTTAGTAAGCAATCATCACTCAAAATCAATCACTCATGAAATCAACATGTCTCGCCATGCTATTGCTTCTGTGCGTTCCCGTGATCGCACAAGAAATCCCACCCAATCAGAAAGTTCAGGATTCGATCGCCCAAACAGAGACGCCTCAGTCATTAAGCGAAGTCACAGTTTTCGGCAACAAGCGACAATTCATTAAAGTCGAATCTGACAAAACCACCGTCGATGTTAAAAACAACCCGATGCTCAACAGCGGCAGCAGTCTTGATGCCGTGAAAAAAATTCCTGGTGTTATTACCTCACCAACGGGAAGTTTGACCTTAAATTCAAAAAACGTAGCCATCTACATTGATGGCATGCCAAGTTCGTTAAGCGGCACAGACCTACAGAATTATCTATTAAGTCTACCTGCTACTGCCATTGAGAAAGTAGAGTTGATTTACAATCCAGGCGCTGCCTTTGATGCCCGTTCAAGCGGATCAGTAATCAATATCGTAACGAGTTCGCGGAAAATGAAAGGTGTCAATGCGAGTTTCAACATCAATTACAACTTTAATAAATACCAGAAACCGAGTCCGCAAATTCTACTAAACGGGAAAAAGAATCGCCTCAGCTGGCAAACGATGATTGGCTATAATTACATCGACGGCGAAAACGTGACCCGAAGCGATCAAACGTTTACGAGTTTCAATCCTGATGAAGTGCTCTTCCAAAAAAACAAAGCGGTGGCCACAAATCGGAATTTCTATTGGAGAACCGGCACCAATTATAAACTGACGGAGAAATCGAATTTGTTGTTCAATTACAATGTCAATTTCAGCAATGATCGTATCGCTTCTCATGCGTCAACACAAGGCACAGGAATCGATTACACGAACGAAGCCTTAGCGAAAAACAAAAACAACAACCACGAAATTAGTATGCAGTATAAAACCAAATTGGATACGCTCGGGAGAACACTCGACATCACAGGTTTTTCAAATTTCTTTGCTAAAAATCCGATTACAAAATCTGCAGGGATTAACAATGGAACGGCTAATTTTTTCAATGGCGACATCGATTTCAAACTGACGAACCATTATGTGAAATACGATTTTGCGATACCGTTCAAAAAGATTGATTTCTCGGTGAATACAGGCGGTAAGTTCAATACGATTCAAGTGCATGATAAAGGAATTTACAACTTCAATAAGACTGCAAATTCCGTTACTGACTTCGATTACGACGAAAATAATTTGGCGTTTTATGTTGAAGCCAGAAAGAAGATTAAGAAATTCAATTTTACGTTAGGACTGCGTTTCGAAGATTACAAAGTCAACCGAACTGCTTTTGAAAACGGCGTGCGCACGGATGTGAATTTCACAAACACAAACTTTTTCCCGAATGCGAGTGCATTGTATGAGTTTACTCAGAACGTCAATATTTCGGCTTCGTATTCGAAGAAAATCCAACAAGCAGATTATAATGTTTTAGATCCGAATAATTTTGCCAACTTCGACCAATACAATTCCTCGAATGGAAACCCATTTCTTGACCCGACTTTTTATGACAATTTCGAGTTGAAATTATCGGCATTCCAATATGTACAAATTGGCGGGAATTATACGATTGCCAAAGATGTCAATAAATTTATTTTCGATGCCGAACCGAATGAATTGGTCAGCAACCAAACGTTTAAGCAATTCAACGAAATGAATACGATGAGTTTGTTCGCTTCCTTTCCGATTCCACTCGATTATTTTTTCAAAGGGAAAGCCGAGTTTGAAAAGAGAATGAACGATATGGATACGATGAATTATATTTTCATCAACATCAATTACATTAATTTTACTACGAAAGATTATGACTTTCAATTCAAGCAAAAACCAATCATGAGTTATACCGCCACGGCGCAGTTTATTTTGCCTTGGAAACTCAAGAATACGATGATGTATAATCTGACGCCTCCTGGAACGTGGGAAATTTACAATCTCAAAAATCCTATCCAGCAGTTTGATATTTCGTTGAATCGGGATTTCATGAATAAAAACCTGAAAATCGGATTGCATTGCTTTGATGTATTCAACACGAATGAGATCAATGCTTTGGTTTCTTCGACGAATTTGCAAACACAATTTTACCAAAAGCAAGATACAAGAACATTCCGAATTTCGTTGACGTACAACTTTGGAAACTTGAAACTTGAAAAGGACAACACGGAAATCCGAACTGAAAAAGTTGGGCAAAGTGGTGGAATATTGAAGTAAAAATCAACACAGATTGCACGGATTTACACAGATTCAAATCTGTTAAAATCTTAAAATCGGTTTTAGTAAAAAAAAAATCCCGGTTCATGAGAAGCGGGATTTTACATTTATACCTAAAACTTAAGAAGCGATTTCGAGCCGTTTCAATAGGTTTTTCGTCAGTGTATCGTTCGCATAATCTTTATCGATATGCAACATTTTCTCGTCATTGCTTGGCAAATCATACATCGCATCGGTTAGGATGGCTTCGCATAGCGAACGCAAACCTCTAGCGCCCAATTTATATTCTAGCGCTTTATCGACGATAAAATCTAGGGCATCATTGGTGATCGTAAACGCAACATCATCCATCGCAAACAGTTTTTGATATTGTTTGATCAATGCGTTTTTAGGTTCGGTTAAGATGGCTCTTAAGGTTTCCTTATCCAGCGGATCCATATGAGTTAACACTGGAAGTCGACCTATGATTTCAGGAATCAAACCGAAGTCTTTAATGTCTTTTGGAATGATGTATTGCAGCAGATTCTCTTTGTCGATATTGTCGGTATTTTTAGAAGTACTGTATCCTACGGCCTGACGGTTCAAACGTTTCGAGATGATTCTTTCGATACCATCGAAAGCACCACCGGCGATGAATAGAATGTCTTTGGTGTTGACTTCAACGAATTTTTGATCCGGATGCTTTCTTCCACCTTTGGGCGGAACATTGACTACCGTGCCTTCTAATAATTTCAACAAAGCCTGTTGTACACCTTCTCCTGAAACGTCACGAGTAATTGATGGATTATCGCTTTTTCTCGCAATTTTATCGATTTCATCGATGAATACGATACCGCGTTCTGCTTTGGTTACATCATAATCGGCAGCTTGTAACAAACGCGTTAGAATGCTTTCGACATCTTCTCCGACGTAACCGGCTTCCGTCAAAACCGTGGCGTCAACGATAGCCAAAGGCACGTCGAGCATTTTTGCAATGGTTTTGGCGACCAATGTTTTTCCGGTTCCGGTTTGCCCCACCATAATGATATTGCTTTTTTCAATCTCTACGTCATCGTTCAACTGCTGTTGCATCAAACGTTTGTAGTGGTTGTAAACAGCGACTGCCATTACTTTTTTGGTCTGGTCCTGCCCGATAACGTACTGATCTAAGAAAGACCTAATTTCCTTAGGCTTTTTCAGAATCAAGTCGGCTACTAATTTAGAATTGCCGTTGGTTTTTAGTTCCTCGAGTACAATTCCATGTGCTTGTTCAATACATTTATCGCAGATATGTGCATTGATTCCAGCAATTAAAAGATTGGTTTCAGGTTTTTTTCGACCACAAAATGAACAATCTAATAGTTCTTTTGCCATTTTTATTTTTTATTTTAGTCCCAAACTTCGGGATTAGATTTCGGATTCAATTCCTGCCTTCAATCTGATTATCGTCTTAGCACTTCATCGATCATACCGTATTCTTTGGCTTCATCAGCTTTCATCCAGTAATCACGTTCGCTGTCTTTGTGGACTTTGTCGAACGTCTGTCCGGAATGCTGTGAAATGATATGATATAACTCGTCTTTGAGTTTTAACATCTCGCGCAGGTTGATCTCCATATCCGTAGCAACACCTTGCGCGCCGCCAGAAGGCTGGTGAATCATCACTCTTGAATGCGGCAATGCAGATCGTTTCCCAGCAGCGCCTGCACACAATAATACAGCTCCCATAGAAGCTGCCATTCCGGTACAAATTGTAGCCACATCAGGCTTGATGTATTGCATCGTATCGTAAATTCCCAAACCGGCATATACGCTTCCACCAGGCGAGTTCAAATAAATCTGAATGTCTTTTGAAGCATCCGCACTTTCTAAAAATAACAATTGCGCCTGCACGATGTTGGCAATTTGATCATCGATTCCTGTTCCTAAAAATATGATTCTGTCCATCATCAAACGCGAAAAAACATCCAACTGTGAGATGTTCAGTTGCCGTTCTTCGATGATGTAAGGCGTCATATTCGTTGGTGTCATTGCACTAACAATTTTATCATAGTACAAATTGTTTACACCATGGTTTTTTGTAGCAAATTTTTTAAATTCTTTACCGTAGTTCATAGTAATATATTCTTTTTATAGCGTTTTCTTAAAACAAAATGAGCGTCGAAACCTTAGTTTTGACGCCCAAATATAAGCATTATTTTATTTTATTCTCCGTAAGAAGCTGCAATAAATTCTTGATACGTAACTTCTTTCGTTTTTGAATCGACTTTATCCTTGAATAAGTGCAACATTTTCTCGCTCATCACTTGGTCTGATAGCCTCTTTACTTCTTCCTGATTGGATAGGACGCGCGCCACAATACTTTCCACATCTGAATCGGTTGGATTCATCTGCCCGAATTGTGCCATTTGTTTTTTAATCACTTCCGCAGTGTATGATTTCAAATCCTCGAACGTAATCTGTAAATTGTTTTGCGACATGATTTTACCTTCGATGAGTTGGTAACGCAGCCCGTTTTCTGATTTTGCGAATTCTTCTTCGGCTTGTTGTGGCGTCAACGGCTCTTGACCGGCAGATTGAATCCACTTTTTTAGGAAGGTTGAAGGCAAATCGAATTTGGTGTTTATCAATAACGATTCTGTAACGTCATTCAAGAATTTTTGATCGGCTTGCGTGGCAAATTGCTTTTCAGCGTCTTCTTTGATTTTTGCTTTGATTTCATCGACAGAAGACACGTTTCCAGGTCCGAATAATTTGTCGAACAATTCTTGGTTTAATTCCGCGGGCTCACTCATCGTGATTTCTTCAATTTTAAAATCCACATCAATCGCCAATCCGTGAACGTCATCGTGACCTACTTTCAAATATTCCATAAGTTTGTGATCGTCATCGAAAAGCCCTTGCGTATTGATCGTAACTAAATCTCCGACTTTTTTACCGATGAAAGCGTCTGCAGCTTTTTTGTTTTTGAAAATATCTAAAGTAATTTGCGCCGGGCTGTCGATTCCTTTGTCGGCATTGAGGAAAGTTCCTGAAATATCATCGTCTTGCTCGACGGTGTCTTTCGAAATCATTTTACCATATTGCTTTCTGATGCGCGACACTTGGTCTTCGAGCATTTTATCGTCAGCAACGATTTTGTATTGCGTGAGGTTTTTTACTACACCTAAATCAATGTCGAAAGCTGGTGTCAATCCGAGTTCGAATTCAAATTTGTAGTCATCAGCATCCCAATTGAAATCCTCGGTAATTTTTGGCAACGGATTTCCAAGAATATTAAGTTTTTCTTGCTGCAAATAGCGGTTCAGGTTTTCCTGCAATATTTTATTGACTTCTTCAAGCAAAACTGCTTTTCCGTATTGTTTCTGGATCATTCCAAAAGGAACCGCGCCCTTTCTGAAGCCCGGAATGGAAGCTGTTTTTAAGTAGCTTTTTAAAACTCGGTCGACTTGTGGTGCGTAATCAGCTTTTGAAATTTCAACCGTGACGATCGCATTTAAGGCATCTACATTATTTCTTGTAATATTCATCTCTTTTTGATACTAAAATTGGGTCGCAAAATTAGAGTATTTTGAGCATTCAAACAAGTTTTTATAAGAATGAGTTGCTATGTGGATTTTTCTTTCGAAATTCCATAAAGAATCGATTGCGAGATGGATAAGATGATGCTGAAAAATAAGGCGGTCCAGAAAGTTTCAACGTGGAAACCACCGACGATTTCTGAACAGAGCAAAATCATCAGTGCATTAATCACCAGTAGAAATAATCCGAAAGTAAGCAAGGTAACAGGCAGGGTCAGCAATATTAAAATCGGTTTGATAAAGGCATTGAGCAATCCTAAAACTACGGCCACGATAACCGATGTCATAAAACTGGCTATGGAAACGCCGGGCATAAAATGCGCGATGATGATGACCAGAATGGCGGTGATTAAAATTCTTAGGAGAAGGTTCATAGCGAATTTTTTTTGTAAAAATAATGAAATTTTAAATCAAATATTGGCTCGTGATTTCAAAGAAAGCCTTTGGATTTTCTGCATGCAGCCAATGCCCCACTTTCGGAATGGTTTCTAAAACCGCATTCGGAAAATGTTGCTGAATACCAGCCCAATCTTCGTCTTTGATGTAATTGGAATTGCCACCGCGAATAAACAAAGTCGCTTTATCAAAATGCGCATTGTCGGGAAGCGCAGTCCCAATGTTTTCGACTTCTCTATTGAAAACGGGTAAGTTGAATCGGAACGCGAGTTGTTCCGGTGTTTGCCAATGCAAGCTTTTGAGTAGAAATTGGCGTGTACCAAAATCGGGAATATATTCTGCTAAAGTGGTATCGACTTCCGTGCGTGACGGTTTTTTGGAAAAATCGACAGCATTTAGACCTGCTAGTATTGCTTCGTGGTGTGGCGCGTAATATTTTGGACCGATGTCGCCTACAATAAGTTTATGGATCAATTCAGAATGCTGCACCGCCAAAAGCATCGCTACTTTTCCGCCCATAGAATGCCCAATAATATCGATGTTCTCGAGATTCTTTTCGCTGCAGTAATCCACCATATCCTGCACCATGACATCGTAATTGAAGGCGTCGGAATGAAAACTGCGCCCGTGGTTCCGCAAGTCGAGCATGTGCACCTCATAGCCTAATGCTGCATATTGCGCTCCGAGGGTTTTCCAGTTGTCGGACATGCCGAGGAAGCCGTGAAGAATTAAAAGTGGTTGGCCGGTGCCTTCTATTTTAGAGTAGAGTGTCATGTTGTGGGTTGTGGTTTAGGAGCCGGGAACCTGCTATCCGTTGCAAGTCCTCGCTGCGCTGTGGGCTTTACACTACTATCAGGGCTAGGGTTTTCCCAATGTTGAACATTTTGTTTTCAAATACTTAGTTTTAAAAATACCTGAAGCCCACTGGGCTTCCTCCACTTAATATCAAATGTGAGGGATAGAAGCAAGTACCGCGTACTGCGGATAGCCCGACCCTTGCGGTCACGCCCTATTTTAATTTATGGAGATACATATTGACGACATTGTCTAAGCCCAGATAAAGCGCCTCGGAAATCAGCGCGTGCCCGATCGAAACTTCGAGCAGACCTGGGATATTTTGTTTGAAAAATGCGATGTTGTCGAGGCTTAAATCGTGTCCGGCATTGATGCCCAATTCGAGTTCATTCGCGAGTTCAGCCGCTTTGACGTAAGGCTCAATTCCTTTGTGATTGCCCAAACCGTATTCGTGCGCAAAGGCTTCGGTGTAAAGTTCAATGCGGTCTGCTCCTGTGGCTTTGGCGCCTTCGATCATTTTCAAAATTGGGTCGACAAAAATGGATGTTCTGATATTGTGGCGTTGGAATTCGGCGATGACTTCTTTTAAATACGCTTGGTTTTTGACCGTATCCCAACCGGCACTTGAGGTAATGGCGCCAATTGCATCGGGCACCAGCGTGACTTGTGTCGGTTTTGTCTCGAGTACTAAGTCGATGAAGTTGTGTTGCGGATTGCCTTCAATATTAAACTCCGTAAAAACAATCGATTTTAGGTCGCGCGCGTCCTGATATCGGATGTGCCGCTCGTCCGGACGTGGATGAATCGTGATGCCTTGGGCGCCGAAACCTTGTATATCGGTAGCGACTTGCAGCAAATTGGGCACATTTCCGCCGCGTGCATTACGTAAAGTAGCTATTTTGTTGATATTTACACTTAACTTTGTCATGGGTTGCAATACATTTTGAAACAAACTCGTACAAAAATACAAAGTTAAACTAGGTGATGTGGCATAAATTTGATTATTTTGCGTCAACGATTTGATTCTGCTATGAAAGAGATTAAAGACTATATCAACAACGATTTTAAGGCCATCGACAGTAAGGAAACGATTGTCGGCGTTCAGGATTTTTTCCATGAAATGACTTTTTCGCATTTTCCTGTGCTTGAAGAAGGTGTGTACATCGGCTCGATTGCGTTGGATGATGTTGATACTTTCGATGCCGACAAAAAAGTTGGTGATTATCGGTATACCCTTGAACCCTTTTTCGTGCGCTCGACGGCGATTTGGCTTGATGTTTTGGAGATTTTTGCGAAGAATCATTCGAATGTCGTTCCCGTGCTCGACGAAAGCAATCTGTATGTCGGCTATTATGAAATCGAAGACATCATCAAGTTTTTCCATGAAACGCCTTTTTTGAAAGAACCAGGCGGTATTATCATCGTGCAGAAAGCGATATTGGATTATTCGATGAGCCAAATTACGCAAATCGTGGAAAGCAATAACGGCAGGCTTTTGGGCTTGTTCATTTCCGAAGCGACTGCTGATAGTGTTCAGATTACGGTCAAAATCAGTTTGGGCGCGATGAATGAGATCATTCAAACGTTCAGACGGTATAATTATGAGATCATCTCGGAACATCAGGAAGACAATTACATTACGAATCTCAAAGAGCGTTCTGATTATTTAGACAAATACCTTAATATCTAGTGGATTCGTGTATTTGTGGATTTGGAAATCGAGTCAACACCCGAGCGTAAGCGAACTGACGAAGTAAATAACCGAATAACCGAATAACCACCCGAGGCGTAGCCGAATTGTATGGAGCGCGGCAGAATAAATCAACAACAACAATGAAAGTAGCGATCTACGGACAATATTATCAGAACAGCACCGAACCCATTATTAAAGACATCTTTGTTTTTTTTAATCGGAACCATGTTGAAATGGTCATTGAAGCTGATTTCCTAAAGTTGCTGTATGAGAAAAAAATCGTAGCCAAAGAATATAAGACGTTTGCTTCGCATATTGAATTAGATGGTAGTTTCGATATGCTGCTGAGTATCGGCGGTGACGGCACGATTTTGCGTGCGGCGACTCTGGTACGTGATTCGGGCATCCCGATTTTGGGTGTCAATGCCGGAAGGCTGGGTTTTCTCGCGTCGGTTCAGAAAGAGAATATTGAGAATTTCTTGCAGTATGTCATTGAAAAAAAATATACGATTTCACCTAGAAGCCTACTATCATTGAATTGCATTCCAGAGAACAAAGATATCGAGGGACTGAATTTTGCCATGAATGAAATTTCGGTCAGCAGAAAAGATACGACTTCGATGATCACGATTGAAACCAGCCTAAATGGCGAATATTTAAATTCTTATTGGGCTGACGGATTGATTATCGCGACACCGACAGGTTCGACAGGCTATTCGTTAAGCTGCGGCGGCCCGATACTGACGCCGGATGTCGACAGTTTTGTGATCACGCCCATTGCGCCACACAATCTGAATGCACGGCCGTTGGTGATTCCGGACACGACTGAAATTCGATTGCGCGTTAGTGGGCGAGAAGATTTTTACTTAATTTCGTTGGATTCGCGCATTACGTCTGTCCGAAACGATTCGGTTTTGATCATCAGAAAAACACCTTTTAAAATCAATATGGTCGAAATCCCGGAAGAAACTTTCCTTAAAACCCTGCGGAACAAACTACTTTGGGGTGAAGACAAAAGAAATTAATCGCATACTTCAACATTTGCATACTATTTCCTAATTAAATAGCGTTTGCTACTACTCTTTGACGCTGGACTTGCCCTTTTCAGAACGGATTAATTCTAATTTAACAGAAATCCAAATTTGATGTCAATTGAGTCTCCATTATTATTATATTTGCACGCTATTTTCAATTCAATGAATAGATTTTTTATTATATTTTTTTCACTGTTTGCCGTGGCATCAACAGAAGCACAAATCCATGAAATTGGGGTGTTTTTAGGAGGCAGTAATTTCATAGGTGATGTCGGTTCGACAACATATATCGCACCCAATAAGCCTGCCTTCGGATTGTTATATAAATGGAATAGAAGTCAAAGACATTCTTGGCGTTTTTCCTATACACAATCAACCCTTGCCTCGGACGACGCGGATTCAGAAATGGATTCGAGAATAGAAAGAAATTATCGTTTTAAAAATAGCATCAAAGAATTGACGGCGGGTTTGGAGTTTGATTTTTTCAATTTCGATTTGCACGATTCGAAGCCGCAATTTACGCCATATGTATTTACAGGTCTAAGTTATTTGGCTTATGACGGATTGTATTTCGAGAATGGCGGACCGAATAAAGAGAAGACTTACAGAACCTTCGCGATTCCAATGACCGTTGGTGTCAAAGGACGGGTTTTCCAGAATTTCGTTATTGGATTTGAGGTAGCCGCAAGGACGACGTTCAAAGATGATCTCGACGGAAGCAGCCCGACGAATGATGATTATAAAGATTTAAAATTTGGCAATTTGACCAGTAAAGATTGGTATATGTTTACCGGCTTTACTTTGACTTATACTTTTGGAGAAAAGCCGTGCTTTTGTGCGGATTAATATGATGAGTTTATTAGATAAAATAAATACCGACAATTTACCGAAGCATCTTGCGATTATCATGGATGGCAATGGTCGTTGGGCAAAACAAAAGGGTTTGCTCCGCGCTTTTGGTCACGAGAACGGCACCAAATCCGTCCGAACGACCGTAGAAACATGTGCGAAATTGGGTATTCAAAATCTCACTTTATATGCTTTTTCAACGGAGAATTGGAACCGACCTAAACTCGAGGTCGATACGTTGATGAAATTGCTGATCAACTCATTGAAAAATGAACTCAAAACATTGACTGAAAATGACATCCGGCTGCATGCCATCGGAAATCTTGACATGCTCCCGAAATCTGCTAAAAATGAACTTTCAGAAGTGATTGAAAACACGAAAAACAATACGCGGATGACCCTTACACTTGCCCTCAGTTATGGCTCGCGCGAAGAAATCATCAAGGTTATAAAGGAGCTTTCTGAGAAAGTTAAAAATAATATAATTTCAATTGACAGTATTGACGAATCGATTATTAATCAGCATCTTTACACGCGAAATTTACCGGACGTTGATTTATTGATCAGAACCAGCGGTGAGCACAGGATTAGCAATTTTTTACTGTGGCAGATTGCTTATGCGGAGTTGTATTTTACACCCGTTTTGTGGCCTGATTTTAAGGATGAAGATTTATACGAGGCCATCATAAGCTATCAAAAAAGAGAACGAAGGTTTGGAAAAACAAGTGAACAAATTAAATAATTTTTTAGTGTTATATAAAAGAATAAAGTTAGTCGTTACCCTACTATTTTTTGGGTGTATTTCCCAAATAAATGCACAAGAAAAAATTCCATTTGATCAAGGCACTAAATACATTTTAGCCGATGTGAATGTCGTCGGAAAAATCAGTTACAACCAACAAACCGTAGTCACTTTTTCTGGCTTGGAAAGAGGTCAGGAAATAACAGTTCCAGGAGAAGAAATTAGTAATGCAATTAAAAAATTAGGCAAGCTCGGGCTTTTCAGCGAAATTGATTTTTATGTCAACAGAATCGCCGGCGACAGCATTTATCTCGACCTTAATATTGCGGAACTACCGAAACTTAGCGAAGTGAAATTCGCTGGAATTAAGAAAAAGAAAAGCGAAGTTTTCATCAAAGAAAACGGACTCACAAAAGGCAAAATTGTCAATGAAAATCTAATTACTACGACGAGAAACTACATTGAAAACAAGTACAAGAAAGATGGTTTCTACAATACTAAAGTAACCATCAAAACGGTACCTGATACCACAAGCGGTAATGAAGTGAAGATGTACGTCAACGTTTTCAAAGGCAATAAGATTAAAGTCAAGCATATTGATTTCAGTGGAAATGAGAAATTCTCTGATGCCAAACTTCACAAGGCGATGAAGAATACGAAAGAAAAAAACCCACTTCGTATATTCAAAGCTTCGAAATACATCAAAGATAAATACAAGGAAGATCTAACCAAAATTATCGATAAATATAAGGAAAGCGGTTACCGCGATGCGCGCGTTATTTCCGATACGGTCGCGCTGAATGAAAGCAAAAAGAATATCGATATCAAAATCACTATTGAAGAAGGTAGAAAGTACTATTTCGGAAACATCAAGTTCTTAGGCAACACGATATATCCTGACAATGGTTTGAGGAACATTCTCGGAATCAAAAAAGGCGATGTCTACAATGGCGTTTTGCTCGAGAAAAGAATCGCGGATAAGTCGAAACCTGACGGAGAAGACATCACAAACCTCTACCAAAACAGCGGTTATTTGTTTTCGAATATCAACGCTGTCGAAGTAAGAACGTATAATGATACGATCGATTTCGAGATTAGAATTGTTGAGGGTCCGTTGGCCTATTTCAATAAAATTACGGTTGTGGGGAACGACAAAACGAATGATAATGTGATTTATCGTGAACTTAGAACCAAGCCGGGACAGAAATACAGCAAGGAAGAATTGGTGCGTACGATTCGTGAAATCGGGCAGTTGGGATATTTTGACCCGGAAGCCATCGAGCCCGTATTTAAAAATGTCGACGCCGGAGCAGGAACTGTTGATATCGAATACAAATTGGTGGAAAAAGGTTCAAGCCAGATCGAATTGCAAGGTGGATATGGCGGAGGCGGTTTTATTGGAACCTTGGGACTGTCGTTTAATAATTTCTCTGCAAGAAACATATTTAAAAAAGAAGCTTACCGACCATTACCGATGGGAGACGGTCAGAAAGTAGCTTTGCGTTTGCAGGCAAGTTCGTTCTTCCAAACCTATAGTCTTTCGTTTACCGAGCCTTGGTTTGGAGGCAGAAAGCCAATTCAATTCAGCAGCTCACTGGCGTATAGTAAGCAGTTCGCCAATACGAGTTCGGGTGTTGACAAGAGCAGAAATTTCAATATCATCTCGGCCAGTGTCGGGTTGGCGAAAAGACTAACCGTTCCGGATGACTTCTTCGTATTGTCGCAATCATTGAGCTTTCAATATTATGATCTGAACAACTATAATATTGGTCTTTTTACTTTTGGTGATGGGTCATCTCGAAACTTAGCCTACACGATTGGCTTGAGTCGAAACAACAAAGGAATCAATCCAATTTTTCCAATGTACGGCTCTGAATTTAGCATCTCTGGGAAATTTACGTTACCGTATTCTTTATTCAACGGCGTAGATTATGGCAGTTTAAACGATCAGGCGGAATATAAATTAAAATATACTTCGACTTTAGGCGTTACAACACAGCCAACCTCTTCCGGCCAAGTTCCGCAAGAAGGTGATTACATAGCAGAAACTTCAGAAGGCTCAAATGTATACGAAGTTGTAAATAATTTTTCAGATGCTTCAGTAGATCAAGGTAAAGTGGATCAGAAGAGATTTAATTGGTTGGAATATTATAAAATTAAATTCAAAGCAGATTGGTTTACAAAAATTTATGGTAAATTGGTATTACGTACTTTGAGTGAGTTTGGTTATTTAGGCGCTTACAACAAGGATCGAGGCTTGGTGCCATTCGAGCGTTTCTATGTTGGAGGTGACGGTCTGGCCAATTTTGCTCAGGACGGAAGAGAGGTAATTCAGTTAAGAGGATATCCTAATAATTCCTTGTCGACAGATGATGGTGGTTCGATATACAATAAATTCTCCCTAGAATTGCGTTATCCTATCACACTAAAAGCAGCGGCATCGATTTATGTTTTAGGATTTATTGAAGGTGGAAATGCATATGATTCGTTTAATAAATACAATCCGTTTCAGCTGAAACGATCTGCTGGAGCCGGACTAAGGATATTTATGCCTGCTTTCGGATTGCTCGGTATTGATTTCGGTTATGGATTTGATCCATTGACCGGACAAACCAAAGCGAATGGATTGGAAACGCATTTTATAATTGGTCAGCAATTTTAAAATTAACTATATTTGGCATGGTATTTTCTAACAAAATTTTGAAGTGTATGAGAAAACATATTATATTACTAGTAGTCATGATGGCTGTTTCTACCATGGCTCAGGCACAGTCGAGAGGTGTAAAAATTGGTTATATTGATATGGAATACATTCTTCAAAACGTTCCAGATTATAATGAAGCTAAAAACCAATTGGAGCAGAAAGCTCAAAAATGGAAACAAGAAATTGAAACCAAAAGAAATGAAGTCACCAGACTTAAAGATTTATTAGCTACGGAACGCGTTTTGTTGACCAAAGAACTACTCGAGGAAAGAGAAGAAGAAATTGTGTTTCAAGAAAAAGAACTGTTAGATTATCAAGAAAAAAGATTTGGCCCAAAAGGAGATTTAACGATTCAAAAAGCGGTACTGGCGCAGCCGATTCAAGATCAAGTCTTCAACGCCGCCCAAGACATTGCCGAAGCTAAAAAATACGATTTCATCTTTGATAAAACGTCAGATTTAACTATACTATTTGCGGCAAAACGTTACGATATCAGTGATCAAGTAGTTCGAGTCATTACAAGATCGAATAAAAGAAAAGAAGGCATCTCTAAAAAAGAACAAAAAGAAGAAGCAAAGAGAGAGGCTTTAGAAAATATGGAAGACGAAAGTCCAGCTTTAGCCGAAAGAAATAAGAAATTAGCCGAGAGAAAAGCAGCTAGAGAAAAACTTATCGCAGATAAAAAATTGGCTGCGGACGAAAGAAAACAACAAGTCCTCGCTGCTAAAGAAGCTAAAAAGAATGGAACAGCGGTTCCGAAACCGCAAAGCAGAACGTCAACAGTAAAAGATTCAACTGCAACAGACTCGGGAAATGGCAGTAAAATTACGGATGAAAAACCAGTAAAAGTAGTAGACAGCACTGCGATCAACAAAAAACAGAAATCGGCTGAAGACCGAGCTAAAATACTAGCCGATCGTAAAAAAGCTTTAGAAGATAAGAAAAAAAAAATACTAGAAGACCGAGAGGCGGCAAAGAAAGCCAAAGAAGATAAACTTAAAGAAGGAAAGCAAGATTAAAACAAATTAATTAATATTTTAAAAATGAAGAAACAATTCAAAACTTTAGTAATAGCAGCATTTATTTTTGTTGTAGGGAGTCAAACAACACAAGCCCAGGCAAAGATTGCTCACGTTGATGTCAGTGAATTAATGGCGAAAATGCCGGCAATGTTGGAAGCCCAAAAACAATTAGAGAAATTGAGTGGCACTTATGACACCGAATACAAAACAATGGTTGATGAATATCAAGGGAAATTAAAAAAGTACGAGCAAGAAGCTACTACGGTAACCGATGCTGTTAATGAAACGCGTTCGAAAGAAGTGCAGGACATGCAGAAAAGAATTGTTGACTATAGAGACAATGCTCAAAAAGAATTACAGCAGAAAGAATCAGACATTGTAAAACCAATCATGGAAAGAGTGAAAGCTTCTATTCAGAAAGTTGGAAAAGCAAAAGGATATCAATATGTATTGAATTCAGAAGGCCTTCTTCTAACGGATGGTCCGAATATTACTGCTGACATTAAAAAAGACTTAGGTTTTTAATAACTGTCGAAACTATAAAACTTACTCCATTTGGAAATTTTCCTGATGGAGTTTTTTTTTACCTTTGATTTATGACTAACAATAATCCTATCGGGCTGTTTGATTCAGGCATTGGCGGAACTTCAATATGGACGGCTATTCATGAACTGATGCCTGCTGAAGACACCATTTATCTCGCCGACAGCAAAAATGCGCCGTATGGACTGAAATCAAAGGATGAGATTATTGCATTGAGCATCAAGAATACTGAGTTTTTACTGCACAGAAATGCCAAAATCATTGTTGTCGCTTGCAATACCGCTACTACAAATGCCATCAAAGAATTGCGTGCGAAATATCAAGTCCCGTTTATTGGTATAGAACCCGCAATCAAACCAGCGGCTATTCAATCAAAAACCCAAAAAATAGGGATTTTAGCGACCAAAGGAACACTGAGTAGCGAACTTTTTAACAAGGCTGTCGAAATTTACCAAGACACTGAGATTATAGAACAAGTGGGGCACGGTTTGGTGGAGCTCATTGAAAGCGGAAAATTGAATTCCCCGGAAATGGCACAGCTACTTCGCTCCTATCTCGAGCCTATGGTTAAAGAAAATATAGATTATTTGGTTTTAGGTTGCAGTCATTATCCTTATCTAATTCCACAACTGAAACAAATATTACCATCCAATATTAAGATTATTGATTCTGGAGAGGCTGTAGCGAAACAAACCTATAACGTTTTAAATACACAATCAAAGCTGCACGCAGCCGGAAAAAGCCATCACCAGTTCTACTCCAACAGCGATCCGAAAGTTCTAGACGCCATATTAAATCATCAATACAATGTGGAATATAAAGATTTTTAATGTTCTGCTTTAAACCACCCAGAATACATTACATAATTATTTGAAATCCGTTCAATTTCGCCTGAGAAGTCTGAAGCGTCTATGTCCTTGACCCATTTTGCGGGAACGCCGGCATAAATCGTTCCTGATGGAACAATCGTATTCTGTGTTACTACTGCACCGGCTGCTATAATGGAGTTGCTTCCAATCACACAGTTATCCATTACGATTGAACCCATTCCAATTAGGACATTGTCTTCAATAATGCATCCATGCACAATCGCGTTATGTCCAATTGAAACATTATTTCCTATTGTAGTGGCATGCTTTTGATACGTGCAATGAATAATGGCGCCATCCTGAATATTAACTTTATTTCCGACTGAAATACGATTAACATCGCCTCTTACGACAGCATTAAACCAGACACTGCAGGAAGTACCAAATGAAACATCGCCCACAATAGTAGCGTTGTCAGCAACATAACAATCTTCAGGTATTTTTGGCGTTTTACCGTTTACAGTTTTTATAATCATAATGAAAAAAAAGTCCCGAACGAATCGGGACAAAATAAATTTTATGGGTTAATAGCCGGGCAGTTACAGTGGTATTTTTCTGGTCGGCAAAAGATATTCATTCCTAAAGTAAGTTGATGATATCCTCCATTGTCGAATTTTACCGCACCTGTTACTACTGAATAGGTGTATGAAAACATATAGTTTTTATAATTTAATCCTACAATTGGTGTAATGTATTGCAGTTTCTGCACTTCAGTACCGGAACCTTTTCTATATTCCGCACCATCTAGACTTCTTCTGTAAGAAATACCGCCCCAAAGTCTACCGAATTCCAATTGCTTATAGGCCTTTAAATTGACATCAATTGATTTTTCCTTCGTTTGGTTCGCCAATTGAAACATAACGGACGGCTCCCACAATATTCCTTCCTCGTTTCCAAAAACATACCCTGAATTAATGATTACTTTTCTGATATTGTCATCTTCATATTCGGTGTAGATTTTTCTTCTTGTCTCAATTGCATTTTTAACCGTTAAGTGTGTATAGAATTCCAAATAATTATACGACATTCCTAAGTCAACATTGAAATAGGAATACTTTTGAACAATGGTACCGTTTACTGTTGGGTCGAATTCTCTAAATTCGGTTTCATCCAGAGAGCTTTGCACCAAACCAACACTCAGACCAAAAGAGACTTGGTTCAAATCAACAGCATCTCTTGAAAACATAATATGATGCGCATAAGTCGCTTTGATCCCTTGCTGTGTATGGTATCCATTTTTGTCATTATAAACAATAACACCCGCGCCAGACTGATCACTTTCGCCTATTTTACCATTAAAACTCAAGGTCTGCATTGACGGCGCATCTTGTTGACCAAACCACTGTTGGCGTGCGGTCATTCTAATTTTTGAACAACTTGAAGCTCCAGCCATCGATGGGTGTAATAAATAATAATTATCCGATAAGTAATCTGAATACACCGCAATTCCTTCTTGTGAAAAGGAGAATTGGGTTACAAACAACACAATCAATAACAATAACTTTTTAATATTCATTTTATTTATCGTTTTAGTGAAATTGGGGCGATGAAATTTTATTAATACTTGACAAAAAATCCTTTTATTTCCGAAATCCAAGGCTTTATATGTGCTGTTTCTATTGATTTCTTTGCGTTTATTTACGAATTGGTCAAAGATATAAATTTTTGTTTTAGCGTAACGATTCAATTTAAAAATATTCAGGATACTTATCCACTAACTTATTAGTTATCGCTTCAAAGAAAAGTGCGACTTGTATTCTTTAGCTTCTCCATTCTCTTTATAGAAAACCCGGAACCAATAATCCGATGAGGGAAGATCTATGCCATTGAGTGTTCCATCCCAACCAATGCCTTGAACCGACTGTTC
>JANPJB010000007.1:0-70926 GCA_031425295.1 Flavobacterium sp. | reverse complement strand
TATTGCGGCGGGGCTCACCTCTTCCCATCCCGAACAGAGTAGTTAAGCCCGCCTGCGCAGATGGTACTGCAATTTGTGGGAGAGTATGTCGTCGCCTTTTTTAGTGGAAAGCCTGTTCTAACGAACGGGCTTTCTTGTTTTTAAGCGGTACGACGTGTTCGCCTCACGGCTCGGTTCGTCGCCTTTCTTAGTGGAAAGCCTGTTCTAACGAACGGGCTTTCTTGTTTATTATCAGAACGACGTGTTCGCCCTTCGGGCTCGGTTCGTCGCCTTTTTTAAGAAAAACCCTTCACGTGAGTGAGGGTTTTTTGTTTATGATAAGTTTTAGTTTTTCTGCTCGTAAAGATGCTAAGGCGCAAAGAAATAAAACGAGTAAGTCGTATTTATAAAAGTAATTATTACTTTTATAAAAGTTTATATAAAAGATTGTCATGAAAAAATACTACCTCACAATAACGTATATCATATTTTTGGGACTAATCTCGTGTTCTAACGAAGAAACCAAAACACAAAGTGAAGTGGCTGCAAGACCATCGGTTCCTGTGATGGTTGGTGAAGTGCAAATTGGCAATCAGATTTTGAAGACTGAAAATTTAAATACCAGTCGTTATAGAAATGGAGACCTGATTCCACATGTGACTGACCGCGAACAATGGAGAAATAGTACCACAGGTGCATGGTGCTATTATAACAACGACCCAGCCAATGGGCCTATTTACGGCAAATTATACAATTGGTATGCAGTAATTGATCCAAGAGGACTTGCGCCTTCGGGCTGGCATATACCTACTCAAACCGAGTTTCAAACTTTAATCACATATTTAGGAGGGTCTGTAGTGGCTGGAGGGAAATTGAAATCTCGAACGGGTTGGCAAAGTCCCAATGATGGAGCAACGAATATCACTGGTTTTACCGCATTGCCTGGCGGGAACAGATGGTATAATAATTTTCTTACCGGAGGTTCTTCTGCGATGGGTACTAAAGGGAGTTTTTGGAGTGCTACCACAGTAGGCAATACTTATGCTTACAGACTTGATTTGTTCGAATATAGCCCTGCTGCACCTATGATTCAAGGGTATAGAAATTCTGGATGTTCTGTTCGTTGTATAAAAGATTAATTTTGAGTTTCTGCGATTGCGTGAGGGATTAATTCACTGTGTTTATATTTTTTTTATCGGTTTTCAGTGAATGCTTCGCATTTGCCGCGGTTATCCTTTTGTAGCGTATAGTCTGACTGCGCCCGAATACCTCGATTGGAAACTGAACATATCAGCGCCAGCACGCCCACAATCCGAAAGACTATTGCAATGTTTTCTGCAAATCCTGCACCGTCGTCATATGATACCCCGATTTCGCCTTTTCAAAGATGCATTTCGCCCAGATTTTCCCTTCTGGTGTTTTGACCATTTCTTTATATAAAGTTTGTAACGAACCCGTGCGACTCGTGGCAATCATGAATTGTTCGATTGCCGAATAGGCTGGTTTGTATTGTTGGCGAATGGCTATCACAAACCATTGTCGCTGAATCACAAAGTTACCGCCATTAGTGAAGTTGAACTCAGCATCAATCGCAGTCATTTCCTTTTCGGTGATGTCTTTTGGAAGGTAATCGATGAAATGTTGTTTCTCATTCGTCGATTTAATTTTCTGACTCAGACCTTGAATGCCGGTTTTTCTCCAAATGTTTTGAATGCTATCGATCGTTTTGAAATCTTCTGAAACCGGCGTGATAATATTCGATGGAATTTTTGGCGTATACACCCAATCATTCAATTTTATTTTTTCCGACAACGCTTTGTTGCCTTTGATCAAATGTTTGTTGAAATAATCTACAAAATCTTCCGTAGTTATTGATTGAAAAGCATGGCTGCTAAAGTATTCTTTGAGGAAAGCATCAAATTTCTCGCGACCAACCGCGTGCTCCACCGTTTGAAGAAACGCATAGCCTTTTTCGTAAGGAATATCACTGAGTCCATCATCGGGATTGCGGTTGGTCAAATCAACTTTAAGCTTCGTATCGGGATTGTTATCGCCATAGTCCTTCATATTATCATCAAGCGTTTTTCTACTCAACACATCTTGCATTTTGGCTTCTTTGATTCCGAATACGGCTTCACCAATACGATGCTCTACATAAGTCGTAAATCCTTCATTGAGCCAAATGTCATCCCAAGTTGCGTTGGTTACTAAATTGCCGCTCCAACTGTGACCCAACTCATGCGCGAGCAAACTCGTTAACGATCGATCGCCAGCCAAAACGCCCGGAGTTAAAAAGGTCAGGTTAGGATTTTCCATGCCACCATAAGGGAAACTTGGCGGTAACACCAAAACATCATATCGCCCCCAGCGGTAAGGCCCGAATAATTTTTCCGCGGCGTAGACCATTTTCCCGAGTTCACTGAATTCGAATACTGCTTTGTTTAAAACAGATTGTTCCGCGTAAACTCCAGTTCGTTTGTCTATAGCTTTAAATCCTAAATCACCAACGGCAATGGCCATCAAATAAGAAGGAATCGCTTTGTCTTGTTTGAAAGTATAAACTCCGGTATCGTTTCTCTGTTGTGGATTAGCGGCGCTCATGACCGCCATCAACGCTTTAGGAACCGTAACTTTGGCGTTATATGTAAATCGAATGCCGGGCGAATCCTGGCACGGAATCCAAGTTCTTGACCAAATACTTTCGCCTTGTGAAAATAAAAACGGGTATTTTTTGTCGGCGGTTTGTTGTGGCGTCAACCATTGTAAGGCGACGGCATCTTTGGTCGTTGTGTAATAAATATTGACTTTGGTCGTATTCGCGCTAATCGAAATGTGCAGTGGTTTTCCATGGAATTCGATTTCGTTTCCAAGTTCGAATTGGGTTTCTTTTTCATCATCTCCTAGGGTCACTTTGGAAATGGTCAAAGTATTCTCATCGAAGATGATTTCGTTGCCTTTGCTGATATTGTCAATCGTCCATGAAGCTTTACCGGATATGGTTTGGGTGTCAAAATCAACTTTAATATCAAGATCCAAATGCTTTGCTACAGCCAATTCGGGTTTTGAAAACGAATGCGTGTCTTTGATCGCTGTAGACTTTTCAACTGCAGTAGATTGTTTTTTCTGACAAGCAATCGTCACTAAGAAGACTATGATAAATAAGGTGTTTTTCATTTTGGAAGATTTATAATTTTCAAAAATAGTTAAAATATATTGGGCGTGTTTTGTTATAAAAATAGTTTTGCCGCGAATTCACAAATTAAAAATTGTATTTTTTTGGTTCTTGAATAGTTGGCTAAAAAAAATCCCGCTTTGACATTTTCAAAACGGGATTCGTATTTTATTAAAAGCTCGAATATTACGCTAACATCGTTACCGGATTCTCCAAATATTGTCTCAAAGTCTGCAGGAATTGCGCTCCAGTTGCACCATCAACGGTTCTGTGATCGCATGCCAACGTTACTTTCATCGTATTGCCTACAACGATCTGTCCGTTTCTCACAACCGGTTTTTCTTCGATAGCACCGACTGATAAAATCGCTGAATTCGGTTGGTTGATGATCGATGTGAATTCTGAAATGCCAAACATGCCTAGATTTGAAACGGTGAAAGTACTGCCTTCCATTTCGTTAGGCTGCAATTTTTTAGTTTTGGCTCTACCGGCTACATCTTTTACGTTGCCACCGATTTGAGATAAACTCATCTGATCCGCGAATCGCAATACGGGAACAACGAGACCGTCTTCAACAGCGACTGCCACACCAATATTGACGTGGTGGTTGATGGTGATCGCATCTTCTTTCCATTGTGAATTGACTTTCGGATGTTTTTTCAATGCCATCGCGCAAGCTTTGATTACCATATCGTTGAATGACACTTTGGTATCCGGAATCGTGTTGATGGTTGCTCTTGATCGCATCGCTTCGTCCATAGCCACTTCAATCGTCAAGTAGAAATGAGGCGCTGTGAATATCGATTCTGACAAACGTTTCGCGATGATTTTACGCATCTGAGAATTCTTGATTTCTTCTGTTGAAGTTTCGCCTGCAGGAACAAAAGTTTTCACTGCCGGTGCAGTTGCTTCTTGTGTTGCTGCTGGTTGGCTTTCAGTTTGTGGCGCGCTTGCTGCAGAAGGCGTGAAGTTCTCAATATCGCTTTTAACGATACGTCCGTTTTCGCCCGATCCTTTTACCTGTGCAATATTGATACCTTTTTCCTCCGCAATTTTCTTGGCTAAAGGAGAAATGAAAATTCTTTTTCCATCAGAAAGTACTTGAACAGGTTCGTCTGATTTTTCTGTTGATACCTCGGCATTCGATTCAGAAGATTTAGCTTCTTCTTTTATAGGAGCAGCACCGCCTTTTTTATAGTTTTCCGCAATGCCTGCAATGTCGGTTCCTGCAGGTCCGATGATCGCTAAAACGCTATCGACTGGAGCGGTTTCTCCTTCATTAACACCAACGAACAATAATGTCCCGGCGTTGAAAGATTCGAATTCCATCGTAGCCTTATCGGTTTCGATTTCAGCTAATATATCACCTTCCGCAACCGTATCGCCTACTTTTTTAAGCCACGTCGCAACCGTTCCGTCGGTCATGGTATCGCTCAAACGTGGCATGGTTACTACAACAACACCTTTCGGTAAAGCGGTCGTTGGAGCAGGAGTGGCGTCAGATTTTTTGTCTTGAGTCGAAACCTCAGTTTTTACTTCTTCTGTTTTTGTATCAACAGCAGGAGCTGCATCCGTTCTAGGAGTAGTTTCTTTATTGGTTGATTTTCCAAAATGAAGCATCGGCGTTATGTCTTCGCCTTCATTTCCGATAATCGCCAGAAGAGAATCTATAGGAGCAGATTCGCCTTCTTGGATTCCAATATGCAGTAAGGTTCCGGCATTGAAAGATTCAAATTCCATCGTTGCTTTATCGGTTTCGATTTCAGCCAATATATCGCCTTCGTTTATTTTGTCGCCCACTTTCTTAAGCCATTTCGCTACAACGCCTTCGGTCATAGTATCGCTCAAGCGCGGCATCGTGATAATTTTTGCCATAATGATTAAAGTTTGTGGGGAATGAATGGATAGTTTTCTTGTTCGTAAACCACATCGTACAACTGCTGTACTTCAGGAAAAGCGGATTCTTCAGCGAAGGTCGCGCATTCTTCCACTAGGTTTTTAACACGTTCGTCAATGGCTTCAATTTCAGCATCGGTAGCATATTTTTGCTCTTTGATGACATCCAGAACCTGTGTTATTGGATCAATTTTTTTGTATTCTTCAACTTCATCTTTCGAACGGTACAATTGTGCATCCGACATTGAATGGCCTCTATAACGGTAGGTTTTCATTTCGAGGAAAGTCGGCCCATCACCGCGTCTTGCTCTGTCAATCGCTTCATGCATCGCTTCGGCAACTTTCACGGGATTCATTCCGTCAACAGGTCCGCAAGGCATTTCATAACCCAAACCTAATTTCCAAATATCACTATGATTGGCGGTTCTCTCGACAGAAGTACCCATCGCATACCCGTTGTTTTCGACAATGAATACCACTGGAAGTTTCCACAGCATCGCCATATTGAACGCTTCGTGCAGTGAACCTTGACGTGCGGCACCATCGCCAAAATAGGTCAATGTCACGCCACCAGTTTCAAAATATTTATCGGCAAAAGCGATTCCGGCGCCAACAGGAATTTGAGCACCTACGATTCCGTGACCACCATAAAATCCTTTTTCTTTTGAGAAAATATGCATCGATCCGCCCATTCCTTTAGAAGTCCCGGTTACTTTTCCTAAAAGTTCAGCCATCACTGCTTTTGGGTCAACACCCATTCCGATGGGTTGAACGTGGTTTCTGTAGGCCGTAATCATTTTGTCTTTGGTCAAATCCATTGCGTGTAAAGCACCCGCTAAAACCGCTTCCTGACCATTATATAAGTGAAGAAATCCTCTTACTTTTTGTTGTATGTAAAGTGCGGCTAGTTTGTCTTCAAATTTTCTCCAAAGCAGCATGTCTTCATACCACTTCAAATACACTTCTTTTGTAACTTCTTTCATCTGTTTTTTCTAACTTGATTGTTGATTATAATTGTTTTGAAAGCGCAAAAAAGTAGCCTCACACGAATTTGCGAAAGGCAAAAGTAAAACATTCCACGTTAGAAGTAAAATTTAAAAGCGTAATTTTTACTGCGCTTTACAAGAAGTTTTTATCAAAAGTGAATGGTAGTAAATTTTTGAGCGAATCCGATTTGTAAATAGCACCAACTTCACCCATAAAATAGATTTCGATTGGCTGTTCTTGTTTGAATTCATATTCCGCGATCGATTGTCGGCAAGCACCACAAGGCGGAATCGGTGACTTGGTTTGATTTGTATCGGAAGCAGCGGTAATCGCCATTTGTACTATTGTAGCGTCAGGATAAACCGCACCAGCTTGAAAAATCGCCACACGTTCCGCGCACAGTCCAGAAGGGTAAGCAGCGTTTTCCTGATTCGATCCCAAGACTATTTTTCCGTTGTCTAGAAGTATTGCCGCGCCGACCCTGAATTTTGAATACGGAGCATACGCTTTTTTGCGCATGTCAATGGCTTGCTGCATCAGGTTTTGGATGTCTTGCGGTAATTCTTGCAGGCTGTCGAAAACGGAAAGCTCAGTGTTGATCGTAATGTTTTTCATACTGTATAAGGGAAAAAAAATCCAAATTTCATAAAGTTGAAATTTGGATTCTTATTAATTAATATCGATTGACTAATATTCATCATATTTATCGCCGAATGCAAAACTTAGTGAGAAGCGTAGCGTGTTTTCGAGTGGGTTTTTTACTTTCGATGCGGAGAACAGATACGAAACATCGACTTTAATGATGTTGTATTTGAAACCGGCACCTAGTGAGAAGAATCGTCTCGCGCCTTTGTCCGGGCTTTCATTGAAATAACCCAAACGGAATGCGAATGAATCCTGATATAAATATTCTGCACCAACAGAATAGGTAAATTCTTTTAATTCCTCGCTCATGCCATCAGGTGCATCATTGAACGATTTGAAAATACCTTCGGCCCAACCGATTTTGTCATATTCGGTATTGGCTTCCGCAACACCATTGGTTTCTCCAGCATCGTCGGTATCGCCATCGGCATTTAAGTCTACAGGTTGTGGTTCGATCGGTGTAGGGACTAATAATTTGTTGACTTCCAAACCTACGGATACCTTGTTGTAATCGTCTAGGATGAAATCGAAACCGGCACCGAGCTTCATATTGGCGGGTAAGAAGTTAGAGCCTTCATCGCCAGCCGCTTTATCGTAATTGATTTTTGGACCCAAATTCTGAAAATTGAATCCGTAACGTAATTTTCCGTTAAAGCTGTTAAAAGCCATTTCTTCTCCTTGGTGGAAACCAGAAACGTCGAATGCAAAGGAATTCGCAGCCGCCGAACTTGATCCCGCCGTTGGGATTCTTAAATTGGATCTGATGTAACGGGCAGCAACCGACATCGAGAATTTTTCACTCAATTTCAACGCGTACGATAAATCAATTGCATATTCTGCAGGCTTAACTACAACCGGAACGTCGTCTTGATTTTCTCTCAACTCGATTTCCCCCAAACTAAAGTAGCGTATGCCTCCTGCAAAAGCTGCACGCTCGCTGTATTTATTAAAATAAGTTACCTGTGATAATGAGATATCGTTAACCAACTCGACCAAATAAGGCGTATATCCAACAGAAAAACCATGTTTGTCAACTGAAAAAGCGTATTTTGCAGGGTTCCATTGTTGTGAAAAAACATCGGGCGCAGTAGCAACACCATTGTCTCCCATACCTGCGGCTCGTGCGTCACCTGCTACTAGAAGAAAAGGAACTCCGGTGGTAATAACTCTTGTTTGGGCTTTCGATAAAGGAATAATAAATATAATGGCAATAACAGCAATAATCTTTTTCATTCTAAATTTTTAAAGTTTACAAATATAGTATTTTATTAAAGTATAACAAGTTTCTCAAATTTTTCTGTCTTGGAGTTCGTTAGGATCGATTTGACTGTTAGTTTGTAGATGTAAACACCTTTCCCAATCCGGTCTCCAAAATCATCCTTGCCGTCCCAAGTGATTTCTCTGCATGTCGATTCTGCAGTCGTGACGGTTTGGTTTTTAGTCCATACCACTTTTCCGGTAATCGTTAGCACCTGCACCTGCACTTCCAAAGGCTCGAACGGCTTGTTGTGCGTGAACCAAAATTGAGTGTAGTTCACAAACGGATTCGGATAATTCAGCACATTCGTAATCGAAATCGATTCGTCGCCTACAACTACAAACTGAATTTCTGACGTCACCAAATTATTATAAACATCCCAGGCTTTAAACGTAATCGTATGCAGTCCTTTGGCAAGATTTCTAAACGGAAATTTCACTTTACCGCTTTTATAATTATCCAATTCGGTTTCGTAATAGTCATTCAACTTATATGGGTTGCTTTCGTTTCCATCTAAAATCGCAACAATGTCATGTCCAATACCACTCGCGGTGTTGATTCCATTTTCATCATCCAAAAATGCTAGAAATAGGGGAGACTCGTTCGTAATCCCACCATTCACGAACGTTTGGTCATTCATATATAACTTCACTTTCGGTGGAATATTATCTGCAGCGGCATTAAGATTAACGCCTCCGATTTTAATATTCGTATTGATGCCCGCCTTATCAAATAGGATTTGATTTCTCTTGGCATAAAAACTTATTCTTCCATTATCAACCGGAATTGCAATGTCGCGTGGCACTACAAAACCGAACTCAAATTGTCCGTTGGTAACGGTTGCATTGCCTCTAAATATCGTCTCTCCTAAAATATTAAAACTAATCGGCGGGCTGTTTCCGTCATTGTTTAAAGTGGTTCTCGTGATTTTTTTATCGAACACCTGCACCGACAATTCGCCATTGTAGGCAGGAAGTGGATTGTTGTTTTCGTCGGTTACTTCACCGCTAAGTTTAACGTACGACAATGATTTGAAGTCATCAATCGGCCCTGTAACCGGAACATCATTGACCTTCGTAAGATTGATTTGAGGTTGTGGAATGGCGAGTTTCAATGCAGGATCTCCTAAATAAAAGACAACATCAGTACGCGGCGCAAAAGCATTTTTGGCCAGTCGCAGTGCTTCCGCTATGGATACATATTGATTAGATCCGTATGAAAAAAGGTAGCGTGCCAATACATCGTTGAAATTTTCACCGGTCGACTGGTAAATTTCGCGGATTGTAGTGATCATCGAAATCGCGCCGCCTTTTGGATTCCAATAAACAAATTCTCCTGCGGTCGGTCGGAACGGATTGTCGAATCTTGAAAATTCACAGGTAATCGTAATGAATAGCGGGTATTTAAAACGATTGCTCAAATTCTGACCATCTGATTTTTCCCAGATACGTTCCTGCGACAAGCCATCTTCACCACCATGCCCGAGATAGTTCAGCACCAAAGTACCTTTTTCGAAATAGTCAAATAGGTCTTTACGGGCTTTAGGATAACGGCTTCCACCGGCAGAAGTTTCCTGAACGTACGAATCCATTAATATTTTTTCGTAGTTAAGAAATGGTTTTTGTGCAACAATCGTTTCCGCCATATTGTTGATATTGGTCTGCAAACTGCTATCGCTATTTTCGTCAGCATCATCCGCCACAACGACGATATTGTTGCGCCAACTTCCATAAGATTGTATGTCATGATACTCAATGACTTTGTTGACCAGTTCATCGGCTTGGGTCGCAGTATTGCCGATCATTCTGCCAACGGCAACATCTACGAGTCCGATTTTCGTCGGGTAAGAAGCGTCGAGATCACCTTCGTTGTCATCCATCAAACCAAAATAATCATCAGAAGCAAACGAACTCGGATCAACTGTGTAACTGTTCAAAGCATGATATATAGGAACAATATTCGCTGAAACCGAAATTCTATTTTTGAAATCGTATGAAGCATCGCCAAAAAGATTGACATACTTGATTCGATTGGCGGGAGCCGACGCATTGAAATAGATATACTTCACAAGGTTTCTGATCGCACCGATATCTTGCTTTCCGGAAGCGAATTCATGATAAATAGCATCAAGCGTCATTACTTTAACATTCAGCTGCGAATTATTCCTGTGGAAATTGGCGAGTTTTTCAGCTTGGGCTTTTAAAAATGCAGGGCAAACGATTAAGTAATCGATGTCCTGAAATTGATTTTGAGCACTCAGAAAAATGGTGCCTTTGATATTCTGGTTTGCAACGCGAGTCCTTGACTCTACCAATGGTGTGTAATAATCGGCAGGATCATGCGCAACAAATTTTTGGATGGTTCCAAAATTGGTCTTGAATGAAAAAGTACCTTGATTATTGTTGGTCGCTTTGGTCACATTATATAAATCGGTTACGTTCCAAACCTGAGAAATCGCTGCGGCGTTGGCAATTTGAAATTCCCCTATCTGTGTGCTCGTAGCGGCCAAATCATATTGAAAAGCAAACTGCTTTCCATAACCGATAAGGTTTCTTTTTGATTTTAATTGAATGTAATCGAGATAACCTTTAGAGTCGGGCACGCCATTATTATTGTACTTTAGAGTGATTCGGATGTTGTCAGATGCCGGTACATTGGTGCTCAATATCGACCAATCTGCTCGGACCGATGAACCTGCCGGGGAGAACGGGATATTGCCGGCGACGGTTCCGTTGGACTTTACTTCCATTGAAGTTGCGATTGATGAAATTGCGGCAGCATAAATGTAAAGGTTGACCGGTGTAGTCGTATTGATGTTCGGAATGCTGAAATCGAAATCCTGCTGGTCAGTAAAATCAAACTGTTCCCCAAACCAGCGTCTGCCCAATCTGACAATATTCACTTTGTCCAATTCATGGTATTGATAATCGTCGAACGTATTCAGAACAATGTCGCTAGGAGCGGAAGGTTGCACCATTTCTGTGATTCGCTTGCCGTCATTACCTTGGATATTGACATAGTAAAACGCTTTCGAATCGTATAAATTATTGGTAGTTTGGCTTTCTTTATTCCATTGATCGACACCTTCGGCATAGAACAGCACATAGTCAGCATTGTCGAAAACGCCATCTGCTTCTCCAACAACCTGAATGGCATTTTCAGCTAGATCAGCGGGATAATAGGTGCTGTTTTTTAAGGGAATCATACGGCCGCCATTGCCGTAGATTTTTATTTTTCGTGGATCAACGCCGTCTAGGTTGACGCCCATTCCGCTCAAGAAACTTTTAGTCAGGATGTATACGCCCGATTTAACGACGTAAAAACGATACCAGTCGCCGGTACTCAAGGCAGAATTTGAAAGCACGCTGAACTCATTGTTGCTCGGTAAAAGACGATTTTGACTTGAAGTCAATGCATACGAAAACGACTTTATCTTTTTGAAACTATCACCTTCCTTAATAATAGGCGACAATGAAATAAAGGCGAACAAATCGTCTCTAGATTTTAAGTTTTTGGCAACGGCATTTGGAGCGCCGGGTATATTGGAAATGACGATATCACCCAATTCCTGACGTGTTATTGATTCGTAAATGATGTTGGTGATTTGAATTGAACTTTCGTTTACAGTTGCAGCTACAGGGATTTGAAAATTAAAAAAAACCTGTTTATTATAATTATCAAACTGGAAATTTAGGGGATTGAATTGCGGTACGGCAACCTTTTCCTCACCGATGTTAACCGAGGATTTTGGCGTCCAATTGATTGTCATTTCGCCTTTTTGCTGTGCGAAAGACAAGGCAGAAATCAAAAGCGTGATTAAGTAAACAATTTTTTTCATCGATGTAAGAAACGTATTTTAGAAGCAAATATTACAAAAAGTAAAAATAAATCATTTAGATAGTTTGTCAGCAATAAAAAAAATAAATTTGCGTTTCGGATTATAGACTCGCTATGAGAGATGAAAAATTTTTTAAAATGTGTTGCTATATAAAGGTTAATTCTTATATTGCGCCACGAATTTATTACCTACTATAACGTATGAAAGTAAACAAAATTATGACAGCCAAACTCTTACTATCTTTAATGGTAGTGTTTAGTATTACTACCAGCTGTAGTAAAAAGTCTAGCTCAAAAAATTCATCAACGGCAACAGGTTGGAAGATTAATGACAAAAAAGGAGGCTTTCAATATGCTTCTAATTTTAAAAAGCAAGAGACCGGTCCTGGTTTAGTTATGGTAGAAGGTGGAACTTTTACAATGGGGAAAGTGCAGGATGACGTTATGCATGATTGGAATAATTCACCAAATCAACAGCACGTTCAATCGTTCTATATGGATGAGACCGAGGTAACAAATTTAATGTATATGGAATACTTAGATTGGTTGAAACGTGTTTTTCCACCAGATCAAGAGAACTATAAAAACATTTATGAAGGCGCTTCTCCTGATACGTTAGTTTGGAGAAACCGTTTGGGTTACAACGAAACGATGACCAACAATTACTTAAGACATCCTGCTTACGCAAGTTATCCTGTGGTTGGTGTGAATTGGATCCAAGCAGTCGAATTCAGCAAATGGAGAACAGAGCGTGTCAACGAAAATGTACTTGAAAGAGAAGGATACTTGAAAAAAGACGCAAAGGTATTGGATGCTAAAGCCGACGCAACTTTCAGTACGGAAACGTATTTGAATGCACCTTCAAAATCTTTCGGAGGCGATGAAAAAATCGTTTTGAAAGGAAGAAAAAATTCAAAATCAAAACCAGCGAAAACGGGAGGAACTAAAGATCAGCCGGCAACAGAATCTGCACAGAAAAATGTATATGCTCAAAGATCTTCAGGATTGATTCTTCCAGAATACAGACTTCCAACCGAAGCAGAATGGGAATATGCGGCAGCTGCGGATGTAGGTCAAAGAGAATACAACATTTATAAAGGACAAAAGAAATATCCTTGGTCCGGCACTTACACAAGATCTGGAAAAAGAAAAGTGAGAGGTGACCAATTGGCTAACTTCAAACAAGGAAAAGGGGATTACGGTGGTATTGCAGGGTGGTCTGATGACGGTGCCGATATTACGAACATCGTAAAATCGTATCCGCCAAACGATTTCGGATTGTATGATATGGCTGGAAACGTAGCCGAATGGGTTGCCGATGTTTACCGACCGATCGTGGATGATGAAGCTAGTGATTTCAACTACTTTAGAGGAAACGTTTATACCAAAAACAAAATTGGGGAAGACGGAAAAGCGGAGTTGGTAACGTCAGAAACACAAGTGTTCGATACTTTATCTAATGGTAGAATCATGGCGCGTAACCTTCCAGGTCAGTTAGCGCAAGTTCCAGTTGACGAAAAGGAAACTTACTTGAGACAAAACTTCGACAAAAGCGACGAAAGAAATTACAGAGATGGAGACAAACAATCCACGCGTTATTTTGATTTCGGTTCCGCTGAAGAAGAAGATGCCAAGAACAAAGAAAAACATAAAATGTACGATTCTCCTGTTCACAATGTTACCACCGATAGTTTAGGGAACATGGTTAGAAAATTTGACAAATCTAGCAAGAGAACGACTTTGGTTAATGACAATGTAAGGGTTTACAAAGGCGGTTCTTGGAGAGATAGAGCGTACTGGTTGGATCCAGCACAAAGAAGATACTTCCCGCAAGATATGGCAACGGATTATATTGGATTCCGATGCGCAATGTCTAGAGTTGGCCCGAAAGCCGACAAAAAGAAAAGACCAAGAAATTAATTTCTTATTTGATAATTTAATAAAAGCCCTTTCTAGGGCTTTTATTTTTTAAAATTTATTATGGATATTCAACACATTCATCAGCTGTTCCTGCAATGTCATTCGATCTCAATTGATACCCGGAAAATTCAACCGCAATGTATGTTTGTCGCCATTAAAGGCGATCGTTTTGATGCGAATACCTTTGCGAAAGAAGCCCTCGAGAAAGGCGCATCGTATGTGATCATTGACAATCCTGAATATTTCATTGATTCAAGAACGATTTTGGTTAGTGATAGTTTAAAAACGCTACAAGCGCTAGCTCAGTTTCATAGGCAATATTTGAAATTACCAATTATAGCGCTTACCGGTAGCAATGGCAAAACCACGACGAAAGAATTGATTCAGGTGGTGCTTTCGGAAAAATTCAATACCAAAGCCACGATAGGCAATTTAAATAACCATATCGGCGTGCCATTAACCTTACTATCTTTTAAGGCTGACACCGAAATCGGCATCGTCGAAATGGGCGCAAATCATCAAAAAGAAATTGCGTTTTTGTGTGACATTGCGGAGCCTGATTACGGTTACATCACGAATTTCGGCAAAGCACATTTGGAAGGATTTGGTGGTGTCGAAGGTGTGATCAAAGGCAAAAGTGAAATGTATACGTATTTAGCCAAGACTGATAAGAAGGTTTTTGTGAATCTTGATGATGTGATCCAAGTTGATAAAACCAAAGCTATGAACCGCATTACTTTCGGCATCAGAAACCTAAATGCGAATACGAACATCGATCAGATTAATGCCGATCCGTTTGTACAAATCCATTTTTCAAATATTGCAGTGCAATCCCATTTAATTGGATTGTATAATGCCAATAATATTAATGCAGCGGTTACGATCGGGCAGTATTTTGGTGTAGCCAATGAAGTAATCAAACACGCGATTGAACACTATATTCCTGAGAACAACCGCTCACAGCTCGTGCGCCAAAATTCGAATGAAATCATATTGGATGCGTACAATGCAAACCCGAGCAGCATGGCCGTTGCAATCGCTAATTTCAGTCAACTGCACAAAAATAACAAAGTAGCTATTTTAGGTGATATGTTTGAGCTTGGTAATGAAAGCATCGAGGAACATAAAGGGATCGTTGAGCTGCTTTTCGATGAAGAAGCTATCGAGTGTCATTTTATTGGGAAAGACTTTTATCAAAATAAATTAGAAAGATCACATCTGCACTTTTACGAGAGTTTTGAAGCCTTTACCGCTAAAATTAAACAGCTTTCCTTTAAAGATAAAATGATTTTAATTAAAGGCTCTCGCGGAATGGCACTGGAACGAATCTTAGAATTCATTTAAACTTAAGCGTACTTCAATTTGAAATTGTGGAGATGATACCACAAAACTATAAATGTTGCCGTTTCTTCCGATTACAACTAGAACCGAAACTTTTCTTTTAGACGCAATCTACTCATAATTTACCGATCATTTCAATGTTATGAAATGGTCGGTTTTTTATGATTACTTGATGCTGAAAGTGTACTTCGCCTCACAGATTTTTTTACACAAAGAGTGCGCTTTTATTGCTGTGATTTATCGAATTCAAGTCTTTTGATAAATGCGTTTGCAACGCAATTAACTTTACAAGCATTGACGGTCTTAACTGTAAAATCGACTTCAAAACGTTGTGTGGTAATTATATAACTTAACGAATTTTTCATATAAAACTAGCCAATGCAGCCCATGCTAACTTTGTAAAAGTTTAATTTAAAAATCTATAATTATGAAAGCAACCAATGCCATACCGGCAGCAAAACCATCGGAAAAAAAGAGTGCTTCTAGCAAATCTGAACAAAGCACAGCAAAAAAAAGTACCACAAAAAGCAAATAACTATGGAAGATAACAGCAACAGAAATTATGATCAAAACGATCGTAATTCGCAGCAAAACGACGCGCAACAATCGGGTTTGCCATCAAGAAATAAGGACCAATCGCAATATTCCGAAAACGAACGAAGCAATTTAAGCGCCGCGAATTCCGGTAGCACCAATGCTAACAATTCAAACTCTGGAAATTATGGGGGCAATTCTGGCAACTCCCCAAATACACGCTCTGACAACGCTGATGCCGCCAATTATGGTGGTGAAGGGGACTTTACCAAAACCGGATCAGGAAACGCCGATTACTCTGAATCAGGGAATTCCGTCACTTCAGGTCCTAGAAGTTCAGGCCCGGACAACTCCGGAACGTACAATAGCGGAGATCAAAACGCCACGAATGAAGATGATATGGAAGATGATGATACGGAAGAAGATAATTTTGAAGATGATAATTTTGAAGAAGATGATTTTGAAGATGACGACGCTGAAAATGATCTTGAGGACGAAGATGATTTTGAAGATTCGGAAAATAATGAAGGCGGAGGATATGGGACTACAAGGACACCCGGCCTTTAAAGACTAACTGCCGCTGCTGGAACGCAGCGGTTTTTGTTTCAAAATCTTTCGGAGGAGCCAGCTTACCAAGCTGCACGTATAATAAATCAATATGGTGAAGAATCTTGGTTCACTTCATCTATAAAACACAAAATAATTATGAAAGCAGCAGTCATACACGGTCCCGGTAAAATCACTTACGATAATGTCGACGACCCAAAATTAAAAGCAACAGATGATATCATTTTAAAGGTAACGTCGACTGCCATATGTGGTTCCGATTTGCATATTTTTTCAGGCGGAATTCCACAACCACGTCCCATGGTATTAGGGCATGAATTTATGGGCATCATTGAGGAGGTCGGTAGTGGTGTGACGCACCTAAAGCGTGGCGATCGCGTGGTGGTTCCTTTTCCAATAGCCTGTGGTGGTTGTTTTTTTTGCAGCCACGATCTACCCGGACATTGTGAAAACAGCAATCCCGAACATTACGGTCCTGAAGGCGAAGTTTTAACTGAAAAAGGAGGTGGAATGTTCGGCTATACAGATTTATACGGAGGTTATGACGGAGGACAATCACAGTACGTAAGAGTACCATACGCGAATTTCGGACCCCGCGTGGTACCGGACAACCTCACCGATGAGCAGGTTTTGTTCCTGACTGATATATTTCCGACCGGATATACAGGCGTCGATTGGGGTGAAGTCAAAGGCGGAGAAACGGTCGCCATTTTTGGTTCCGGACCCGTTGGTTTGATGGCAGCAAAAAGTGCATGGCTTCGCGGAGCTGGACGGGTTATCGTTATCGACACTTTAAAATACAGGTTGGATAAAGCAGCTACGACCACAGGTTCAGAAACGATTCTTTGGGATGATGATGCTAAAGATGTTGTGGCACGCGTCCGTGCAATGACTGAAGGACGCGGCGCAGATGTTTGCATTGATGCGGTTGGCTTTGAACCCGATAGAAGTTTCCTCGATCGTGCGAAATCCGTCCTAAATTTAGAGAAGGGATCTACAAAAGTGATGGAAGCCTGTATGAGTGCCGTACGCCGTGGCGGTATCGTATCCGTATTGGGCGTATATCCATATTTGTACGATAATTTTCCGGTCGGACAATTTTTCGATAAGGGCATTATTCTGAAAGGCGGTCAGGCACCGGCTCACAAACATATCGACAAGCTATTGGAATATGTGGTCAGCGGGAAAGTACAATTGGATGATATCATTACACACCGTTTGCCACTTTCGGAAATTGCGCACGCCTACGATATCTTCAATAATAAAGAAGATGGTTGCGTGAAGATAGTACTTGATCCTTGGAAATAATCCTTCATTAAAAATAAAAAGCCTGAATTTCTTCAGGTTTTTTTATGAAATCGATTGTCGTTTTATAGTTTATTAATCTTACCGTATCAATCGCGGATCATCCATTAAAATTGGTTATACTTCCGAACTAAAATTTGTTTTGTACGTAGCACAATTTGATTTAAGCTGAACGTGGTTTTAAAAAATTTATTCGCAACTACAAAAAAAAAGCCCGCAAAATCCGAAAATCTTACGGGCCCATCTAACAAAAACCAAATTTTACACTTCGTTTTCATCCGCGTCTGCGGCCTCGAAGTTGATGTTGTGATATGCAGCTTCCGTCAATGTTACGTCGGCCTCTTTTTCTTCTGCCAATGTAGCGCCGAGTAATTCCGCAGCTTCGTTTTCTCCCAAAGTTATTGCGAACGCTACCAATGTACCGTAAGTAGCAATTTCGTAATGCTCAATTTTTTGCGAAGCGGCAATAATTCCTGCGTCACGGACAGCCCCGGGTTCGGTTTCTTCCATGATGCCTTCGCCTTCTTTAATGAGTCCTTCCATGGCATCACATTTTTTGGCTACTGCCTTTTCACCTACGATTGCAAAAACTTCCTCAAGTCTTGTAATCTGATTTTCTGTAACTCCTAAGTGATCTTCTATTGCCATGACCAAACGCTCTGTCGTGGCATTTTTTGCCATTTTAGGCAATGCTTTTGTAAGGGCTTTCTCAGCCCAATAGATATCTTTCAGAGAATCTATAAACAATTGACGCAATCCTTCGGCTGCTGAGGACTTTGCCTTAACGGTTCCTTTTGCTGCGTTCCTTGTGACTTGATTTTTTGTCGGTGCCTCTTTTTCTGTAGTTTTCATAGTAACAAGTTTTATAATTTATTTATACAAATTTATAGGCGGCTATGGCACTAGAGTTTATATGATTATGCGAAAAAATTGTACTATTCCATCTATGATGAATTGTATAAAAACAAGATTAAATGATATAAGAATTTCGAATTTTTAATCATCATTTTTGTAACACTTTATCCTATGAAAATACGCGTTATGCCGATTACGTTCTGTTTCAGATTTCATTTTCAGAGCGCGCTATTCGTAGGAGTAGATGTTTTGAATTGATTCATTGTATTTAACAAATCGAATTGATTAATTTAAATTTTCTTTATGAATACGATATCACCGTCGATTGCTACTGTGCAAACTGATCTTAAAGACGGACAAGTGCTCTTAAAAAAAGAGATGTTAGGATATACTTTTGAAATTAACAATGCCGCAACTTCAATTTGGCTCACCGCGCGATGGCCCAACGGCGGTAAAATGGGATTTAGGACTGCGTTCGGTCTGAACAATTGTTTCGAACTGCAAAATTTAATTGATGATGGAAACCTGATCGTGCTGCAGTTCGGCACCCAGATCGGCAACTATGAAGTCCGAATTCAATTTCCGGATCAAAATAAGCCGCTATTCCATTACACTACGACATTCAACGCAGAAATTCCGATACTCATTCCCTATTGGCCGCGCGACATTGTGCCATTGACCGAAAATGACAGCATAGAAAATACGACTGGGAAAGTACACGTGCATCAGGTTGGTACCCGAAGTGGACTCCTATTTGCGAGCAATACGCGTCCGAAACCAGGATCGGTTTTTTACTTTCAAAACTTGACTACAATTTGTGGATATTGCAGCGCTACCGAAACCTCATTGGCAGAAACTGTCGGAGGTAGCTGGCCCGAAATAGGTTTTCAGCTTCCGATTGCTGACGGGAATCCGCTTCCTGCTAACACAAATTACACGATATCCGATGCCTATGTGCTGCTCAGTGAAGAAAATCCCGAAACTGATGCAGAAGTCACAACACAATTCTTGAACAATCTTGCGGCTGTTTATGAACTGGTGCCAAAGCCCGAAACAAAATACGAGCATTGGATCGATATTGCTTTAAAAACCTTAAACGATTTATCTGACAACAAAGGATGTTGGACGCAATCAGAAGGAATTCCATATCTGAATGCATACTTCTGTGATTATGCTACGCCGGTAGAATGTATGGTGCAATTGGCAGTGTTGCTTCCTGTGTCCGAATATTTTAAGTGGAGTGGTGACAAACATAAAATCAGCAATGATTTAAGATCCGGACTCGAAGCTTTCTATGATGACAAAATTAAAACCATGTTACGCTGGCTGCCGTCGCAAGTCGACAAACCCGATAAATCGCCAGAACAAAAACGAGACATGGTGATGGATTCTTGGTATTTGCACCAGCCTTTGATGAACCTCGCGAGACTTGCCTTAGAAGGCGACAAAAATGCGGAGAAATTACTGATGGATTCTATTGGGTATGCGATCGAGGTTGCCCATCATTTTAAGTATGAATGGCCCGTACGCTTTAAAATGGATACGTTGGAAGTCAAAAATCAAGAAGCAGAAATCGGTCAGGACGGCGAAACAGCTATTACCGGTTCCTACGCACATCTGATGTTGTTGGTTTGGAAACTAACGGACGACCAAAAATACTTTCATGAAGCCGAAAAGGCATCCAAAACATTGTTCGGACTCGGCGTCGATATCTTTTATCAGGCAAAGAATACTGCGTTTGCAGCCGGCGCGCTATTACAACTTTATAGAGAAACCAAAGACGAACAATTCCTAAACTTAAGCTATTCGTGCATCGCAGCGATTTTAAAAAACGTGCACCTTTGGGAATGTAAATACGGCAATGCAAAAGACTATGATACATATTTTGCGGTTTTTCCGCTGAATGATGGAGCGTATGCCGATGCTTATGAAGCGCTAGAAGTCTACACCGCTTTATCGCAATATTTGCTGCTTGCTGAAGGTATTGAAATTCTACCTTCTGTAAAACTACTGCTGTCGGAATTCGTACGGTTTACGGTTAACCGAATTGCCTATTATTATCCGCCATTGCTTCCGGATTATATGTTTTCCGATGAAGTCAAAACGGGTGAAGTCGACAAAAAATTATGGATCCCCATCGAAGATTTACAAGACGGCTGGGACAAAAGCGGCAGCGTCGGACAAGAAGTTTATGGTGCAGGCATCGCTTTTGGAATCGTCCCGCGACAGTACCGAAAAGTTAAAGGAGAACGCTTTATGGTGTATTGCGATTATCCAATTGCCAACTTCCGCACCAGCCATTACAGCAGTGCTTCGTTCAAAGTCATCGGCGATGCAAAATTCGAATGCCGCATGCTGATACTTTGCGATGTCAAACCGAGAGCACAAAATTTTATGGTATTTATTGGAAGCGGTAAAAGTGAAAGGATTATTCCATTACGGCAAGCAGCTGATAAACAATTGGAATATTCGATTCTGGGAGATTCTATAGTTACAATCAAGTGGAAGTAAGGTTGTGATTTCGACTTTTGTACTCGCAATCTTTATTATTAAAGCCATCCTACGATTTCGTAAACAACGGTTCAAATCATATAAATTGTTGGTCGCTTTTTGTAGGAACTTTGGGATTCAAAATCTACTACTATGAAACCATTACTGATTTATTACGCTGATGATGACATTGATGACTTAAATATTTTTACCGAAGCTGCGCATTTTTTCGGACATGAAACCAGATCGTTTTTTGATGGTGCAGCATTGTTAGCCGCGCTGTCAAATACCGAAAAACGACCTGATTTGATTCTACTAGATTATTTCATGCCGCCTTCTGATGGACTAGAAATTTTAAAATCAATCAGAGCATCCGAATTTAAGGATATCCCGGTGGTAATGATTACCGGTTCTTGTTCCATAAATCTACAGCGCGAATTTATAGGACGCGGCGCGAATTACATCATCAGCAAGCCGGTAAATTTTAAGGAGCATAAATATATTATAGAAACACTTTCCAATATCGACTGGCGACAATTCTGTTTCGACGTTGAAGTCCAAACATTGGATTGAAACTCGAAACGCATCGAAAATTGAATAGTGCCATGAAAAAAATACGCTATCAGAACAGACTTTCAACGTATACCTGATGCTTTTTGCCAGAACGTTTGTCGATTCCTCGGGTATTAAACAATAAATATCATGAAACAATCAGATCCAGAATTGAATCCTAATAAAACCTCAGGAAATAACCTTTCCTTTTGGTTGGATCAGCAACAGATAATCGCCTATGAAGCATTAAGTGAAAGCATTCAGACCGAAGTATTAATCATAGGCGGCGGTATTGCTGGCTTGACGACTGCCTATTTATTATTGCAATCCGGTAAAAAAGTGACTGTCATCGAGGACGGATTCATCAGCAGCGGCGAATCGGGTCGAACCACAGCGCATTTGTCTTGTGCATTGGATGACCGCTACTATTTTTTGGAGGAAACTTTCGGAAAACAATCGGCTGCGCTGGCTGCGGAAAGCCACATGGCTGCCATTAAAATGATTGCAGATATTGTCAAAAACGGCAATATCGACTGTAATTTCAAATGGGTCGACGGCTATCTTTTCCTCGATCCGACAGATCAAAACGAAAATCTACTTAGAGAGTTGACAGCCTCACAGGCCGCCGGGATCAACACGATGCTGGTGCATGGAACGCCAGGTTTGTCAGATGCGTTGACGAGTATACAATTTCCACAACAGGCTCAATTTCACATCATCAAATATCTGAGAGGACTTTGCAGCAGCATTGTCGCAATGGGCGGGAAAATTTATACTGAAACCCGTGGCGAGCAGATAACCAAATATGGTGCGACCGGAAACGGGTTTGACATCAAAGCAGACCATATCGTCGTAGCTACAAACACGCCCGTTAACGACGTCCTGACGATGCATACGAAGCAGGCTGCTTACCGAACTTATGTCATCGCCGCGAAAGTAAGAAAAGGCGCATTGCCTGACGCTTTATGGTGGGACACAGGAAATGCCGATTCGCGTTGGGTTTCACAACCATATCATTATGTAAGGCTGGAGGAATTCGATGATGATTACGATCTCTTGATTTCAGGTGGTGAAGATCATAAGACCGGCCAAGCTGATGAAGAGCACATACCCGAACAAGACCGCTATTTCAATCTAGAAAATTGGACTAGGACGCAATTTCCCGCCATGCAGAATATAGCCTATTATTGGTCGGGCCAAGTAATGAAACCGGTTGATTCGCTTGGCTTCATGGGTAAAAACCCGGGCGATGACAACATCTATATTATCACTGGAGATTCCGGAAATGGCATGACGCATACCACCATCGGCGCGATGATCATCAATGACCTCATCAATGGTGTCGTCAGTCCATGGCAAGATTTATACAGTCCGTCGCGCATCACGCTCAATACGGCGAAAGACTTTGTCTCGGAAGCAGCCAACATGGCTGCGCAATATTTTGATTGGTTTAGTCCAGCGGATTTTGAGAATGCAGAAGCGTTACAAAAAGGTCAGGGCGGCATTATCAAATCAGGCCTTTCTAAGATTGCAGTGTACCGTGATGAGGATAGTATATTGCATACGTACTGCGCGGAATGTCCACATTTGGGATGCATTGTCAATTGGAACGATGACGAGAAATCATTCGACTGTCCGTGTCACGGATCGCGTTTTTCCTGTAATGGTACTGTAATTAACGGACCATCCAAAAAAGACCTGAAAAAGTTAAACCGGAATTTGTAAATTCAATTTACTATGCAATTCATTACGGTTATCGCAGCAGCGCTACTAGCAACTTCTACAATGACTTTGTTCAGTTATCTGCTATCCGAAAATTTCAGAAAATTGTACAAAGAACCGGTATTGCTACAGTTCGTGATGGCGGCATTTCATATTGAATTGTTGAAGCACCAGAAAATTATTGCCAGCTGGCTATTGCATTATTTCATAGGATTGTTATTTGTAATTTTGTATCGGTTACCGTTTTGGTTTCACTTTAATTGGTACCAAGTTACAATGACATCCGGTTTCGTAAGTGGCTGCCTCTTTGGGATTGTTGGAATCCTCGGCTGGGAAATCATGTTCAGATCGTCACACGCAAGACCGCCAGTAAAAGTATCAGAATATTACCTACAACTTTTTTTTGCGCACATCATTTTCGGTGTCACCATGGCTTTCGTATTTTTAGGCTTCGATGCATTATTCCGCACAATATGATAACCTACTGATGAACAAAAGGGACAAACCAAAAATTTGATTTGTCCCTTTTGTTTGAATATCGATGTATAATCCTATTTCAATTTGGAGATGCGATAAAGGTCGTGCCTTCTGTCTTTTAATATTCGGACGCTACCATGTTCGTGTAGCTTTTTGAGCAGGTCAATATCGACATCGACGATGAGTGTCATTTCTGTATTTGGTGTCGCTTCACCCTTGATGCCATTCGTTGGAAACGCAAAATCCGACGGCGTAAAAACAGCGGTTTGGGCATATTGTATATCCATATTATTGACACCCGGAAGGTTCCCTACACAACCTGCAATGGCAACATAACATTCATTTTCAATCGCACGTGCTTGAGCGCAATGTTTTACGCGCGTGTATCCGTTTTGCGTATCAGTCAGAAAAGGCACGAATAAAATATCCATTCCTTCGTCTGCCAGGAGCCGCGAAAGTTCCGGAAATTCGACGTCGTAGCAAATCATAATCCCAATTTTACCGCAGTCCGTATCGAAAGTTTTGATTTCTGATCCGCCTTTCATTCCCCAATACAAAACTTCATTCGGCGTAATATGAATTTTGGTATACATTTCAGAAGTACCATCACGCTTGCACAAAAAACCTACATTATAAAGATTGCCATTTTCGAGGTAAGGCATGCTACCGGTAATGATGTTGATGTTGTAAGAAATCGCGAGTTCTTGAAAACGTTTGCGAATCGGCTCACAATACTGTGCCAGCTCCCGAATGGCATCGGCTTCACCTAAATGGTTGAAATCGACCATCAAAGGCGCAATAAAAAGTTCAGGAAAAAGCGCGAAATCACTGCCATAGCCGGAAACTACATCGACAAAAAATTCGCATTGCTCAAACAAAGCCTCAATGTTGGTTAGCGGTCGCATTTGCCATTGCACCAATCCCAAGCGGATGACGCTCTTTCTGACGTTGATCAATTGTGGACTTTTGTCATAGTAAATGTTATTCCATTCTAGCAATACCGCATAGTCCTGAGAACTGCTATCGCCTACAAGGTAATTTTTCATCACTTTGATCACGTGAAAATCGTTGCTGAGTTGAAACGACAGCACCGGATCGTATAATTCTTTCTGGCGCACTTTGTCGATATACGCCTTCGGGGTCATTTCTCCGGCGTGTTTCGTAAAATTCGGAATGCGCCCAGCAAAAACTATGGCCGTAAGATTGAGCTGTTCGCACAATTCCGTGCGCGTGTCGTAGAGCCTGCGCCCTAGTCGAAGCCCACGATAATCGGGATGGATGAACACATCGATTCCGTATAAAACATCGCCCAAAGGATCATGTGTGGAGAACGTATAATTGCCTGTAATGTCCGCGTAATTGTGGTTTTTGAGCACTTGCTCCGTGTTGACAATTAGCGACAGTGCGGAACCGACGACTTTGTTATCGACAAGGATGACCAACTGCCCTTCAGGAAATATGTTCAGCAGGTTGCGAATGTGATGCTCTTTCCAGTAAGAACCTTCCATTTCGCTATAGGCTTGAACCATAGAGTTTTTGAGTTCCTGGTAATCCTCAATGCGCAGGTTACGAAGTTCTACTTTACTAATTTCGGTACGCATCTGAGTAATGTAAGAGGTTAAAATTTTTTGCTGTCAATGGGCTCGTAGATTTGCAAATGTAAAAAAAACATTTCAGTGCAAAATAACTTCATCAACAATTATCGATGGATTGACTAATTTTGCTATTCACCTAGCGAGATATGCCTGAAAAAACCCGATTTATTTGTATGTTTGCCCAAAATCATTCACTTTCTGAAACCTAGAATCGATACGATATCCAATGAAAAATTATATTAGTTTAATTGTGCTGCTTGTCGTCTTTGGGTTTGGCGGAAATCCGTTAGCGGCACAAACGACGATCTTTGAGCAGTCACTGCTTACCCAGAACAGTTTCAATACGTTTTCAACTTATAATATTACAGGCACTCAAAGTTGGAGTTTCAGTTCGTTTTATGGTGCAGTTTGCAGTGGTTACGAATCAGGCCAAAGTTTTGAAAACGAGGATTGGTTCGTCAGCCCCACAATAAACCTGTCACAAACAGACAATGTAAAACTTACTTTTAATCACGCTCGCGGTAGTGCTGCTGTACTCAATGTGGGTGTCGAACAAGGCTATTATAAAGTTTTCGTAACGGCTGACTTTACTGGTGAACCGATGACAACACAATGGGTTGAACTAGGTTTCAATCAAGCCGTTACCGGCGCGTGGCAATATGTTGCTTCGGGTGAGCTTGTAATACCCAATGAGGCAAAATCAGAAAATTCAAGAATTGCTTTCCGTTATATTAGTATGGCAGGGCAGAGCGCTACATGGGAAATAAAAAATGTAAAGGTTACTGGAGAACCCGAGGCGACGAATCCGAATTCGGGGCTTTTTAAGATTACCAATTGGAATACGGAATGGTTGGGCTGTACCTTATTCGGTCCTACCGACGAAAACTTGCAAATAAGCAATGTAGCTGCGGCAATGCTCACAATGAATTCCGATATCTACTGCATTCAGGAGGTTTCAAACAGTGTTTTAAATCCTTCGATGGAAACATTGGTGTCGCTGCTAGGCAGTGATCAATGGGCAGGTCAGATTGTACCCGCTACTGCTGATGACTGCAGCCAAAAACAGGGCATTATCTACAAAAAATCGAAAGTAGAGTTTGTCAGTGCGGCCCAATTAAGCAATGGAAATGCATCGCAAGGGAATTCTTATTACTACAATTGGTCGAGTGGACGCTTCCCAGCACTTTACAATGTAAATCTTGTGGTCGGAAACACCTTGGTGCCTATTTCACTTGTGAATGTTCATGCGAAAGCGGAAGACGGTAATGCGATGAGCTATACCCGCAGATTGGGTGGTTTCGATGCATTGAAAACCATTCTTGACGGGCAGAATTACAATACTAAAAATGTAGTAATCATAGGGGATTTCAATGATTATCCAATTGGTACCGCAAGCGGTAGCTGTGGATGTACGGATTCACCTTTTAAAAATTTCATCGACGATCAGAGCAATTACAATTGTATTACCCAAAATATAATCGATGTGGGTTGGGGCGGCAATCGAATCATTGAGAACATTATTATTTCGGATGAATTGCTTGGGAATTATGTCTCCAACAGCGCTTCACAAGAAGAGTCGGTATCACAAAGTATCGACAATTATTATTACACCACTTCGGATCATTTGCCTGTAAGTGCAACGTTGCAGTTTTCAACGCTAGCGAATCAACAATATTCATACACGCCCAGAAGTGCGTGGGCAATTTATCCGAATCCGGTAAAAGATCAACTTAAGTTTGATGCGTCTGGCATTAAAAATGGATTTGTTACCCAAATTTACGACTTGACTGGCAGACAGATTCGTTTTGAAAAAATAGATTCCAATACGCTCAATGTTGCCGATTTGCCTTCCGGCATTTATATTTTGAAAGCAGGTGACCGTCACGGAAGATTCGTGAAAGAATAATAAATGGAATTGCACTCTCGCAAGTTTATTCAAGGAACTGAACCAAGGAAATAAAAAAAGCAAGTCGTTGGACTTGCTTTTTTTTCTATGAATTTTTAGAGCGGAAAACGATACAGTTAATGAATTACTTTTTTGGTGACGACCACTTTATTATCCAAAGTTATTTTGAGGATCAACACTTCATTGACATTACGCAATGGCAGAATGATTTCGGCTGCATTGATATTTGTTTTATTGATGATTAAACGGCCGCGAATATCGTAAATCTGAACCGCCGACATATTCCGCGTTCCCGCATTGATAACCAAATGCTGATTTTGTTTATAAACTACAACTTGGTCGGCATTCCAAACAGGCTGCGTAGTTGCCAATGTATTCTGATAAACAATCTCAAAACGGCTGCTGAATGTTCCTACTTCGGTGGCAAAAGTATAATCACCGGTTTTCAGATCATGCACCGTATTGGTCAGGTTGTCTTTGAGGAAAATACCCTGGCTTGCATCAAATAATCCGATTGTATGGTCAATCGCAATCGTATAATTCCCAGCGGTCGCGGATTTGAAACTCAAGGTCACATTGTCAGTAGGATCAAACGGCAGTGCGCGTCCTTGGATCGTATAATTTTCGTTTTCCAAAATGGAGTTGAGTGCAACATCGCCGTTTTCAAAATATTGACCGTCAAAAAAATCTACCGCTTGTGTCGCGTCTGTAATATATCCGACCGCCATTTGTGAAAAAGCGCCCGAGCTATTGGTGACATTGAGCCAATAGGTGTTTCTTTCTTCGGTATTTGTATTTCTAAAGAATTGGTTGCTGTTGTTCGCGATTCGTTGCGTATTCTTGAAAACCAAATTGGTTTGAGAAGGTTTTGCAGCGACGAAAAATCCTTGTCCAGTCTGAAGAATCCCGCTAGGATTGAATACCTGCGATTCTCCATCGCTCGTAAAGGTTCCGCCCGCCCAAGTGCAATACGGATTGTTAGCAGTGTTGTTATTGGTTTCTCTCCAGAAATAAAGCGTCCCGGTTATGGCGTTTGAATTGTCGGATACAAACTGCGTCATGCTGATCGGTGACGGATACGGATTTCCGACGAGATTATAAATCTGACTTCCTCCATTATTGACCATGCTTACGGGAACATTTCCGTTATTTGGAACGCCGTTGAATTGACCGTTCCAGATTGTTGGCGTTGCCGGATGATTGTTCGGCATCCGAATTAGATAGCCCTGCGCCGTCGCAAAATTAGTCGTCGATGGCGTTAGTGCATTGTATACGTTTGTTGTTGTATTATAACCATAAAAGCGATTCGGCAGCGTTGATGGCGAGAAAGACAACATATTCTGCCCAGAAACCGGCGAAGACCATAACGTATAATCTTGGCGCAGTAGCGCCGAACTATTTCTGTTAACGATAATATTTCCGGAATTCGCGACATCTTTGGATTGCAGTAAACTTGCGTTGTTCTCCATGGTGAAACTTCCGGACGTCACGGTCAGCGCATCATTCAATTGTACGTTATGCCCTGAAGCGATAATCACCACCGCGTTGTTGTTGACCGTTAGGCTGCACGCATTGATGTTTCCAGACGACGTATAATTCCCCGAAATAATCGCAGCGGTTACACTGTCGGGCGCGCTATTACTCCAAGCGCTCCCATTCCACGTGGTTGATTTTACTATTATAGCAGTAACTGGCGAATAAATTTCACTGCAAGAACCGTTTTGAATCACAGCCCTGAAATACGTAGTTGCAGTTACGGCGCCGATGGCTGTTCCTAAAAACGAAGCCGTTGTGTTTTCTACAGCTTGCGGTGCACTGAATCCGATATCGGAAGCGGTCTGCCACAATAAAATATTGCCTGTATACGAAGTTAGGATCAAATCGTTCGGAATCGTTCCGGAGCATACCGTTTGATTTGCGGTGATACTGCCGCCGTTTGATGGCGCAAGGGTCACTACATTGCCATTGTCTGTCGCGGTGATTCCGTTTGCGTCTTTCATAGTTAGCGTATAATTTACCGTTCCAACGATAGCTGTTGGCGGTGTTGCAGTAGCTAGTGTTCCTAATCCGCCGGACCACGAATACGTGAAAGGCTGATCTCCATTGCTGCCTAAACCGGTCAGCGTTACAGATTGGTTTTGACAAAATGCACCTTGTCCGTACATCATTGCTGTGAATGCCGCGGCTTTAATGCCTGTAAATACCGAAGTCTGTCCCGAAGTGAGCAAGGCTCCCGTTGCCGTTAAAGTCGAACCTGACAATGCAGTAAATTTAACCCACGAGTTGGTCGATTGGTTGAAAACCCCGTTTAATTGGGATGCGCCAATACTACTTTCCGCACCTGTCAAATCTTGGGCGGAATACGAAGCGGTTATGGTTGCAACAGCTCCCGTTATTCCAGATGTTTTTACATTCCAATAACGACTGATATTGTTCGATGCGCTGGCATTGTTAGGATGGATGGCGTCAGTAACAGAAACGCCGACATACGCACTCGAAAAAGTGCCTGAAGTTATGTTTACTGTAATCGGTGAATACTCTGCTGCAGCTGTTAAATCTCCTAACGGGAAAGTATAAGAACCAGTTCCAACGTAAGTTCTTCGCAACTCTCCTGAACCAGACGCCACAATCATATTGGTGGCTGAAAAACTGCCTGAAACGGCATTTGCTCCTAACAATAAATTGTAATTCGCTATATTTAAATTTCCCGATGTTAGGGTTAAAGTTCCATTTACAGCTGAATTAGTTGCCAATGAAACACCTCCAAGAGTATTATTAATAGTTAGATTATTGAAGGCAGGCGTGACCGTACCGAAAATATGTTGCGGTTCCATCCCTGTCATGACTATTGTTTTACCAGTAAAATCAACCGCTTGATTCAACGTTAAATCATCGGTAATATTCAAAGACGTTGGGAAAATAGCGCCAGTTCCATTGATAATCAAATTATGATACGCTTGAAAACCTGTATTCGGATTCACAACGGTTTGGTTTGTTCCGCTATAGATCACTGTATTTTCAAGCATTCCTGAAGCAAAACTTCCAGTCAAAGTGAATGCTCCTGCAATCTGCATTATATTATCGGTCAAAGGTCTCAAGCTGGCTCCGGAATTAATAGTTATATTATTAAAGTTAGTACTTCCCGCCATAGTTGCATCAGGACTCGTAAAAATAACGGCACTTGTCCCTGTTCCTGGAATGTATATTCCATTATTAATCCATGCTCCGGCGCCATTGTTAATGGTAAACTGCGAATTAGCAGGTGCATTTAAAATTCCGCCCGCATCAATATTTAATGACCCAAGCAAAACGGTTGGGTTCAGCGTAGGATCATTAGGCGTTGTGGCGGCATCCGGAATATAAACTATGGTCAAATCCGATGGTGTCGCGTTGGGTGTCCAGTTGGTCGCTGTTGTCCAAGAATCGCTGACAGTCCCATTCCACGTAAGTGAGCCGGCAGCAGATTCATCCAATGTTAATAATACCTGACCAAACGTTCCGGTGAAATACAAACCAACATTCACATTGGTCAGTTCTACCCAATTGTCTGTAGTGTTAAAATTAGATCTTCCTTGTTCCAAAGTAGTAGACGACGAAACGATGTATGCCCAATCCACTAATTTTGTTTCAACATTTCCATTCAATTCAGAATCTAAATAATGGGCTTTGAGAACCGCCTTAGTTCCTGTAGCTCCGGTTTGAATAAAATCATAGGTTCTGTTTATGGCTCCGGTTCGCCAGCTCGGCGCTGTTCCAATAGCAATTTTCAAACTCATTGAGGTTGGTAATGTTCCGATATTAGGAAATATAATTGATGTGTGCGCATGTCCGAAAGTGTAAAGTGTACTTGCTGTAATATTGTTTCGGGTTACTGTGCCGGTAACATCTCCTATTCCTATGTTAGTAGCATTCCCTCCCATAGTAAGCGTATACGTTCCCATAGTAAGACTTCCTGCAGTTGAAGAAGGATTTGCTGTTGGCAGACTCAAGACTGCGTTAACGGTTAAGTTTCCAGCTGCAATTGCTCCTCCTGTAGAAGAAGATGTTAAATTTTGATATGTCCCGACCACTATGGTTTGCGTTGCGGAAGCGGCATTATAATTTACAGTCCCCGTTCCGCTCCAGGTTTTCCCTGAAGGTATTGGTAATGAACTCGTATTTTGAGTAGCAATGGTTCCGTTATTGGCAATCGTCGTTAAAGTACCCGTTAAGGCATTGGTACCCATGTTGAGTGTTTGTCCCAAAGCGGTTGTCAAAGTTCCATTGACAACTACGGGATTTGAAATGGTAACGGAATTGGAAGCGGTGGTATTGATGCTAACATTATTCAATAAATTCGTGGTTCCCAAAGTACTTTGGTCAAAACTCAAAGACGGGTTAACTGCACCACTTATCGTTAGGTTACTGGAAGCACTGCCTTTTAATCCTCCCGAAGTAGTGTTGGTTACCGTTCCATTGAGGATTAATGTATTGCCATTGAGCTCAACTTTACCGCCATTAATGGTCAAATCAGTGGAAACAGTTGTACTTCCCGATAACGTGGTATTTCCCAAAACAGCAAAGTTTTCTGCTGTTCCGCTAAAAGAGGCATAATTAGTTGACGGATTGGCGACCATTACAATATCATCCAATCCAAATTCGTCAAAATCAGTACTGCCAGAAACAGTTGCTCCGGTCCATCTGAAGTAATAATAATTGTTATTGGCTACATTCAATCCTGTTAAAGTGACTACACGATAATAGGATTTCCAAGTGGGTGACGCGTCGGCTGTTGCTGGTGAGGTTGCGTTTAATCCGGAAACACTCGTGTAAGTGGAATTGTCTGCCGAATGACTGAAATTAAAACTACTCGACGCTGCCTGATCATTATAAACGTATACTTTGTATCCAATACTTAACGATGTTAACGCTGTCCCTGTTTGATTCTGAAACCGAAGTGTTGCGGAACCCGGGACAAAATCGCCGTTTGCTGGTTGTATTCCTAAAGCAAAATTATTAGTGGCAGTTTCAAAAGCATACACACCTCCTATTGTAACGCCTCCTGTTGCCGTTCCTCGGTCATAATCCAAGCCATCGGTGCTAGTTCCTCCAAAAGCAATCGCACCATCACTAAACCCTGTGATAGCCCAAGCATCAGAATCCAGCTCACCGTTCGTTAGAGTCGGTGACAATCCTGCAGCTTGATACGTTCCTTCATTAACCCCATCTACTGTGGTGTCAAATGTAATGGTATTCGTTGTATTAGTACTGTATATCTGCCAACCTACAGGAGCATTAAGTGTGGTTCTATTTCCTGTTGCTGGGCTAGTAGTTAAATAACTTTCTGTACCTGCGGAACCATTATAATCATAAACGGCAACATGGTAAGCAGTGTTTGGTTGTAATCCAGTTATGTTAACTGTATTGCTGTTGCCAGAATAGATTGTATAATTTCCGGTGCCAATTTCTGAACCGGCTCCAAAAGAGTTTATGGCAGTATACATAACACCATCTACCGGATTGGAATTAACGGCGCCGCCGCTTCTAATTAAAACCAAATGATTAGCGCCATTGCCGTTAGTCCAATTGACCGTAAAAGTGGTTGAAGTTACTGTCGTAAAAGTAACTGCTGTGGCTTGCGTTGTTGGTTTCGAGGCAATAACCGTGGCTGACACAGCGATAGATTTAGTAGCACCACTGGTAGTAGTATGAGTAATTGTATTCGTGTATAATCCTGATGGTGCAGAAGCCTTGACACGGGCATATACTGTAACCGGTTGGCCCACCAGCACATTTCCAGTTCGGGTAAGCGCAATTGAACCTGAATAAGTTGTGCCGTTTGAGGACACTTCAAAATTGGTTGGCGCCGTAACGGCAACATCTGCTGTTAAATTACTGGCACTTACATTATAAGTTTGTGCAGAAGAAGTTGTTCCGGTTACCGTGGTCATCGTACTTAAAGCACTAGTAGAGAGACTTATGTTGGGTGCACCTGCGAGGTCAATTGTAAATGTATGTCCGTTGGAAACAGCGGCGCCGTTCGCTACGGTTACAGTAGCCGTCCCGGAAGAAGTAATATCTGTTGACAATATAGAAGCTGTCAATTGTGTAGCAGAAACAAAAGTGGTGGTTCGGTTGCTGCCATTCCATCTAACCACACTATTACCACTTACAAAACCAGTTCCGTTAACGGTAAGCGTAAACGCACCGGTTCCGGCTACTTTTGATGGTGGAGAAATAGAAGTTGTTGTTGGCATTGCCACCGTTACCTTGACATTGTCGTAAAGCGCTGTTTGGCTAGCTCTTGTACTTGCATTCCAAAAAGCGCCCATTATTGGTAAAGCTGTAAAAGTATAAGTACTATTGACAGCCGTTCCTTGTGAGGTTAAACTTCCACTATTCGGATCTATAAAAGTTGAGCCGTCATTTCTAACATACAATTGCCAAGTATTAGTGCTAGGCGTGTAGGTAACTTTTACGCTCAAATAAGTGTTTCCAAAATCAGTCAATCCTGTAGTATTAGAAGCTACTATTTGCGATGTAGTTTGAAGACCGGCTGAGTAGCTTACCAATTTCAAAGGATCAGTTTTTCCTGAGTTACCGAGTGTCACTGCATATCCTGTTCCGCTTGCATTAGTAGTTCCTGAGGTACCGGCTAATATAAAAACAGCACCATAATTTCCTGAAGCAAAGCCACTAGGATTTGCCTGTGGTTGTCGCATATTGAACGTCCAAGTCACCATGCCTGGGTTGGAACTTAAAGTGGTATTGTAGGGTGTTATAAAAGCTGCTGTACTAGTTGAAGCCAGTGCCCAACCGTTCACATTACCAGCTGATGAAGCATCATTCGATAGTGACATACTGCCAGAGGTAATTCTGGCACCAAAGTCGGCGCCGCTGCGCGACATATTCCATTTGATACTGGTTCCAACTGCTCCTGCAGTGGTAGTGAAAGATGTTCCCGCTGAAGTCGTAAAGTCGTCGTTGAAAACTGTGGTTGATTGCGCATTTCCGGTAAAAATGCCAGTCAGAAAAATTAGTGCATAGCAAGCATGGAAGATATTAGGTATACTTCTTTTCATAGTAGATTATTGTTAGATTTGGGAGTAACAATTTTGGGCGAAAATGATTACAATAAAAATTAAAATACTCATTTCATCGACAAAAATACACTTATTATCGATACAACTAATTTTAAAACGATACAATTTTAAACATTAACATATATGCCTAAAAGTATAAGTTGAAATAAACAGAAAATTTAGATCTACATTTGAATTCCCCGACAGATTAATGTGCATAAAAAAGGCCGATAATTTGAGTTATCGGCTTTAAATACTGTAGGTCAAAGTTTTGAAGATGCTATAATCTACATTCCTCAGGAGTAATAATTTGTAAGGAACGATCGGACAAATTAAAAGTATCGCTTCGGCTCATCACATGCAATTTGAGGTTTTCAATAGACAGCGGCGCACCGGATTTTATTTCAAGTAAATTAGAATTTTTTATTTCTTGCCCGTCAATAATCATGATCATGCCTGACCCTATGGCTTCCATTTGATTGTGTTGTATGATTACGCCGCTATTTTCCTCGAGTCCAACACCAAGAATTTTAGGATTGGTCACCACAATTTGCAGCAACCTACCAATTCTTCCGCGGTGAATGAAATGGGTGTCAAACATCACGTTTTCGACCAAGCCGAATCCCGTACCAGTCTGAACATTCCCTTTATTGATAGCGGTATTGCTTTCGCCGACGCATATCATACTTTCAGATACAGCGGCCCCGGCTGCCGAAATGCCGACATACATGAAATTGGCATCTTTGGTAAGTCGGTCTTTAATGACTTCGAAAAATAGAGATCCTCCTAAAATGGAAGTCAATCTGATCTGATCGCCGCCCGTAAAAAGAACGACATCAGCCTGTTCGATGCGTTTGATGACTTTGGCGGTTTCCGATTCCTCTCGTGACTTTATGCTGAGGACATCAACATGAGCGGCATTCAGTTTATGAAATGCATTCTTATACTCATTGCCGATTTCTTCAGGGTCGGAGGAAGCGGTTGTAATAATCTCGATCCGGGAGTCATTTCCTTTAGCTGATTCGCTAAGGATGCGCTCAAGAATTCCAGCAACCTTAAAACCTTGAATATCGCTTTTGCTTTCAATTCCGTCTGCAGGACCGCCGATAATGACAAATTTACTTTTGAGTTTCATGTACTATGTTTTCCTCAAATTTATACCTACTTTTTTTTATTGTATTTATATTTTAAGCGGTATAAGTTGTAAAATTTTTATTGGCAGTAGTTATCGCATTAAAATATAAGAAATTGAAGGAATGATGTAATTCTCCATAACTGCTTTATATTGAATTTTGGTTGCGCTTTATTGTGAAGTCGTTTTAACCCATTTAAACAAGAACAAGTCATGAGAATCTTAAAAACCCAAGTGTTGCGTGGACCAAATGTTTGGAGCAATTACAGAAATAAATTGATTCAAGTAAGGCTTGATCTCGAAGAAATGGACCAGCTGCCTACTGATAAAATCGATGGGTTTTGCGATAGGTTGAAAGCAATGATTCCAAGTATGATCGAACACGAATGCTCCGAAGGTGAACGAGGCGGTTTCTTCTCCCGTGTGGAACGCGGAACTTGGTTGGGGCATGTCATGGAGCACATTGCGCTTGAAATACAATCGCTCGCCGGAATGGAAGCGGGTTACGGACGCACGCGGGAAACCAATACGAAAGGCGTTTATAATTTAGTGTTTACTTACGAAATCGAACAAGCGGGTCTATATGCCGCAACAGCAGCCTTTAGAATTATCGATGCACTTAGTAAAAGTGAACCCTATGACATCACAGAAGACATCGATGAATTGAAATTACTAAAGCGCCGATTCGGTCTCGGTCCAAGTACTTTGTCGATCGTCAAAGAGGCTGAAAAAAGAGGCATCCCATGGACAAGGCTCGGCAATAATTCTAAAATACAATTGGGATACGGCATCAACCAAAAGCAGTTCCAAGCTACGATGACGTGTAATACTTCGAATACAGCGGTTAACATTGCTGGTGATAAAGATGACACCAAAAAGCTGCTGGCACAGGCTATGATTCCCGTAGCGAAAGGTGATATCTGTTCTGATGAACTCGGACTCAAAGCAATAATAGAATCTATAGGTTTTCCAATTGTGATCAAACCACTCAATGGCAATCAGGGAAAAGGTGCTACAATCAATATAGAAAATTATGAGAATGCAAAACTGGCGCTAGAGGAATCAAAACGATATAGTCATTATGCTGTGGTAGAACAGTTTATTGCAGGCTCTGATTTTAGGCTGTTGGTCATCGATGGGCGTTTTGTCGCCGCAGCTAAAAGAGTACCGGCACATGTGATCGGGGATGGAAATTCGAGTATACGTGAACTCATCGAAGATGTCAATATCCAACCTGGTAGGGGCGAAGGGCATGAAGCGAGCATGACCAAGATTAAGTTCGATAAGGATACTTATTTTCAACTCCAGAAATACGAGTATACGATCGAAAGTGTTCCGGCTGAAAATGAAATCCTATATTTAAAATCAACCGCAAACTTGAGCACTGGCGGCACTGCTGAAGGCATGACCGATGACATTCATCCGGAAAATATCTTTATGGCGGAACGCATTGCGAAAATCATCGGCCTCGATGTCTGCGGTATTGACGTTATGGCCTCCAACATCAGTCAGCCTATGCGTCAAACAGGTGGTGTCGTGCTCGAAGTGAATGCCGCTCCCGGTTTCAGAATGCACCTTGAACCTTCAAAAGGAACCCCCAGAAATGTTGCCAAAGCAGTTGTTGATATGCTATATCCGAAAGATTCAGAAAGTCGCATTCCATTGTTTGCAATCACGGGTACCAACGGGAAAACTACGACCACGCGACTATTGGCACACATAGCAAAAACTGCGGGTTACCATCCCGGCTATACCACCACCGACGGCATTTATATCGGTGATTATAAAATTCAAGATGGTGATACAACAGGACCTGTCAGTGGCAGTCTGATATTGCGAGACCCGACCGTAGATTTCGCTGTACTGGAAACGGCTCGTGGCGGATTACTGCGCGGCGGACTTTGCTTCAACCACTGCGATGTAGGGATCATCACCAATATTGCCGAAGACCACCTAGGGTTGAATGACATCCATACTTTGCGCGATCTTGCAAGGGTCAAAGCGGTGGTAGCACGAAGTGTCAAAGAAACCGGCTGGGCAATCTTAAATGCAGAAGACAAATACTGCAGGCTTATCGCCGAAACACTCGACTGCAATGTTGCCTTTTTTGCAATGGACGAACAAAACGAAGTCATTCAGCGGCAGATTATGAACGGCGTTCATGTTGCTGTATTTGAAAATAATCACATTACAATCATCGAAGGAAAAAATAGGATAATCATTGATTCGGTTTCTAATATTCCATTGACCGAAAATGGCACCTGCCGTTTTATGATTGCCAATATACTGGCGGCTACACTTGCCGCTTACAGTTGGGGCTTCACACAAATGCAGGTCCAGCAAGCATTGCAATCCTTCGTGCCAAGTTATGAACTAACACCCGGAAGAATGAACCTTTTCGAATTTAATGATTACAAAGTTCTCGTTGATTATGCCCACAATCCGCACGGGTTGCTTGCCATGAAAGATTATTTGTCGCAGGTGAGTGCCAATCGCAAAATAGGCATTATCGCCGGTATCGGTGACCGACGCGATGAAGATACGATTGAATTGGCCCGAATTGCTGCCTCGATGTTTGATCATATCATTGTGCGCCAAGAACATAGTTTACGGGGTCGCACGATTGATGAAATCAATGATCTCATCGTAAAAGGAATAAAATCCATTAGCGATTTGGTAACCTATGACCTTATCGCGGAAGAAGCAGCATCGATAGCGTATGCTCTAGATATTGCGCAGCCCGGCGATTTCATTGTCGCTTTGAGTGATCAACATCAATTGGTTGTCGATATCATCAAGGCTAAATTGGATCGTGAAATACAGGTATTGCCTTTTGATTTGGCTAATGAACCAATCGCGAGTTAAATCATTTCGGCTCGTAACCATAACATCAAAATCGAAGTATTTTAACATCGTCGCAAAAATCACTTTTATTAAATTGGGGTCAATATTGCCATGTGATTTATTGCTGCGTATTGTAAACGCCCCTGCTGGACTTTTTGGAACGAATTGCTAGTTCTTCTTCTATTGCTTCCAGTTTAATATTTTTCATTTTAAGCAATATTAGAAAATGGTATAGTAAATCAGCAGCTTCGTTTTTAAAAAGTGCATCGTTGCTGTCTTTAGATTCAATAATGAGTTCAACAGCTTCTTCACCAACTTTTTGCGCTACTTTATTAATGCCTTTTTTATAGAGTTTGTAAGTGTATGAGTTTTCGTCAGCACTATCTACACGTGTTGAAATCGTGTTTTGCAACTGATACAAAAATCCTTTGGCTGAATCATCGTTAAAACAGGAGTTACTTCCTGTGTGGCAAGTTGGTCCTTGCGGTGTAACTTTTATTAGCATCGTATCTTGGTCACAATCAATTTTGATCTCGTTGACCACTAAATAATTGCCTGATGATTCTCCCTTAGTCCACAAGCGATTTTTACTGCGACTAAAGAACGTTACTTTTTGCTCTTGCATTGTTTTTTCATAAGCTTCTTCATTCATATAGCCTAACATCAATACTTGCATTGTAGCATTATCTTGAATGATTATTGGAATCAACCCATTGTTTTTTTGAAAATCTATATTCATCTTATTGGAAGGTTATGTTTTTTTAAAAATTGTTTTAATTGCGGAATTGCGATTTCACCGAAATGAAATATACTTGCTGCCAATGCGGCACTTACGTTTGTTTTACGAAAGACCTCTTTGAAATGCTCTTTGCTTCCCGCGCCGCCCGATATTATTACGGGAATGTTTACACTATTGCTTACTTGAATCGCAAGATCAATATCAAAGCCATTTTTTGTGCCATCATTGTTCATCGATGTGAGCAAAATTTCGCCTGCACCTAATTGTTCTACTTGTTTTGCCCAAGCTAATGTTTTGATGCCTGTTGAAATTTTTCCACCGTTTACAAACACGGTCCATTCATTATTTTCAAATTTAGTATCAATCGCTACTACAACACACTGGCTGCCCAATTCGTGCGCTATTTCTTTAATTAAATCAGGGTTATTTACCGCGGATGAATTGACAGTTACTTTGTCAGCTCCAGCCTTAATTATGGCTTGTGCATCTTCTAATGAATTTATTCCACCACCAACCGTAAAAGGAATGTTGATTTCTTTGGCAATCTGACGCACCAATGCTGTTAGGGTCTTTCGCTTTTCAATTGTGGCAGTTATATCTAAAAAAACCAACTCATCTGCTCCTTCACTTACATACCGTTTGGCTAACTCTATGGGATCTCCTGCGTCTTGAATCGCAATAAAATTTACGCCTTTCACGGTTCTTCCATCTTTGATGTCAAGACAGGGAATAATTCTCTTTTTTAGCATAATTGGGTTAGTTCTTTTAAAGTGATTTTTCCTTCATAAATTGCTTTTCCGACAATAGCGCCGTCACAACCTATGTCTTTAAGTTTAATTAAATCTTGAATCGAAGAAACGCCTCCACTCGCGATTAAACTTACTTTGGTTTTTTGTAGAATTTCCCTGTATAATTCGTTGGCTGTTCCTTGCAACATGCCATCTTTGGTGATATCAGTGCATACTACATAGCTAATTCCTTTTTGCTCGAAATGGGCAATAAATTCCACTACATCTTTATCGGAACTTGCTAACCACCCGTGCGTGGCAATTTTTCGATGAAGTGCATCAGCTCCTAAAATGATTTTATCGCTTCCGTATTGCTTTAACCACGCTAAGAACATCGTCGGGTTTTGAACCGCTATGCTTCCTCCGGTAATTTGGGAAGCACCGCTCTCGAAAGCAATGGTAATATCTTGGGCGCTTTTAATTCCGCCACCAAAATCAATTTTTAAAGAGGTGTTTTTTGCAATGTCTTCAATCACCTTGTAGTTGACAATATGTTTTGATCTTGCCCCATCTAAATCGACTAAATGCAGATACTGAATGCCGTTCGCTTCAAATTCTTTGGCAACTTCCGTAGGTTTTTCATTGTATATTTTTTGTGTTGTATAATCACCTTTGGTTAACCGAACACATTTGCCGTCAATGATATCTATAGCTGGGATGATTCTCATAGTAGTAAAAAGTTTTTCAAAATTTGTTCGCCTACACTTGACGATTTTTCAGGGTGAAATTGCGTTGCATAGAAATTATTTTTTTGCATGGCAGCGCTAAAGGGCAATATGTAATCGCACTCCGCGATGGTGTTTTCTGTCAATTCACAGTAATAACTATGTACAAAATAGAAGTCATCTTGTTCGTTGATGCCATCAAAAAGCTTGGAATTCATCTTTTGAAGAGTAGTCCAACCCATGTGTGGCACTTTATCAGTCGCAGGAAATTTCTTTGCTGCTGCATGAAAAATACCCAAACATTGCGTATTGCCTTCTTCAGAAAATTGACACATCAATTGCTGACCTAAACAAATGCCTAACACCGGTTGCGTCAGTGCTAAAATCAAATTATCAATATTTCTTTCTTTCAAATAACGCATGGCAGAACTTGCTTCACCGACACCGGGGAAAATGACTTTATCTGCGGTTCGAATTTGTTGTTCGTCATCCGTGACGATGCATTCAAAACCCAAGCGTTTAATCGCATTTTGTACAGAGGTGATATTGCCTGCGTTATATTTAATAATTGCTATCATAGTGTGCCTTTTGTGCTGGGAATAGAAAAATTATTTGTCTTCGCAACCGCTCGTTTTATGGTCTTGGCAAATGCTTTAAAAATGGCCTCAATTTTATGATGTTCGTTGTCGCCTTCCGCTTTGATGTTGAGGTTGCATTTGGCATTATCGCTAAACGACTTGAAAAAATGTTTGAACATTTCGGTAGGCATTTCTCCGATTTTTTCGCGCTTAAATTCGGCATCCCATACCAACCAAGGTCTGCCTCCAAAGTCTATTGCTACTTGTGCCAAACAATCGTCCATCGGCAATAAAAAGCCATAACGCTCAATGCCCTTTTTGCTGCCCAATGCTTGTAAAAATGTTTCCCCTAAAGTGATGGCTACATCTTCAATGGTGTGGTGCTCATCAATGTACAAATCGCCTTGAACGTTAACGGTCAAATCTAAATTCCCGTGTTTGGCTAGTTGTTCCAACATGTGGTCTAAAAACCCTAAACCGGTTGCAATAGTTGATTTCCCTGAACCATCTAAGTTTACTTCCGCGACTATTTTAGTTTCGCTGGTAGTACGAATTACTCTTGCTTTTCTGGGTTGTGATGCTAAAAAGGAATAGATCTCTGCCCAAGAAGTTGTGGTTAAGACACTATCTTCATGAACTTCCTGACCCATAAAAATTGCTTTACTTCCTAAGTTTTTAGCTAATTGTACATCGGTTAAACGATCACCGATAACAAAGGAATTTTTTAAATCATAATTCCCTTTTATATAATGGGTAAGCAAGCCTGTATTGGGTTTGCGTGTCGGTGCGTTTTCATGAGCAAAGGTCTTGTCAATTACTATTTCGGAAAATTCAATTCCTTCATTTCTGAATGCCTGAATGATTTTATGGTGTGCAGGCCAAAAAGTTTCTTCTGGGAAAGAATCTGTACCCAATCCGTCTTGATTGGTAACCATAACCAATTCAAAATCTAGATTGGTGGCTATTCTTGAAAGCCATTGAAATACACCGGGATAAAACGTTAATTTTTCTAAGCTATCCAATTGAAAATCCAAAGGAGGTTCAATTACCAATGTACCATCTCGATCTATAAATAATACTTTTTTCATGACGTGATATTTTTTAAAAATTCTACAAGCTTCGTGTTTTCGTCAGGTGTTCCAACGGTTATTCTCAAACAATTTTCAACGACCGAATGACGGTTGCGAACCACGATTTGATTCTCGATAAGTTTTTGATAAATGCTATTCGCATCTTTGGTCTTTACTAGGAGAAAGTTTGAATTTGTTGGGTAAATTTTTTCTATATAATCTAAGTTTGAAATTTGCTCCTGCAACCAACCGCGTTGGGAGATAATTGTATTCTTGTTTTCATTGAAAACACTTGTATTTTCTAATGTTTTTAAGGCTTCAAACTGATTAAGTTGACTCACATTATAAGGCGGTTTTACTTTGTTAAAATACCCAATGATTGCTTCACTGGCATAGGCAATTCCAATGCGGATAGCAGCAACCCCCCATGCCTTACTCAGCGTTTGTGACACGATTAAATTTGGATAGTCATTTACTTTTGAAAGAAGTGACTCCCTTGAACTAAAATCAATGTAAGCCTCATCGACAAATACAATTCCGTTAAAGTTTTGAATAATTTTTTCGATGTTATCAAGACTATTACCGCTTGGATTGTTTGGAGAACATAGGAAAATCATTTTGGCTTCAGTAGATAAAATTTCTTCGATGTTTAATTGAAACGATTCATCCAAAGGAATTGACATTAACGCTACATCGTTGATGTTTGCTGACACTTCGTACATGCCGTATGTTGGTGGACAAACAATCACTTTATCCGTGCCGGGATTGCAAAAGATTCGGAACGTTAAGTCAATTACTTCATCGCTACCATTACCTATAAAAATACTATTGGCAGCTATATTCTTTAAAGAAGACAGTTTCTCTTTTAACGATTTTTGATAGGGATCAGGGTAACGATTTAAAGTACCAAACGGATTTTCATTGGCATCTAAAAAAATCCCGGATTTACCTTTAAACTCATCACGAGCACTGCTGTAAGGCTTTAATGCTAAGATGTTTGGGCGTATTATATTTTCAATATTCATTTTATACGGTCTCTTTAAGATTTTGTAATCGAACGGTTACTGCATTTTTGTGAGCGATTAATCCCTCTGCTTCAGCCATTATTTCAACTGCCGGACCGATATTTCTAATTCCCTCTTCGCTGATTTCCTGAAACGTGATTTTCTTTACAAAACTATCGAGCGACACGCCGCTATAATTTTTAGCATAGCCGTTGGTTGGCAAGGTGTGGTTTGTGCCACTTGCATAATCGCCCGCACTTTCGCAACTGTAATGGCCTAAAAACACGGAACCAGCATTGCTTATTTTTTGTGTGTATTTGCTATATTTTTTAATGGCTAAAATTAAATGCTCGGGCGCATAATCATTACTAAAAGCAATACACTCTTCAATATTTTTTAATACAATTGCCTGACTGTTTTTAAGGGCATTTTCCGCGATTTCTTTTCTTGGCAATGCTTTAAGTTGCTCTTTTAATTCTATAAGTGTTCGTTGAACTACATCTTCATTGTCAGACAATAATATTACCTGACTATCGGGTCCGTGTTCGGCCTGTGAAAGTAAATCGGCCGCAACAAATTGTGGGTTGCAGGATTTATCGGCAATAACCAGCACTTCACTAGGACCCGCGGGCATATCTATTGCAACACCGTAGTGAAGGGCTGCTTGTTTGGCGGCTGTTACATACTGATTCCCAGGACCAAATAGCTTATCCACTTGTGGGATGGATTTCGTGCCAAAGGTCATTGCTCCTATTGCCTGAATGCCCCCAACTGCAAAAATTTTACTAATTCCTACGAGATTGCAGGCAAACAAAATAGCTGGATTTATTCCTCCTTTTTTGTTTGGAGGTGTGCACACCACAATTTCTTTGCAGCCAGCCAAATTCGCAGGGATTCCCAACATTAGTACTGTAGAGAATAGAGGGGCAGACCCACCAGGAATATAGATGCCTACTTTTTCTATAGGTCGGCTTTCCCTCCAACAGTGGACACCTTTTGTAGTCTCTATCACTTGTTTCCTTTCTTGTTGTTTAGCATGAAATGTTTCAATGTTACTTTTCGCTAATCGTATCGCATCTTGCAATTCTTGTGATACCTTATTTAAGGATTCCATTATGCTTTTTTCGCTTACTTCCAGATTATCTAGATCCACACTATCGAAAAAGTGATTGTACTTTTTTACTGCTTTGTCACCATCTTTTTTAATTTCTACAAAAACCTGATTGACCAACGCAAACAATTCTTGTTGTGCAATTGCAGGTCTTTTTATCAGGGTAGTCCACTCGCTTTTGTTTGGATATTTTATTGTATTCATTACCTTCTTAATTTTTAAATTATCATTTTCTCGATCGGAACAACCAAAATTCCTTGAGCACCATATATTTTGAGTTGATCTATAACATCCCAAAATTCATCTTCTTTGACTACAGAGTGTAAACTACTCCATCCTTCTTCTGCCAAAGGCAAAACCGTTGGTGACTTCATTCCGGGTAATGTTTTGCAAATATTTTGAATAGCTGAATTTGGAGCATTTAACAAAATGTACTTGTTTTGTGAAGCGTTTTTTACTGCTTTAATTCGAAAGAGCAATTTTTCCAATATTTGCTGTTTTTCAAAATCAAGTTTGGGCGCCGAGATGAGCACGGCTTCGCTTTTGGCAACCACTTCAACTTCTTTTAAACCATTCATAAGCAAGGTGCTACCGGTACTTACAATATCGAAAATGGCTTCGGCTAAACCAATTCCGGGCGCTATTTCTACGCTTCCGCCTATTTCTTCAATGTTGACACTAATGCTCTTTTCATCAAAGAATTTTTGAAGAATGCCCGGATAACTTGTCGCAATTCTTTTATGTTGAAAAAAATTGAGCCCAGTATAGATTTCATCCTTTGGAATAGCCAATGAAAGTTTGCAGTTCGCAAATCCCAATTTCTCGACTACAGTTACGTTCTTATTTTTTTCCCAAACTTCGTTTTCACCCAGAATACCAATGTGGGCTACGCCTTGTTCAACGTATTGTGGAATATCATCATCACGCAAAAACAAAATTTCAACAGGGAAGTTTGTTGCCTCTGCTTTTAGTTTTCGGTCTCCGTTAGAAATTTTTATTCCACATTCTTCCAGCAGTTTTAGGGACTTTTCACTGAGTCGTCCGCTTTTTTGAATTGCAATTTTTAGTTTACTCATTTTTGTTAAGTTTTAGCTGAGTAAACCAATAGGGTAGAAAACAAAAAACCCGTCTGATTTACTCAGACGGGTTTTGAAATATTGTTTTAATTACAGCATACCTCTATCACCTCGCTTGAGCGAATAAATAAGAGACATGATGTAAAGTATTAAAATTCATTTTTCCTTTTTTGTTGACGCAAATGTAAGTTTAATTTTCAAACTAGCAAAATAAATGATGGATTTAACACCTTATGCAACAGATGGTCTTTTTTGGTTATGATCGAAAATACGAATTTGGATTTAAGTTTAGGTATTTGATCTTGTTGACCGCTAACAAGATCCCTTTATTGTTTTTCACGTTCCAGTGTTTGGAGCAGTAATTTTGCCGCCGCTGCCGAAGACCCAGGATTCTGTCCTGTAATTATCAAACCATCTTGTTTGACATACGATTCCCAGTCTTTTCCTTTAGTGTAATGGGCACCGTGTTTGGTAAGCTCATCTTCGAGTAAAAATGGCACTACCTTGGTTAACTTTACGGCTTCTTCTTCTGTATTTGAAAAACCGGTCAGTTGTTTTCCTTTTACCAAAGGCTCTCCATCTTTAGTTTTTACATTGACCAAGGCTGCAGGGGAATGACATACGAAAGCGATTGGTTTCTGATCGTTGTAAAAGTCTTCAATCAGGTTGATCGAATCTTTATCATTGGCCAAATCCCAGAGCGGACCATGACCACCGGGATAAAATACCCCATCGTAATCAGTCTGGTCTATGTCACTTAATTTTAGGGAATGCGCTACAAGGTCGATCGCAATATTGTCTTTGTAGAATCTTTGCGTGTCCGCAGTCTGCGCGTCTGCAGCTTCGCTTTTTGGATCAACGGGTGGCTGTCCTCCTTTTGGAGATGCAATGGTTATTGCTGCGCCTGCATCCGCAAAGACGTAGTAAGGCGCTGCGAATTCCTCGACCCAGAAACCAGTTTTTTCCCCGCTGGTTCCTAAAGTGTCATGGGACGTAAGTACAATAAGTATTTTCATATCGATAAGTATTTGTGAAAGGATTTATTGCATAAAGTTACTGCATTTTTGACTTGTCATGGCAACATTTAAATAATTTTGAAATCGATCTTTTTGAAATGCTCCCTTACAAATTGATGTTACTGGTTGTTGTTGATGTTATTAGCATTGACCACTTCAAATTTTATATTTTCAAAAAATGGGTTTGCCAATAAAATTAAACAGCGCTGGCTTTGCATTGGTTGGCACAAACAAAACCACCTCGGTAAAGTTTTTAATTACAGCGGCCAACTTTTTACAGTAGGCATTTGGTTTCTGCTGTTATTTATTGTGTATTTTGCTTTCACTTCGTTGCAGTGTTTCGTCCTGGTATTGATTGTTAAAATCGAGCGATATTGTTTCTGTAGGATCTCGATCGTATCTGGTAAGAAATAAGATTGAATGAATAATTTGGTGTAACTGCAAAAGCAAATACCCGATAAAATCCTAAGATTTATCGGGTATTGACGCCATTTTTTTTAAGTTGTGGGCCATACTGGATTCGAACCAGTGACTTCTACCTTGTCGAGGTAGCACTCTGAACCGCTGAGTTAATAGCCCGTTTGTATTAAAATAAAAAAGCAAGTCGTGTGACTTGCTTTTGTGGGCGATGAGGGATTCGAACCCCCGACCCTCTGGGTGTAAACCAGATGCTCTGAACCAACTGAGCTAATCGCCCTGAATGCGTGTGCAAATATAAGGCAGTTTTTTATATATGCAAACAAATTTTCATTTTATTCCAAAATTTCTGCAACTACAAAAGTACTCCCGCCAATAAAAATAAGATCAGAAGGCGAGGCACGATTTAATGCAGTTTGGTAAGCTTCTGAAACTGAGTTGTAAATACTGCCGGATAATCCCATTTCGGTGGCTTTATCTTTTAAAATTGCAGCGTCGAGACCACGTGGAATATTCGGTCTGCAAAAATAATAAACCGCTTCTTTTGGAAATAACGGCAAAATTTCATTCAAATCTTTATCATTCACAACGCCCAACACTATATGCAATTGATCATAGTGTTCTTCAAGGATCTGACCAATCACGGAAGTTAAACCTGCAGCATTATGTGCCGTGTCGCAAATGACTTTTGGATGTTCTTGCAATTGCTGCCACCGTCCGTGTAATCCGGTGTTCTCAATTACTTTTAAGAAACCTTTTCGGATATCGTGTTCTGTAATCACAAATTGACGCTGCGCTTGGAGCACCCGAATCGTCTGCAATACCGTTTTCCTATTGTGAATTTGATAGTTTCCCAGCAATGCTGCGGGATAGGTTTCTGAAATTAAATCAGAAGAGAAGTAAATCTCAGACTGGGTTTCATTTGCTTTTAAAGTAAATACCGATTTGGTTTCTTTGGTATATTCACCAATCACCACAGGAACATTCGTTTTAATAATGCCTGCTTTTTCCGCTGCAATCAAAGCTAAAGTATTGCCTAAAAATGCTGTATGATCGAAGCCGATGTTAGTAATTACTGATATCAATGGTCGGATGACGTTGGTGGCATCAAGCCTTCCGCCCATACCGGTTTCTATAATCGCAATATCAATATTCAGATGATTAAAATAGGCAAAGGCGAGACCAACGCTCATTTCAAAAAAACTGAGTTCATGCCTTTCAAAAAAAGTGCGGTGCTTATTGATGAATTCCACTACAAATTCCTCAGTAATCATGTCGCCGTTAATCTTAATGCGCTCCCGAAAATCTTTCAAATGCGGCGAAGTATATAGCCCAACTTTATATCCGGCTTCCTGAAAAATCGATGCCAGCATGTGCGATGTCGAGCCTTTTCCGTTGGTTCCTGCGACATGAATGCACTTTAAGTTTGCTTGAGGATTTCCGAGATAGTCAACCAGCAAAAGGGTGTTGGTCAAATCTTTTTTATAAGCGATCGCACCCTGCATTTGGTACATCGGTAATTGCTTAAACATCCAGTTGACGGTGTCTTGATAGTTCATTACTTTTTAATAAATAAATTTTGAGGTAAAATATTTTCTTCTTTTTTTAGTTTAATATTGTGAAGTCGGCGTTGTCGATACAAAATTGAAATTAATTTATCATAAAAGTCAAAAAAAACAAACAAATATGATTACGACGTTTTTGCAAATACAAGCTGATACTTTATCGCAAGCTACTGCTGAAGTGGCTCAAAATACACCGCTGAATACAGAAGTGTCAGTTTTGGAATTTATCTTTAAAGGTGGATTTTTTCTAATCCCGATTGTAATCTTGTTGGTTTATACCATTTATCTGATTTTCGAAAGATTTTTATACATCCACAAAGCGGCAAAAATCGACCAGCATCTGACCAAAGATATTCGCAACAGTCTCAACGCAGGTCATCTCGATATGGCGCACTCCGCTGCAGATCGAGTAGGAACCGCCCAAGGTATAATATTAAAGGAAGGAATTCTGACGATAGGCCGTCCGATTTCTGAAATCGAATCGAATATGGAACGTGCCGCGAACATCGAAATCGGTCAAATGGAAAAACATCTAGGACAGCTCGGTTTGATCGCTGGTATTGCGCCAACATTGGGTTTTATCGGAACCATTTCGGGTGTAATCAAGATTTTCTACAGTATTTCGGTAACCGAAGATATCAGTATCGGTAATATTTCCGGAGGTTTGTATGAAAAAATGATCAGCTCGGGTGCGGGTCTGATTGTCGGTATTTTGGCCTATAGTGGCTATCACTTGCTCAACGGTAAAATCGATGGTTTTTCATTGTCGATCCAAAGACAAGTATTAGAATTTGTAAATATCATTCAAAGACCAAACAATGATAAAACGAAATAAAAGATTTCATGCTGAAGTAGCGACTTCATCATTGAGTGACATCATGTTCTTTTTGCTATTGTTTTTCCTGATCATATCGACTTTAGCGAACCCGAATGTGATTCGCATGACTTTACCGAAATCGAAAACAAACGAAAAGACGAACAAGCAATTGATCACGCTTTCAGTAACCGAAGACAAACAGTTTTTCGTAGACAAAGAACAAGTTGATTTTGAAAAACTCGAAGCGTTGCTGCTTTCCAAAATGGATCCGGCTAAAGACCAAACGGTTGTAGTCAGAATACCTTTTAATATGCAGGTGCAGGATTTGGTCGATGTGCTTCAAATCGGGGTTAAGAACAAACTCAAGTTCGTAATTGCAACAAGTCCGAAGTAAATGCTAAAATAAAATATTCAGCCACAAATTCACTAATTAAACCTGTGAATTTGTGGCTGATTTCGTTTACCTAATATTTGCTAGAATGAGCTTTTAGCATGTTTCTTTAACACAGATTCCACAGAATAACACAGATTAAAGCTGTGAAATGCTGTGGAATGTGTGTTGGAAATAAATAATCAATTCAAATTGAAATTGTAAATGATCAATCCAACTTGTTTTTCAGGAGCATTGCTGTCCGCCTGCCAACGTGTCCGCATTGCCGCGTTTCGGGCTTCATCTAAAAGACATTTTGCAGCATTTGTAGTTCCTCTTACGCCAGGCTTGGCATCAACAACATTACCTGATTTATCTACTGCAATTTGCACCGCTACTTTTCCTTCTTCATTGCAGGTGTAATTCGGTACGGGTTTGCTTAAAGCTTTTCTGTTGCCTAGGAAATAACCCGATCCGCTTCCTGTTCCGGAGCCATCGCCACTGCCATTACCACTGCCGCTTCCTGAGCCGTTTCCTGATCCGTTCCCAGAACCTGAACCCGTTCCAGACCCTGTGCCGGAGCCGCTTCCGCTATAACCACCCGATGATAAACTACCATCCGGTCTTCCTTTGTTTCCGCTGGTTTTATCATTGCCGTCGCCGCCTTTATTCGAATTCAAAATATTGGAAAGCGCATCATTCGTATTCTTAGAAACTTTTGGTTTTTCAACAACGATTGGTTTTGTAACTGTTTTTTCAACGACCGGTGTTGGTTTTTTTACCTTTTCGTTTTTAGGCATCGCAATCACATCGTCTTGCGAATCATCTTCGGTAATGATGTTATCCTCTTTTGAAGTGACTGGTGTTGGTGCTTGTTTCGCTTCGTCTTTGACATTCAAAACTTCACTTTTGAAGTTATCGCCCATGCCGAAATCGCTGTCGCCGAAGTTCATTTCGATTCCGCCACCGCCGCCACCGCCTAATAACTTTAGGTTTGCAGGTGGCCAAAATCGAACAAAGAATAAGATCAGTAGGAGCAATGCCATCACAAGGATGGTCAATCCTACTGATTTTTGTTGGTCTTTATTGAGTGAAATGTCCATAATACTTGTGCTGATTTAATGAACCGGATTATTTTTAAAAACGAATAAATATACTAAAAATTGTTTCCAAAATACTTAAAGCTTATACCAATTGTTTAAGTGCAATTTCGAAAGCCGTAGCACTGATATTGGTTTTCGATGGATTCAAATCATGTGCTTTCTGGATCGCATTTTTAATGATGTTCGAGGTGTCGGCAAAAATGGCTTCATCCGTCATCTGCACTTTCTTTTCCATGAAATAAGCGAAGACACGTGCCATACCGCAATTCGAAATAAAATCCGGAATCAGGCTGATTTTCTGATCGACTTGCTCCATGATCGAACCGAAGAAAATTTCCTTATCGGCAAATGGCACATTCGCACCACACGAAATGACTTCGAGACCTGAAGCGGCCATCGCGTCAATCTGACTTTGGGTAACCAATCGCGAAGCTGCACAAGGTGTGAAAATCTCGGCGCCCAAAGACCAGATTTTAGCATTGATTTCTTCAAAAGGAATCATGTTGAAAGCGACCAATTTGTTGCCATCCTTATTGAGGAATAAAGTTCTGATTTGTTCGAAGGTGAAGCCGTTTTCATTTATTACACCGCCATCGCGATCAATAATTCCGACGATTTTGACACCCATTTCCGCGAGATAGAAAGCCGCTGCAGAACCTACATTTCCAAATCCTTGAACGATGGCTTTTTTGCCTTTTGCATTACCGCCATAAATACTGTAATAATGACGCACCGCTTCGGCAACGCCATAACCTGTAATCATATCGGCAATTGTATATTTTCTGGCTACATCCGGCGAGAATTTCGGGTTTTCGATGACTTTCACAACGCCTTGACGCAATTGCCCGATGCGGTTGATTTTATCAGCTTCCGTGGGTTTGAAATGCCCGTTGAACACGCCTTCTTGCGGATGCCAAACACCACATTCTTCGGTCATTGGAATCACTTCATGAATTTCATCGACGTTTAAATCGCCACCGGTGCCGTAATAGCTTTTCAACAAAGGTGAAACGGCTTTATACCAACGCTGTAAAACGCCTTTTTTGCGCGGATCCGTGGGGTCGAAATTGATGCCCGATTTCGCACCGCCAATCGCCGGGCCGGAAACGGAGAACTTGACTTCCATGGTTTTGGCAAGCGAGAGCACTTCATTGACGTCGAGTCCTTTTCTCATTCTGGTTCCACCGCCAGCAGCGCCGCCGCGAAGCGAATTGATGACTGTCCAACCTTCGGCTTCGGTTTCAGCATCTTTCCAGTTAAAAATGATTTCAGGGGTTTTATCTTCGAATTTCTTGAGTAAATCTTTCATTAAAAATGTTGCTTTTTTTTGTGATGCAAATGTAATTTTTTAAAGTAGAAAAACTAAAGCAAAATATTACTATAAATTTCGCCGGCACTGTGGTCGTGTTTTGCGCCAGTAACGCTGCTCAACACGTTGATCTCGTCACGCAATTTTAGAACGCCTAGCAATCCAAAAATGAGTGCTTCTTTGAATTCGAGTATTTTTTGGGTCGGAATAATGATCTCCATTTGCGGTAGATGATATTGCATGCGCTGCAGCAGAAAATCGTTATAAGCACCGCCGCCGGTCACTAAAATCTTCCCAGTTTTTATAGGCAATGCCGATGCGATTTGAATCGCGACATGCTCCGTAAAAGTGTGCATTTTATCTTCGATGGAAAGGTTGTGCGATTCGATCAATGGTAAAACGACTTCCGCTACATATTCAAAACCCAATGATTTCGGAAACGATTTTTCGTAGAAGTCGAGCTGGTTCAACGCATCTAACAGCACCGTGTTCAACTTTCCTGACCGCGCTTTCATGCCTTTGTCATCATATTCGAAACCGAGCTTGTTGGCGTAAAAATTCAAAACGGTATTTACAGGTGAAATATCAAAAGCGATTCTCTTTGCGTTGGTTTCAAACGAAACATTCGCGAAACCGCCCAAATTCAAACAATAGTCATATGCAGCAAATAATATTCTATCGCCTATCGGAACGAGCGGTGCGCCTTGTCCGCCGAGTTTTACATCTTGAACCCTAAAATCACAAACTACTTTCTGATCGCAGTAAATCGCAATTTCGGGAAGGTTGCCAATTTGTAATGTGAACCCGTTTTGCGGTTGGTGCAGAATCGTATGCCCGTGGGAACAAACTGCATCAATGGCTTTAAGTTTGTGTTTTTGAATGAAATCGAAAATGATTTTCCCTAAAAGCTTTGTGTAATTTTGATTGAGATCGTGAAGTTGGTCTTGACTGTAATTAACGGCGGCTTTCAATTGATGCAGTATGTTTTGTTCGTACGCTACCGTTTCGCAGGCTAAGATCTCAAACTCCCATTGTTCGTTGCGCAGCTTGAATTGAATCTGTGCTAAATCGACACCATCGAGCGAAGTGCCACTCATCACGCCAATGATATTGTAATGGTCTTTAATCATGGTTTAAAAATACGAAAATCGATCAAATGCTAATTTATAATTTGTAGGTTTGTTTTGCTATTAGCTAAATTTATGATAATCAATATATTAAAATTCTAATCAGAGTTCGCGAATTCTAATTCCAATTTACAACTTACCTGGTCACAAGGCGGTAAAGCACAATCCATCCGGATGATTAAACAGTAGTTTATTTCTGATGATCATGAAAAGCATCTGCGATTGTAGGTGCTTTTTGTTTTTGGATAAATTCAAATTTCAGGAGCGCCATTAGACAAAATCTAAAATCACGAAAACGTTTGAAATTTTAACTTTTATATTATACATTTGAATCCGATTAAAAACACCCACTTATTACTCAGCAAATGGATTTCAACCTTACCGAAGAGCACTTAATGATTCAACAAGCCGCAAAAGATTTCGCTCAAACCGAATTGTTGCCCGGCGTTATCGAAAGAGACGAACATGCCAAGTTTCCAACCGAACAGATCAAAATGATGGCGGACCTCGGCTTTATGGGCATGATGGTCGATCCGAAGTACGGTGGTTCAGGTCTAGACAGTATATCTTATGTTCTGGCAATGACCGAGATTGCTAAAGTTGATGCATCAGCAGCCGTCATCATGTCGGTTAATAATTCGCTCGTATGTGCCGGTTTGGAAAAATACTGCAACGAAGAACAAAAAATGAAATACCTTGTGCCACTAGCCAAAGGGGAAGTTATTGGCGCTTTTTGTCTGTCGGAACCTGAAGCGGGATCAGATGCGACTTCACAAAAAACAACCGCGATCGATCAAGGCGACCATTACGTACTCAATGGTACCAAAAACTGGATTACCAACGGTGCGACGGCTTCAACGTATTTGGTTATCGCGCAGACCGATGTCGAGAAAAAACACAAAGGAATCAACGCTTTCATCGTAGAAAAAGGTTGGCCTGGTTTTGAAGTGGGCATCAAAGAAAAGAAAATGGGAATCCGTGGTTCCGATACGCATTCGTTGATGTTTACCGATGTCAAAGTACCTAAAGAAAACAGAATTGGCGCGGACGGATTTGGATTCAATTTCGCGATGAACGTTTTGAATGGCGGCAGAATCGGAATCGCATCGCAAGCATTGGGAATCGCAACAGGTGCTTATGAACTCGCATTAAAATATTCGCACGAACGCAAAGCATTTGGGAAAGAAATATTCAATCACCAAGTGATCGCATTTAAGCTTGCCGATATGTACGTAAAAATTACAGCCGCAAAATTGCTAATCATGAAAGCCGCTTGCGAAAAAGACGAAGGCAAAGATATTTCACATTCGGGTGCTATGGCGAAATTATACGCTTCTGAAATTGCATTGGAAGTCGCTAACGAAGCCGTTCAAATTCACGGAGGCAACGGCTATGTCGCCGAATATCACGTTGAAAGAATGATGCGCGATTCTAAAATTACGCAGATTTATGAAGGCACTTCTGAGATTCAACGTATTGTGATTTCTAGAGGATTGGTTTCGTAAAAGGATATAGATTCTTAAAAGCCATTAAGAGATTAAAATTAAGTTGGTTCCGACTTGATGAAACTTAATTTCTTAATGGTTTTTTTATTTCAAATTTGGTTACTTTTACGCTATGAGTTCAATGTCCACCTTTGAAGAATTGAAGTATTGGTACCTGCGCGACCACAAGCTATTTCGTGTCTTGAGTTTTTCACAGATCCGGCAACTGTGCATCATTACCGGATTTAAGAAAGCCAAAAAAGGCGAAGTTATTTATTTTTCTTCCTCGGAAGTGCCGCGGATTTTCTTGCTCAAGAAAGGCAATATCAAAATTGTTTCGATTGATGAAAACGGTAACGAAACCATTAAAGACATCATCCAAAAAGGCGATTTATTCGGCGAATTAACGCTCGAAAACGACACCAATTCTAATGAATACGCTAAGGCGTTAACCGATGAGGTTGCGATCTGTAGTTTCCTAATGTCGGACTTCGAAGATTTGTTGCTGCGGAACCCCAGTTTGGCTTTGTCGTATACGAAGTTTGTTGGACTCAAAATGAAGCGCATCAAAAATAATTATTCGAATTTGGTGTCTAAAGACGCGAAAACCAGAATGCATCAATTCCTTAAGGATTGGTCCGAACGGGAAGGGAAAAAAGTCGGCAATCAAGTAACGATAGAGAATTATCTAACCCAAAACGATATTGCTCAAATTATCTGCACATCGCGACAAACGGCGACGCAATTGCTGAGTGAACTTGAATCTTCAGGTTTAATTCACTACAATAGAAAGGAAATATTGATTCCCGATATTAGTAAATTGTAATCAATTTAAGGGTCAAGAACGAGGCAGTTTTCCTGCATTACTTGCTTTGAAAAATACACTTTGCGAAAACCGGATGGTAAATCAATTTATTTATTTGACCGGTTTTGTAAAACAGCCGACATTTCTGGTTTTGGTTCCGCGCTACTTTTGTATCGTAAAACAGCAATACTTAAAAGTAACATGAAAAAACAAATCTTGATCTTATGCGTAGCATTTCTATCGGTTGCGGCATGCGCACAGTCAGCTTCCAAAAGAGCAGCGCATTTCAACCTTGAAAAAAAGACCGCGCTGCAAGGCTATGATCCGGTCGCCTATTTCAAACAATCGAAAGCCATCAAAGGCAAAAAAGAAATCGTTGCATCGTATGAAGGTGTCATCTACCAATTTTCAACGGCAGCCAATAAGGATGCTTTCCTTAAAAACCCTGTGACCTTCGAGCCGCAATATGGCGGCTGGTGCGCTTACGCCATGGGGAGTAACGCAGAGAAAGTAGAGATCAACCCGGAAACTTTCAAAATCGTCGACGGGAAACTGTATCTATTCTACAACGCTTATTTCAACAACACACTCAAAAGCTGGAACAAAGACGAAACCAGCCTGAAAAAGAAAGCCGATACCAACTGGAAGAGAATCAGCAATTAGTAAACATTAATCACTGACTTTCTTAGAATTGAGCGCTAAAAATCCAACAAACAAAATCCAAAATGAAAAATCCAATTGTCAGCGGGACGGTTAAACTCCTCGCAGTCATCATCCTCGTACAAACCTTATATTTTAAATTCACCGGCGCTGAAGAAAGCGTTTACATTTTCACAACTTTGGGCGCTGAGCCTTACGGCAGAATCGGTTCGGGCGTCATCGAACTCATAGCGTCAATACTGATTTTAATACCAAGAACCACATTATTAGGCGCGCTGCTCGGACTAGGAACCATGTTCGGAGCGATTGTTTCTCATGTTTTTATATTAGGAATTGCAGTCAAAAACGATGGCGGGACCTTATTCGTCCTTGCAGCAATCACTTTTACCTGTTGTGCCTTACTCATATGGCAACACAAAAATAAAATTCCCGATTTACTGCGTTTTAAAATTTAATTCTTAAATTCATACCTGAAAAACTGAACGCTTTTCGAAACCGTATATCAGGTCAAAAAACAACATTATGCTATTTCCTTCCATACACAAAGCGCTGGGCGAATTGACCGATTTATTGTCGAAACTGTCGAATGAAGATTATACCGCTTCTTGCTTCGGACTCAGTGGCGCTACGATCGGGGAACACACACGACACATCATCGAAATGTTCCAGTGTCTCGACAGCCAATACGATTCAGCTACCATCAATTACGACCTCAGAAAACGCGATTATGCAATTCAAACCGATATCATATCCGCGCAACAGGCGATTACAACAGTTTTAAATAACCTCGACAAAGCCAATAAAAATCTCGAACTGCAGCAAACCATCGAAGGCGAAGCCATCAGCATCAGCACCAATTACTACCGCGAATTGGTTTACAATCTCGAGCATTGCATCCACCATCAAGCGCTCATAAAAGTAGCGCTGTTGCAACTGGCGCACATTAATATCGACAGCAATTTTGGCGTCGCACGTTCTACCATCGAATATAGAAACCAATGTGCACAGTAAGTTTCGTCTGTTCCAATGCTGAAATTATCATTACCTCGAACCGCGATGAGCAAAGCATCAGACCCGCGATGCCACCAAAAAATTATTTAGTCAATACCAAAAACCTCTGTTTTCCCAAAGATCCTAAGGCTGGCGGCACTTGGTTTGCCGTTGATGAAGATGCCAACGCGCTCGTACTGCTCAACGGGGCCGCTGAAAAACACCAGTGGAGTCCGCCATATCGCAGAAGTCGTGGCTTGATCGTACTCGATTTGCTCAGTGCTGACTCGGCGATTAACACTTGGGAGACCATTGATCTCGACAATATAGAGCCGTTAACGATTATATTATACCAAAACCAAAAGCTATATCAACTGCGCTGGAATGGTTCCGAAAAAGAAAAAATAACACTCGATCCCACGCAAAATTACATCTGGTCATCGTCGCCATTATACGCAAAACCGATTCGAGAGCAACGTGCGCAATGGTTTGCCAATTTTTTAGAAACCCAACCCAATGTCAGTCCACAGCAAATGTTCGATTTTCACCGTTATACCGAAACCGAGGATCAAGAACACGGGCTCATTATCAACCGCGGCAACAAGCTCCAGACGCTCAGCATCACGCAAACGGTCATCACGCAAAATAAAGTGACGATTCGCCACCACGATCTGATCGAACAGAAAGATTTTTATAATACCTTTATCCAAGTTTGATTTTGGGGCGTGACCACAAGGGTCGGGCTTTTCGCACTCGCTTTTTTGCTCCGTTTCACTGCGCAAAAAGAGCTCAGACAATGCTGCAAACGAAGTTCACTGAACACCTATTAAAATATTAGCCAGAGAAGTAATCCCTCACGCAATCCAAGTTTAACGATGACTTTAATTCATAAAATAAAATCTAGAAAAATACCTGAAGTCCACCGGACTTCCTCCTCTTAATATCACCCAAGGCATAGCCGAACTGAGCGAAGCTAAATCTCACGCGGCCCGGTTTTGTAATGTGTTTAAACTGTAATTGAACTTTTTAAACCAATAACCGACAACTCACAACTCACAACTCACAACCCACAACCCACAACTCCCAACCAATTTGAAACTCTTCCTCCATAAATTGCTCCACTGGGAATATTGGCCGATGCACATCGTGTACATTCCAATTTATTTTTTGTGGGTGTATTACGCACTCAAAGCCAGAACGATCTTCTTCTACAATGCGTCTAACCCGAGTATCAAAAACGGGGGCTTCATGATGGAGTCGAAAAAACAGATTTATAACCTAATTCCGCAACGCTATTATCCCAATACAGACTTGATTGCAGCAGGCACGCCATTGAACGAAGTGCTTGAAAAAGTACAACAACTCGGACTACAGTTTCCCTTAATCGCCAAGCCTGACATTGGTTTGCGCGGCTCAGCGGTGAAGAAAATCGAGAATCAAAATCAACTCAAAACCTACTGCGAAAAAGCCAATTTCGATTTTCTGGTGCAGGCGTTAATTCCGTTTCCAAACGAAATCGGCGTTTTCTACGTGCGTTATCCTCACGAAAAAACAGGCAGGATTACAGGCATCGTTGCCAAAGAATTCTTGATCGTGACCGGCGACGGACAGGCGACGATCGAAACCTTAATCAAAAAAGACCCGCGTCATGAAATGCAGCTTGCCGTGCTTCAAAAAGAATATGGAACCGAACTGCAGACGGTTTTGCAAAAGGGCGAGCAGCGCAATTTGGTGCCTTATGGGAATCATATCCGCGGTGCCAAATTCCTAGACAATAGCGATTGGATTTCGCCCAAACTCAATGAAGTCATCAACGAAATGTGCTTGCAAATTCCAGGTTTTTATTTTGGCAGGCTCGACTTAATGTACAACACTTTGGAAGAACTCGAGCAAGGAAAAAACTTCGCAGTTGTTGAGCTCAACGGCGCCGCGAGTGAACCCACCCACATTTACGATCCGAAACATTCGATCTTTTTCGCTTGGAAAGAACTTATCAGACACATCCGATATATGTTCGAAATCAGTGCCGCGAATCATAAGAACGGTGTGCCTTACTTGTCGCATAAAGTCGGTATGGCAGAATATCGTATGCATTTGGCGCAGAGCAAAAAAATCCTCGATTTCTGACATGAAAACCTTTAAGAACATAGCGTTTGGATTTTTGGTGAGTTTTCTCGGATCAATTCCATTGGGTTATCTGAATGTGATCGGTTTTGAGTTGTACCGATATGCGGGTTTAGAAAGCTTGATTCCGTTTTTACTCGGCGTGATTGCGATTGAAGGGCTTGTGATTTACGGTACCTTGGTTTTCGCCGAACAATTGATGCGTCAAAAAAGGCTCCTAAAATACATTGAAGCATTCACCGTAATCTTCATGTTTGTTTTAGCGTTCATGTTTTACAGCAGTGCGCAACATCCGCAGACACAGCAGCAGTTACTCGAAAAATATTTGAAATATTCCCCATTTGTGATTGGTATTTTGTTGAGCGCTTTCAATTTCATACAACTGCCATTTTGGACAGGCTGGAATCTGTATATGCTCAACGGCCGCTACATTGACATCAAAAACGGGCAGCAATTCACGTATCTCGTGGGCACACTTTTGGGGACTTTCGCGGGCATGATGGTTTTGATTTTGTCACTGGCGCAGCTTACTGCACAAACCGAATTTTTGACCAAGTATGTTATGCTGTATATCATTCCGGCGATTTTTGTCGGACTTGGAATTTTCCAAGGTTTTCAGTTTTGGAGGAAATATTTCAGTAAATGATTTAACTCAAATTCCCCAAAGCGGCAATCAAATTCGCTTTCTTTCTTTGTGATACAGGCAACGTGCTTTTATCTGATAAAATCACATAACCGCCGTCTTTATTCACGAAACTGATCAGATGATTCAGGTTAATAATGTGCGAATTGTGAATGCGCTCAAACCCACTACTGCAAAGTAATTCTTCAAATTCCTTGAGCGTTTTCGAGAACAATACTTTTTTGCCGGTTGTCAGATAAAGACAAGTATAATTGCTTTCCGACGAGCATTTTAAAATGGTGTCGATTTCAAAAACGGATAACCCTTCCGAAGTTTGCAGCACGATTCTTTTTCTGATTTGCGACACATTCTGGTTGTGCAATAAATTCTCGATTTTGGCAGCCGATTCTTTATCAGAATTTTTAATCGCTTTGTTGACCGCCAAAACCAATTCTTCAGAATCAATGGGTTTGAGCAAATAATCGAGTGCACTGAATTTAATCGCTTTAATGGCGTATTGACTGTAAGCGGTCGTGAAAATAACGTGAAAGAACAGCGCGTCCTTAAAATAAGATAGGACTTCAAATCCCAATCCATCCGACAATTGGATGTCTAAAAAAACAAGTTCAGGTTGCAACGATTTGACTTTTTCAATGCCTTCTTTTACGGATTTAGCGACTCCTGATATTTGAAGATGTTTGCAGTGCATGGCGATTTCCGACTTTAAAGCAGAAATCGATTGGTCTTCATCTTCTATAATTAAAACTTTCATTACCAGATTGATATTAGTGGGATGGTTACTATGACTTTGGTTCCTGAGGCTTTTCCATCTGACATTAAATCGATGATTTCAAACGTTGATGGTCCGATGCCTTTACTGAAAAGCGCGATTCTTTCCGTGGTGATTTCAAGCGCTTTCGATTCGTATTCTTTATGTTTTTGTTTTTTCTTGGAAGCTTCTCTACCAATACCATTGTCTTCTACATGACATTCGAGTTGGTTTACTTTTCTTAGGAATGAAATTTTCAACAAGCCCTTTTCACTTTTAGGTGCAAGTCCGTGAATAATCGCATTCTCAACAATCGGCTGCAGCAGCAAAGTCGGAATCAAAAGGTCATTCACATTCAATTCCTCGGCGACAAACAGTGCGTATTCGAACTTATTTTTATAACGGATTTTGGTGAGTTCAATATACAATCGTAGCATTTCGATTTCATTGGCGAGCGAGATCGATTGGTCGGCATTTTCCAGAAGCATCCGCAACAGTTTTGAAAATCTCGAAATATAAGTACTCGCATTGACCGCATCGCCTTCAGAATAATAGCCCTTAATCGTATTGAGCGCATTAAAAATAAAATGCGGATTCATTTGCTGACGCAACGCTTTTTGTTCGAGATCAGTCATCTGTTTGTCTAGATTCGCTTTGTCACGCTCGAACTGGATGGAAGTTTTTTCAATCTCAAATAGTTTTTGCTGCTGTTTGAGTCGGTATTGAATGAATGCGTAAATCAGCAATGAGATCAATACGATACTCAAAAGTATAAACCAGGTTTTCTGCCAGAAGGGCGCGAGGATTTCGAATGAAATTACAGCCGTATTGCTTTTTACACCATAACCATCCATGCAATAAACAGAGAATGTATATTGCTTTGGTGCGAGCGATTTGTAATTGATTTGCGATTCGTTGGTTTTAGACCAGTGCTCACTTTGTCCGTCGAGTTTGTAATAATAAGTCAGGTTGTTCTGATTGATATAAGAAATCCCGGTATAGTTGATGCTGACGTCGTTGTTACTATAATGAAACTGATAAGGTTGCTGTTGCAGAACAACGCCATTTTGGTTTTTAAGGTTTTCGATGAGGCATTTTGGCTGGCTGTTTTTGCGTTCAATATTTTTGATGTTGAAATACAGCAAGCCATTATCAGTAGCAAGATAAACAACGTCGTCAAGAAAGCCGATGTCGTTGATTTTTTTGTTTTTCAAGCCTAAAATAGGATTGAGGTTTTTGATGGTATAGGAATTATTTTTGAAGAAAATCGAATTCAATCCGTTGTTTGAACCTACCAAATAATAATCGTTTGCAGTTTTTTTAATCGTATTGCAGGTGATGCTGTTGAGACCATTTTTTCTTGAAATCTGACGAATGGTTTGATCCTCTTTAACGGTAATGATTCCTTTTGAATTGGATGCTACCAGCAAAGTTTGTGTGAGATTGTCAAAGTATAAATCCTGAATGGAAGTTTGCAGGTAGTCGGATTTTGTACTCCAATTCGTAATCGAATCTTTGCGATTGTATTGGTAAAGGCCATTGTTGGTTCCAATCCAGGTATTGTTTTTTGAATCTTTTTCAAATACGGAGGCTCTTTTAGAAAGCAGCAGGTGTGGCCCTATTTTTTTTTCTTCAATAACTTTTGTGAGATTTTTCAGCGCCACTTTAAAAGTCAGATTGTAGGCAATAAATAAGTCCGTTTGATCTATCAAAATGTCATTGGCACCAAAACCAAAAGAAGATTTTTTTTGATGATTGTCGATTTTTAGAACCTTGGTTTTGCCTACGACATAGGTATCGCCATTAAAAAAGCGAATCGATTTGATCTGATCGGGTTGATTTTCGGATGAGAATGTTTGCTTGACAAAATTTTGGTTGTGCGGTTTGATGAAGTAGTTGTTGAATTCGCCGCCAACCCAGATTTCCTTTTCGTCATTGATGCTGATGCAATTGAGTTTGGTTGGTGTTGTGGCGTTCATATTGTTGACAAAAACGGCAAAAGACGGCACATAGTAGGCGCCTTTTTTTAAGGTGGAAATCCAATAGCCGCCTTCAAAATCGCGGGTAACATTCGATACGATTTCATCTTCAAAATATCGTTTGAGGCCTTGCTTTTCTTTTAGATACAAGCCATTACGAGTGCAGATCCATATTTTGTTTTTTTCAATATACATTTGAAGAATTTCGGTCTTTTCCGGAATCGCAACAATTTTTTCCAATTGATTATTGATGTCCACCCGAAACAATTCATTGTTGTGACTTACATAATTTTCGTTTCGAATGTGATACGCTCGGTTGTAATTGGAAGCCAGTTGCGGATGAATCGGCAAGTTGTTTTCATCATAAATGCCCAAAGGAGTTAGAAAAGATAATTTGTTTTGGTTTTTCCAAAGCCCGATATGCGGGATTTTTGCTTTGCCTTTTTCAAGCACTTGGTCGTTCGGCTTTACGATCGCTATTTCACCATCGCGGTATGAAAAGTAAATATTGTTTTGAGCATCTTCATAGAAATCACTCATCAAACTCGATCCGGAAATTTTCTTGACTAAATCAGAATTGGTTTCGTTGTAGATTTTATCGCGATAAATGTAAGCTGTTTTTCCATTTAAAGTCAAAAGCCAGACGCGGCCTTTATGATCTCTTTTCATCTGAAAAACCTCGTTGTCCGAGAGTCCGTTATCAGTATTGAAAAGCACAAAAGAATGACTGTCATATTTGGCGATTCCGGCATCGGTTGTAAACCATAAGAAACCTTTTTCATCTTGATATATCGAGTAAATATTTGCGGAAGGCAAGCCATCAGTGGTCGTATAATTGATGCAAAACGGATCTTGCGCCACGAGAAGATGGCAGGAAAGGAAGCAAAAATAGAACAGGAGTTTTTTCACGCCGAATAATTCATAAAGTAAATGTAAACAATCTATAAAATATAGACTACAAAAACGCCATCACTTACAAGGAGATGAAAATCAGTTATCTTACAAAAAGCATCACTGGATAAAGAAACAATATCAATTGAATATAAAAAAAAAGCTAAGGTTTTGAATCGCAGTAAATTTGAGTTTATTTTAAATTTAAAAACATGAAAAAATATACTTTAAATGCCTTTTATGCTTTTGCACTTTTGTTCACGGTAATGAGTCAGGCACAATGTTTAAGTGGCGTCAATGGTCTTCAACCAAACACCGCTTTCACACCTCCCGTAGATGGCTTATTTTATGTCCTTACCGGTAGTGGTCAAATTAGCCAAGCTTCTGTTGTTAATGTTATCGCTGGCAATACTTATAGCTTTCGTACTTATGCTAATAGTACTTCAAATTTAACCGCTACAATTGTTGAAAATGATGGGCAGCCCTCGGTTGTTTCCTCTGGGTCAGGCTCCACAACTTGGGTGGCTTCTTTCACGGGAGAAGTTTACTTTTACACATTTTTTGGTTCATCTTGTGGTGGTGGGAACACAAATCCAATTACAAGAGCTGTTGCTTGTTCTGGATTTGTATTACAGAATGATACGTGTGCAACTGCAATTGAAATACTCCCAAATAATCCTATGATTCAAGGATCTACAGTTAATGCAACTTCAACCGCTGGATTAACGCCAAGTTGTCAAAGTAATGCTACGAATGATGTTTGGTATAAAGCCACTGTAATATCAGATAGTTTTACAATAGAAACATTAGCTATTCCGGGGTCCAATTTTACAGATAGTGTGGTTAGTGTTTATACGGGAACATGTGGTGCATTGACAGAAATTGCGTGTAATGATGACATTAGTACAACGGATTATTTTTCAAGAGTGGTGGTAACAAATTTACCGCCCTATTCAGTGGTTTACATTGCAGTTAGAAGGTATGGTTCAGGAGCAGGAGATGGGTTTTTTAAAATAAAGATCTATCAGAATGCGCCAGTGAATGATGCTTGTACAGGGGCTACACTTTTGCCTCAAGGCACGCTTGTTACAGATTCTAATCTTGCTGCAACTACAGATCCAAATGCACCTGCCAGTTGCAGAGGAGCGAATGATTTGTGGTATTATGCTTTTGCTTCACCACAGGGTAATTTAACGGTTCAAACGTTTGCTGTAAATGGTTCGACTTTAAGTGATACTATACTTGCTGTATATTCAGGCGCCTGTGGCGCATTAACAGAAATTGGGTGTAATGATGATACTAGTGCTACCAATTACTTTTCGACAGTATCATTAAGCGGTTTGACACCAAATCAACAAGTGTTTATAAGAGCTTGGAATTATTATCTTGCTAATCCTTATACTAATGATCCTGGATATTTCGGAATAAGAGCTTCATTTAGTGCACTGGATGCTATCTCTTTTGAAAGTGAAAAGTTCAAATCATATCCTAATCCAGTTCAAGACATATTGAATTTAACCTATGACAAAAATATTTCTAATATGGTTGTATTTAATTTATTGGGACAAGAAGTTATTACGAAATCAATCAATGCTAACCAATCACAAATTGACATGTCACATTTAACTTCGGGAACGTATATGGTAAAAGTAACTGCTGGTGAAACGGTGAAAACACTAAAAGTAATTAAACAATAATTTTAGTTTTTAGATGCAGCAAGGCACTGATTTATTGCATGGTGTCTGTTTGATTAAAATTATTTTCGCCGAAGGCATAGTGACTAAAAAAGTAATCAAAAATTAAATTAATTCGAGATGAAAAAAAAATACACCCTAATAATTTTTCTAGGCTTTCTAAGCACTTTAGTAGAAGCACAAGCCTTTGAATGGGCGAAAGGTATCGGAGGCGATGGAATCTCTAATGTTATTATGAAAGACCTAGTGGCTACTGACAATCAAGGTGTTTTTATAGTCGGCTCGTTTTCTGGAACTATCGATTTTGACCCATCGGATGTTGTAAACAATAAAGTAGCTTTAAGCAACGATGGGTTTGCAGCACGCTATGATGCTAATGGGAATTTAATTTGGGTTTTTACCACAAATGCCATCGGTAACGAAGAAATTAGTGTCGCAACATTTTGCAATGCATTGGGGCAAAACATGTTGAATGTTGTTGTAAAAACAGCAGGCAATGCCTTTACTTTGAAAGCGCTGAATAGTGTTGACGGTACTATTTACGCAAGTTCTCCAGAATATGTTAATCAAGGTGTTGTATTAGAAATCAACGGAATTAACAAAACATTTTCCAACGAAGAAACGGCGTTTTATATCGTAGGTTCGTTTGCAGGAACGTTGCAATTTGGTGAAACTTCAATAACAAACTCGGCGTATTCAGATGCTTTTTGCTTAAAATTTTCAGTTACCAATACCGATTGGTTTGCTTTTAATTGGGCAAAAAGATTCGGAATACAATCGAATAACGAAGCAAACGATGTCGCAATCCATGGTCAAAATACCAACCCGGTAATTGTTGGGGGATTTTATGGAACTATCGATTTTGGCTCGGGTTCAACATATGCTTCCGCAGGCGCTAAAGACGTTTTTGTTGCCACGCTAAATAGTACCGATGGCAGTATAGCAGCACCAAATGCGGTTTTCACTTTTGGATCGACAACTGATGATATTGCCAATGCAATCTACAGATCATCAGAAAATTTGAGCCCCATTTTGATTGGTGGAAAATTCAGTAGCACTGCCGATTTTGACGCAGGAGATTCCGTTACAAGCCTTACATCTATAGGGGGTGGTTATGATGGTTTTTTAGCATCATACAGCACTTCATCGGCGAACGATTACGCTTTAAATTGGGCTGTTAAAGTTGGAGAAGCGTATCAAGATGAAATTGTAGATGTGGTTTACAACACCAATGTTTATTATGCCGCACGAATTCAAAACAGCACGTTTGGCGCATCCATTTATTTGGGTTCCTTAGATAGTAATGGAGGCAATAGAGTTTATGGCGGTCAACTGGTTCCAAGTATGCTAAATTCACAAAACTATGTTACGGGTCTCGAAATGAATGTTTCCAACGAATTGTATTGCGCCGGAATTTATGGCGTCAACACTGATTTTGATCCAGGAGTTGGCGTGGCGACTTTATTCCCTGTTGGCAATGCTTTTGATGGCTATATTCAAAAAATGAATAGTAGTTCGTTAAGTTTTAATAACCCTATCCAATCTGATTTTGTTATCAATCCAAATCCAGCAACTACTGAAATTATGATTTCCAATACCATTCAAACAGGAATTTCCGCTGTAACGATTACCGATATTAATGGAAGAATCGTAAAGCAAAGCACCTTTGATAATCTTCCCGATATAACAATCAATATAACAGATTTATCGGATGGTGTTTATATCATGAAAATTGTTTCTACTCAAGGCACGACCATCCAAAAATTGATTAAAGACTAGAAATGAATCCGGAGCTAAAAACACTTATCTGCTGATTTCCATCACTTATTCATTAATTCATGACACCCGTCAATTTTCTACTTCCTGTATCGTGATTTCTCACTAATTTGGATGTGAAAAGCAAAGGATTAAAACAAAACGTAATCAGAATACACACAACTGACATCATTATTGTTCTGGTAATTTTTGAAAGTAATAGTTGGTCAATAGTGATGTTGGTAGGTGTATTTGAATTTTAAATTCTTATGAAAGCAAAGACTCGGATCATTATAGTCATTTTTTTTCTTGGCTGCTTTCTATTGCTGAGTTTGCTGTTTGTGTATTCACTAAATAACTTCCTCGAAGTACTATCATCCAACGGATTAAGTCAGCAGACATTATTGGTATTGCCCCAATGGGCACGTACTTTTTATCAAGGAGTTCCAAGCCTCACATCATTGATGTGCTATTGCATGTTTGCACTTTCCGCTTTTTTGTTTTTGAAAGAAAAGAACCCAAAGTACAAAACCATCAGTATGATTTCGTTTTTATTCTTAGCAGTCTTGTTCTTCTTTTTCTTCTGATTTTAAGGATCAAAATTGATGGAAAAATTCAAGTCGCTTGTTGAAGAATATCGGTTAGAAATTTTGCTGTTCTTCATCTATACGTTGCTAGGAATTTTTATATTTTACTGCTTTATTTAAGTTGACGTCGCCGCTCAAAAGGATGCTTTTTTTTATTATTTTTACAAAAAAAAGCGCTTTGAAAAACATCATCATCACAGGAACCTCTCGCGGTATTGGCTATGAATTGGCATTGCAATTTGCGAACACCGGACATCAGGTTTTAGCACTGTCACGAAAAACACCGCAAACCTTAATTTCACATCCAAACATTACTTGCCTAGGGGTTGATTTGGCCAGAGAAGAAGATTTCATTCTGATTGAAAATTTTCTTACGACAACCTGGAATAGCGTCGATGCCATTATTCATAATGCCGGTTTGTTGGTTTTCAAGCCTTTCTCAGAAACCACAATGGCAGATTTTGAGCAGGTTTATAAAGTGAATGTTTTTGCTGTGGCACAGCTGACACGGATCGCTTTGCCGTACTTGCAAAAAGGCAGTCATGTGGTTACGATCAGTTCGATGGGCGGCATTCAAGGCAGTACGAAATTTGCTGGACTCGCTGCTTATTCTTCAAGTAAAGGCGCTGTGATTACGTTATCAGAATTGTTAGCCGAAGAATACAAAGAACGCGGTATTGCTTTTAATGTATTGGCATTGGGTTCGGTGCAAACAGAAATGCTCGCAGAAGCTTTTCCGGGTTATCAGGCACCGCTTTCTGCCGTTGAGATGGCAAGTTATATTTGTAATTTCACGTTAACGGGAAATCAATTTTATAATGGCAAGGTGCTACAAGTTTCTTCCTCAACGCCATAATTTAGTTGAAGGTTTTTAGTTGATGGTTGATGGATTTAACTGACAGCTGGCAACCGAAAACAACAACTTCCCATGAACGAAACCTTAGCTAAATATCTTCCTGAGCACGCTGTAAAACCCGCGTTTGCACTCATAGTTGCCAACGAAGTGCATCTTAAAATTGTCAACGAGCGGGTGACACGTCATGGTGATTACCGAAAAGCAGTCAATGGTAAGCATGAGATTACGGTGAATTCGAGTTTGAATAAGTATAAATTCTTGATCACTTTAATTCATGAAATCGCGCATTTGGTCGCTTTTGAAAAATTCGGCAGAAATATCAAACCACACGGAAGCGAATGGAAATATACGTTCCAGCGCATGATGGTTCCGTTTATCCGTCCTGAGATTTTCCCGACCCAGTTGTTGCCTTTGCTCGCAAGGCATTTCAAAAACCCGACGGCGAGTAGTGATGTCGATGCGACATTGTCATTAGCGTTAAAACAGTTCGACCAACAGAATGATAAAAATTATATCTTTGAAATCCCTTATGGGAGTCGATTTCGAATTCACAACGGGAAAATTTTTCAAAAAGGAGCCTTGCGAACCAAACGCTATGAATGTGTTGAGCTGAGTACAGGAAGAATGTACTTGTTTAATCCGAATGCTGAGGTCGAATTGCTCAATTCATAAAATAATTTTAAACAACTAAACACAGGCTCAGCAACTTATTCCGCTATACTCCATTCAATTTGCATCGCAAAGCTTGCTCGGGTCAGAAACTCAAAAAAATGAATAAAAATTATTACGCAATATTAATGGCTGGTGGTGTCGGATCTCGATTCTGGCCTGTCAGCACCGCTGAATTCCCGAAACAATTCCACGATATGCTGGGTGCCGGAGAGACATTGATACAAAAAACCTTCAGCCGACTATCGAAACTGATTCCGGCGGAAAACATTCTAATATTGACCAACGAAAAATACAACGATATTGTTTTAGCGCAGCTGCCTCTAGTGAAGCAAGATCAGGTTTTATTAGAACCCGCGATGCGCAACACGGCACCATGCATTTTATATGCGTCGATGAAGATCAAAAAACAAAATCCTGATGCCGTGATGGTTGTCGCACCCAGCGATCACTGGATCGAGGATGAATCTTTGTTTTCGAAAAACCTGCAGCAATGTTTTGATTTTTGTAGCAGTGAAAATGCGCTGATGACTTTAGGAATCCAACCGACGTTTCCGAACACGGGTTTTGGCTACATCGAGTTTGATAAGGCAGATGGCAATGCGATAAAAAAAGTCAACCAATTCCGTGAAAAGCCTGATTACGAAACGGCGAAATCATTTTTGGAAAGCGGTAATTTTTTATGGAATGGTGGGATTTTCATTTGGAGCGTTAAATCGATTTTAACATCTTTTGAAAAGTTTCAACCACAGATGAATGCTTTATTTTCAAAGGGCTGGGATACGTATAACACGGCTGAGGAAAAGAATTTTATAGCAGAAAATTACGCGTTGGCGGAAAACGTTTCGATAGATTATGCTGTGATGGAAAAAGCGGAAAACGTATATGTGCTTCCGGCAACATTCGATTGGAATGATCTCGGCACTTGGGGCTCATTACATGAAAAACTTGACAAAGACAGCAACAACAATGCGGTCGTGAATGCGATCGTTTACCTCGAAAATGCTTCTGACAATATCATCAGATCCGATGCGAATAAACTAATTGTAATTGATGGGCTTACGGATTACATTATCGTAGACAACAAGGATACGCTGCTAATTTATCCTAAAAGTAAGGAGCAGGAAATAAAAGGCATCGTAGGCAAATTAAAAAAATAAGACAATAAGCGAGAGATATTCTCGCTTTTTTGTTGGTTCATTCGCAGCAATGCATCGAATACTCATCCAAACCCGCTGAATACTAATTCAGAAGCAGATTTTTTCAAAGAACAATTTATATTTATATTGTGTACTTCGAAATTTCCCCGAAATCTCGCGATGCATTTAATTAATTGATTAATTTAGGAGAGCGTTTTGCTTTAAATTGAAAGTCGCGTCGCTATGAGAAAAAAATTACACCAGAAGCATTATTTCTTTATTGTCCTTGTAGGTTTCTTTTTCTGTAGTCAAGTTGCCTTTGCCCAATTACCTGATTTTACCCTTACTGTTACCAAAACCGATGAAAGTTGCACCGCGAATGGAACGTTGAATTTTACAGCGACCAACACCGCGATAGGAGCCACGGTCGTGTATCAAATATTCCGACTGCCCGACGTGGTGAACACGATCGCTGAAACCAATGCCAATTCGTTTACCGGACTTACAGCCGGAACCTACCGCGTACTCGCTACACAATTTTTAGGAAGTTTAAGTTCAACGCAGCAACAGACCGTTACGCTACTCAATACCATTGTCCTTTTAGATTATGAAATCATCGGACAGCCTGTAGTATGTGGCGCTTTTGGTAGTATTACGGTACTGACCACGCAAGGAAATCCTATTGCATACGAAATTATTGCCGGACCGGTGATTATTCCGCCGCAGTCGTCTCCGATATTGACGGGATTGCCTATTGGGGAATATGATGTTCGGGTCATTGACAATTGTGGCGAAGGCGTGGTGCAAACGTATCGACTTTTAGAAGCGGAGTCAACGCTGTATTTAAGTATCCTTCAACAGAATCTGGAAAATTGCAATCTAACTTCGTGTACAACGCAACTTACAAGCTTTCTGATCAAGCCGCCAATAGCGGGAGCTATTGTTTATCCGTTATTAATTGAAATAACGGTTTTTCCACCTGGTGGCGGCTCCCCGATTGTGACGAGTCAGACCATTACAAGCGGAAATCCTTCGAGTCTGAGTGTCGACTTTGAAATTCCATATTACGATG
>JANPJB010000006.1:0-16204 GCA_031425295.1 Flavobacterium sp. | reverse complement strand
GGGAATGTGGCAACATTTAGTACATTAGTAGCTGGAAATTACAGTGTCATTATCACCAACACATCGACCAATTGTCCAAGTCCAACTGCATCAGGAACGGTAACGATCAATCCGTTGCCAACAGTAACTGTGAACAATCCTTCGATATGTGCTGGAGCAAATGCAACCGTGACTGCAACACCATCGCCAGCTGGAAATTATTCTTATGTATGGACGGTTCCGACAGGTGCAACCAATCCGGGAAATGTCACTACGTTTACGACTTTAATTGCCGGAACATACACCATCATAGTTACAAATTTAAATACCACTTGCGTTAGCGCACCAGCATCGGGAACAGTAACGGTCAATCCATTGCCGACAGTAACTGTCAATGATTCGACAGTCTGTGCAGGAAGCGCTGCAACGGTAACGGCAACACCGACATCAGCAGGAACTTATTCTTATACATGGACGGTTCCGGCAGGAGCAACGCCTCCGGGGAATGTTCCAACTTTTACAACATTAATTGCAGGAACTTATAGTGTTATTATCACAGATACCGCGACCACTTGTGCAAGTTTAAGTGCTTCCGGAACAGTGATCGTCAATCCTTTGCCGACAGTAACGGTCAACAGTACGTCTGTATGTGCAGGCGTTAGTGCTACGATCACCGCAACGCCGGGAGTCGCAGGAAATTATGCTTACAATTGGACCGTGCCTGCGGGTGCTGCAGATCCGGGTGATGTCAATACATTTAATACAACGACCGCCGGAACTTATAGCGTAATACTCACCGACCTAACGACAACTTGTGTAAGTGCCAGCGCTGGAACTGTAACGATTAATCCATTGCCGACAGTAACGGTAAACAACCCATCAATTTGTTTGGGACTTGATGCTACGGTAACCGCAACGCCATCACCGGCAGGAAATTATGCTTACTTTTGGACTGTACCTGCAGGTGCAACCAATCCCGGCAATGTGGCTACATTCACAACAGCTGTTATTGGAATTTACAGTGTTGTTGTAACCAATTTAACCACTACCTGCGCAAGCAACAGCGTTTCAGGGACAGTATCGAACAGTCCGTTGCCAACAGTAGCAGTAAACAGTTCATCAGTTTGTTCGGGTACGAATGCGACTGTTACAGCAACACCGGGAACGGGAACTGCAGCGGATTATTCTTATGTGTGGACCGTTCCAGCGGGAGCGACCGATCCGGGAAATGTTGCCACATTTACTACTACAATATCAGGAAATTACAGCGTTATAATAACACATTTGGTAACTACTTGTGTGAGTTCAAGTGCCTCAGGAAATGTTACCGTTAACCCACAACCCACCGTAACAGTAAATAGTGCATCGGTCTGTTCTGGAATTAATGCAACGCTTACAGCTACACCGGGAACCGGGACCTCAGCGGACTATTCTTATGTATGGACCGTTCCGGCAGGAGCAACAAATCCTGGAAATGTAGCCACATTCAATACGACAGTGGGTGGCATTTATAGCGTGGTCATTACTGATTTAGTAAACAGTTGCCCTAGTGCAAGCGCATCTGGAACCATCACAATCAATCCATTACCAACCGCCACAGTTTCATCAAGCGGAACAGTATGTTCTGGTTCGACAGCCGCAATACTTTTTACAGGAACTCCAAATTCAACTGTGAATTATATTGTTAGCCCTGGCGCTGGCGGATCGATTGTTTTAGGACCTTCAGGAATATTCACTTTGAATACGCCTTTGAATACAACCGCTACATTTACTTTGGTTAGCGTGACGTTGAATAATCCACCAAGTTGTACACAGACATTAACAAGTTCAACAACACTAACCGTGACGCAACCACCATCTGCCGGAAGCAATGCAAACCTTGATATATGCAGTGTTGCTCCACCACAAGATTTGTTTCTGTTGCTGGGTGCTTTAGCGCAACCGGGTGGGACTTGGTCGCCTACTCTGGCGAGTGGAACTGGAATTTTCAACCCAGCTGTTGATGCTCCAGGAAATTATATTTACACGGTCGCGGGTACACCGCCTTGCGTAAATGATACTTCACTAGTGGTAGTAACCATTCAAGCGGCGCCGAATGCAGGAACAGATGGCGTTGCCCCATTGTGTTCCAATGTTGATCCAGTAGACTTAACGACTTATTTAGGACCTACAGCCCAAGCGGGTGGAACATGGTCTCCTACGTTAACAAGTGGTACCAATATATTTGATCCTTCGGTTGATACAGCTGGCGTTTATACTTATACAGTTGGTGGTATTGCTGTTTGTGGCGATGATACGGCAACTGTAACTGTGAGCATCACTGTCGGACCCAATGCAGGAGCATCTACAAGTTTAACGCTATGTTTGAACAGCCCGGCGCAAAACTTATTTCCCTTGTTAGGTCCGTTAGCAGAAACAGGTGGGACTTGGTCACCGGCACTAGCGAGTGGAACCGATTTATTCGATCCTGCTGTTGATCCTGCTGGTCCTTATGTTTATACTTTGAGTGGCAATCAACCCTGTGATAATGACACAGCTACAATAGCAATAACTGTAAATCCTTTGCCGGATGCAGGAGATCCGGCGAGTACGAACATCTGTTCGAATGGTGGCCAAGTTGATTTGATCACCCGACTTGGAGGAACACCGCAACTTGGCGGAACCTGGACACCGGCTTTAGCCAGTGGTACGAATTTCTTCAACCCGGCTGTTGATGTGGCCGGTGTTTATACCTATACCGTCGGCAATCCGTTTTGTACACCCGACCAAGCGGATCTTACAGTGAATATCATTCAGGGACCGGAAGCAGGTGGAGCAGGTGCAATTACTTTTTGTATCACGGATACACCTCAGAACTTGTTTTTAAGTCTCACAGGAACGCCACAAGGCGGAGGAACTTGGACGCCGCCATTAGCGAGTGGAACCGGAATTTTCAACCCGGCTGTAGATGCCCAAGGTGATTACACCTATACTTTAAGCGGTAACGATCCCTGTGATAATGATACTGCGGTTGTCAGTGTTACCGTGAATCCAATTCCTGATGCGGGTACGCCTGCAGGAAATCAGGATGTGTGTAATTCTCAAGGCACATTCGATTTGAATTCTTTATTAATTGGAGCGCAAACCGGAGGAATTTGGACCGACAGTGCAAATCAAACCGTGACCAGTACCATTGACGTTTCAACTTTAACGCCTGCAACTTACACTTATACCTATACGATTACAAACACGTGCGGTACGGATAACGCCACGGTTCAATTCACGATTCTGACGAATCCAGTTCTAGGGAGCGGTAATATTGTTGTATCATCACCCAATTGTAAAGGTGATAATGTAACGGTAACTTTCTCCGGTATGGTCGATGGGGCTTATGTTTTAAATTACGATTTATCAATCAGCAATATATTGACGAACCAAAATGCACCGGTCACTATCGTAGGTGGAGCCGGCATTCTGACCATCAATGCGAATGACATCCCGAATATTGGAACAACCAGAATCACCTTTTTAAATATCACAAATGCAACGACCTCGTGCACGGTTCCGATTAATCCGAATGTGAGTGCCGACTTTATCATTCGACCAACATCAGATCTCGATAGTGCCAATTTAAGTATCGCTGACCAATGCTTCGGTGAAGATGCAACCGTAATTATTTCGGGCGCCACAGGATTAACAGACGGAAATTATCAATTCGTATATGATATGCCACAAGCGACCCCGACTACAGGAACAACCGCTGTTATTGCAATTGCCGGTGGTACAGGACAGTTTACGCTTCCAACTGCTACTTTAGCTGTTACCGGAAATTACACTTTGACGATCAATTCAATAGTAAATCTTTCGGGTGGCTGTAATAATCTGACCGAGAATGCCAGTACTACTTTCACCGTAAATGCGTTACCAGATTTATCAAACGGCGTGATGACTGCAGCAACGGCGTGTTTGAATGCTTCTAACGAAGTGACACTGGCAACACAAATCGGCGTGTCATTACCGGACGGAAGCTACAACATTACTTATGATTTGTCTGGAGCGGCAACGGCAACCTACACAGACTTGGTTACGGTTTTAAATGGTGTGGGAATCTTTACAATCCCTGCAGTCGATTTGACTACAGCGGGAAATGTTACGGTTACCATTACACAAATCACCTCGATAGTTGGACTTTGTAATGCTGGTTCAATTGGTATTGCGCCGCTGACTTTTGAAGTGACGCCTGCAGTCGAAACACCAGTTTTATCGGCGGATGGTGAGAAATTCTGTGCGCCTGATAATCCGACAATTGCAAATTTAACTTCTAATATTACAGGAACCTTACCGGTCGTTTGGTATGATGCGATCAATGGAGGAACCGCTTACGCCGATACTGATTTATTAGTCGATGGCGCCATCTATTACGCATCCTATATTTCAGCAGCGGCTTGCGAAAGTGTAACGCGCCTACCGGTTACTGTTGACTTAGACAATTGCGAGGACATTTTGATTCCTGACGGATTTTCACCAAATGCTGATTTGGTCAATGATGCGTTTGTCATTAAAAACCTGGCTGAGAAGTATCCGGCTTTTAAACTCGAAATATACAACCGCTACGGTAACATTTTATACAAAGGGAATATCAATACGCCGAATTGGGATGGAACAACATCGGAAAGCGGTATCAATTTCGGAAGTAAAGTAGTTCCGGTGGGTGTTTATTTCTACATCGTAGAATTTAATGATGGCATCCGGGACTCGAAACAAGGTCGACTTTATTTAAGTAGATAAAATGAAATTTAAGATGAAAAAAAGAAGTTTTACATATGTGGCTTTTATCGGTATTTTCCTGATATCTACTCTGGCTAAAGCGCAGCAGGATCCACAATTTACGCACTATATGTACAATATGAGTGTGATTAATCCGGGTTATGCCACCGATAACGAGGGCGTCATCAACGGTGGTGGTTTATACAGAACACAATGGGTCGGAGCCGTAGGAGCGCCTAAAACAGGTACCATATTCGTGCATTCACCGATTGCCAAAAGAATAGAATTAGGCTTGTCTATTGTCAGTGATGTGATTGGTGACGTGGTTCATGAAAACAATATTTACGCCGATGCAGCCTACGTGATTCCGGTGTCGCCGACAAACAAATTATCATTCGGACTTAAAGCCGGTGTGACACTTTTCGATGTAGATTTCAACGGTTTTCAGTATACCGATCCAGGAGCTGATGATGCTTTCTCTGAGAACGTCAATAAAACTTTTCCGAATATTGGCGCCGGTGCTTTTTACTTCAGCGACAATTATTACCTAGGTTTTTCAACGCCAAATTTGCTCACTACCAAACACCTCGAAACCAAAAATGGCGTTAAAGCGACAGGCGTCGAGGAAGTGCATTTTTTCTTTACCGGTGGTTATGTTTTCGATTTGAGTACGAGCATCAAGTTCAAACCCGCATTCATGACCAAAGCCGTTTCGGGTGCGCCATTATCGATGGATTTAACGGCAAATTTCCTATTCAACAACCAATTCGAATTGGGTGCCGGTTACCGCGTCAAGGATGCTGTAAGCGGATTAGTGGCTTTCAGTATTACGCCAAGCCTTCGCATCGGTTATTCGTATGATTACACGCTTTCGAATTTGAGCAATTTCAATTCAGGTTCACATGAAATATTTTTATTGTTTGATTTAGATACATCGAATCTTTCAGCAAAAGGCTACGATAAATCACCAAGGTTCTTTTAACAACGCGACAAATGAAAAAATACTATTTTATACTTTTTATACTGTGTTGCACTTCAACGTTGTGGGCTCAAAAAGCATCGGAGAAGAAAGCAAACACATTATTTGAAAAAAGGGCTTATGTGAAAGCGGCTGAGCTATACGAGCAACTCAACGAAAACCAGAAAGTACTGCAGAATTTAGGTGATTGCTATTATAACAATTCTCAAATGAAAGAAGCGGTTCGTGCTTATGGAAAGCTATTCTTGACGTTTAAAGACAGCGTGAAACCGGAATATTACTTTAAGTATGCACACTCGTTGTTAGGCGTCGCGGATTATCCGAAAGCGGATATCATCATGAGCGAATATCTGAAATACAACGTCAGCACACCAAAATTCATCAACAACCTCAAAACGAACGTACCATACAATTATGAATTGCAGCCGATGGCGAAAAACACATCGAACGGCGATTTCGGAATGTCGTTTTACGGCGATAAAGTAGCATTCGCTTCCTTGCGCAGCGGCGGCGATTCCAAAGCATTTGGCTGGAATGAAAAACCATATCTTGATCTGTTCAGCGCTGAAGTCAATGACAAAGGTTTGTTGACCAACATCGAGCCTTTCCCGAAAGAAATCAATACCAAGACACACGAGAGTTCGGTAACCTTCAGTCAAGACGGGCACATTATGTATTTCAACCGTACGAACGATAAAAAGGTGAAAATCGGAGACGAAAAAATTGCGAACATCAAAATCTACAAAGCCGAATTCAAAGATGGAAAATGGATCAATATCGTTGCATTGCCTTTCTGTAGCGACCTCTATTCTACGGAACATCCGGTGCTTACAAAAGATGGGAAGAAACTGTATTTCTCAAGCGACATGCCTGGCAGTTTGGGTTCGTTTGACATTTTTGTGGTTGATGTCAATGAAGATGGAACTTACGGAACCCCTGTTAATTTAGGCAACGCCGTGAACACCATCCACAGAGAGCAATTCCCGGAGATTTCGAACGATGGTAGCATTTTGTATTTCGCATCTGATGGGCATCAAGGTATGGGCGGACTCGATATTTTCATGAGCAAATCACTCAATGGTGGTCCGTTTGCAAAACCGTTGAATTTAGGAGAAACAATCAACAGCAATCTTGATGATTTCAGTTATGTCGTTGATGAAAAAAAGAACATGGGTTATTTCTCTTCAAACCGAAAAATAGGTGATGCGTTATACAGTTTCAAGCGAACAGAAAACCAAGAGCGCTATGTCGTAGAAGGTGAAGTCAAAGATAAAAATACCCAAAACCTATTGCCGGGCACTTTAGTCTCGCTGTATGATGAAAACAACATTCTCATCGGGCAAATGGTTGTCGGTGCCGAAGCTGATTACGTGTTTGCAACGGAACCGAATAAGAAGTATCGAATTGAAGCGATGCGTGATTTCTACATTCCACATAGCGAAGAATTCACAACGAATGAAGATGGAAAACTGCGATACACGATCGAACTTTTCATGGAATGTTATGATGATGCCGAAGAAATTATCACCAAACGCCAAGATGGAAAAGTACAGATTGTGTTGGAAAACATCTACTTCGACTTAAACAAATGGGACATCAAATCCGATGCGGCAAGGATCTTAAATGTATTGGTCGATCTATTGAAAAAATATCCGGAAATGGAAATTCAGCTTGGTGCACACACCGATTCACGGGCTTCCGACACGTATAATATGATGCTTTCAAACAAACGGGCTGCGTCGACCTTAGAGTATCTCGTTCAAAACGGAATCAAGAGAAAACGACTTCGTTCGAAAGGATTCGGAGAAACCGTACCATTGGTAAACTGTGGAAGCAGTTGCACCGAACAAGAACATTCGATTAACAGACGTTGTGAGTTCATAATATTGAAGTAGTTAAATTAATTGGGTTAAAAATGCCACTAGGGATAGTGGCATTTTTTTTTCTTTAACTCAAAACACAGCAACAAATATCCTTTTCTTCTCATGGGTACTGCCTAAGAACCCTATATTTGTAATCAGTTAAATTTCAGTATTGAATTATGAAAAAAGTACTTTTTGCATTGCTAGTGTTCTTATCCTTCATATCAAACGCGCAGCAGCAGCGACCCAAACTCGTCGTCGGTATTGTCGTCGATCAAATGAAAATGGAATACTTATATCGCTTTTCAGGCGACTTTTCAAACAACGGGTTCAAACGCTTGATCAATCAAGGGCATACGTTCAGCAATACGCATTACAATTACCTACCGACTTATACGGCTCCGGGTCATGCTTCGATTTATACGGGAGCCACGCCAGCGATTCACGGTATTGTAGGCAACGAATGGTTTAGTAGGAGAACAGGAAAAGAGCGCTACTGCACCGATGACGATGCGGTAGAAACACTAGGCAACGGCTCGAAAGACGAAGGGAAAATGTCGCCTAAGAATTTACTGTCGACGACGATCACCGATGAACTCCGATTAGCCACCAACTTCAAAGGAAAAGTGATCGGCATGAGTCTTAAAGACCGCGGCGCCATATTGCCAGCGGGGCATTTTGCAAATTGGGCATTTTGGTATAGCAAAACGGGAAGCTTTATTTCGAGTACATTTTATGGAAGCGCTTTGCCGAATTGGGTCAACGATTTCAACAATGAGAAAAATTATGAAACGTACCTTTCCAAACCATGGGAATTGCTGAAACCAATCGAAACCTACAATGAAAGCCTCGCCGATGACAATGCGTATGAAGGCAAAATTGGCAAAGCTGAAAAACCTGTTTTTCCCTATGATCTTAAAAGCTTGTATGTAAAAAGTGATGCGGGTTTGATTCGTTCGACACCATTTGGGAATGATTTACTTGAACTTTTCGCAAAGCGTGCCATCGAAAAAGAGCAGCTCGGCAAAGATGACATCACGGATTTTTTGGCTGTTAGTTTTTCGTCGACCGATTATGTTGGACATATTTTAGGACCACGGTCAATCGAATTGCAGGATACGTATTTGCGACTTGATTTGACGATTGCGGATTTTCTGAATTATCTTGACAAAAATGTCGGCAAAGATAACTATCTACTGTTTTTAACTGCCGATCACGCAGGTGCTGAGAATGCAAAATTCCTAGCAGATCAACATTATGAAGTGCAACCAATCGAGCCAAAAGACATCGTAAAAGGATTGCGCAAATTTTCAACGGACACGTTTGGCGAAGACTTAGTATTGCACTATTCGAGCTTTAACGTTTTCTTCAACCGGGAGAAAATCAAAGGTAAAAATCTCGATCTGAACGTTGTCAAGCAGGCTTTCAAAAATTATTTAATGACACAAAATCACGTTAAACGCGTATACACAGAGGAAGAAATCCTGGCCGACAATGGGAATGATTATCACCTGCATTGCATCGCTAGAGGTTATGACGTGACGCAGAATGGTGATTTGGTACTAATTGATCAGCCGGGCTATATTGAATATGGAACAACAGGAACATCACACGGCACGACATACACATACGATACGCACGTGCCGCTGATTTTCTACGGCTGGAACATCAAAGCCGGCAATACTTCCGACAGAAAAGTCATCACCGAAATAGCGCCGACGATTGCACAGAAAATAGGAACCGCTTTTCCGAATGGTACAGAAGCGCAAGTGCTGACGGAAATACTGGATAATAACTAAAAAGCTGAACGTATGAGAATTTCTTACTATTGCTTAACATTGTTTTTGATATCAAGTTTGTCGATTCATGCACAGGCTTGGCCGAGTACAACCTGGTCGAATGCCGTCAACCTGACCAATGTGATGGATGCCAGTGGAGTCAACGATTTAAGCGGGTTGCATTTCAATCCCACAAACAATCGCTTGTACGCTGTTCAAAATGATGGGCGGGTTCGGGTTTTATTGTGGAATACACTCAACAATAGTTTTACTCAGATTGGCAGCAAATCAATTAATGGTGGTCCGGAAGGCATTACGCAAGCGAATTTGGCTGCAAATGAATTTTACACGATTGACGAAAACAACTACGAAATCAGACGCTACACCCATACTGCCAATTTCTCGACGGTTACGGAATTTAAGCATTGGAACTTGCTGAATGCACCTTCTTCAATGCAGGACACGGGCAACACTGGACCTGAAGGCATTGTTTTCATACCCGATAGCTTTTTAAGTTCGATAGGCTTTGTGAGTCAACAAACTGGGCAGCTGTATACTTCCGTAAAAGGATTGGGCGGATTGTTTTTTGTAGCGCACCAAGACGGCGGTTATGTGTGGGTTTTTGATGTGAATCCGAATTCGAACAACGATTTTGCGTATGTCGGAAAATACAAAACGAATCAGGAAGAGAGTTGCGATTTGGCGTTCGACAGAAGTACCGGATTGCTGTATATCTTACACAATATTGCTGGGAACAACACTTTGGAAGTGACTAATTTATCAACATCGATGGTGTCTGGCGAGCGAAAATTTATCGATTCAAACGAGTTCACTATAACCACGCCGACCGGTGATAATGAAAACATCGAAGGATTTGCGTTGACCCCAAAATGTCAACCGACCGGAGCTTTGAGTGCGTGGTTGTGCCGTGATGTAGAAAGTAATGAAGACAATGCAATCCTGCAAGACGCCTTGCGTTGGTTCAACCCGTTTGATGCAGCGGGAACTTGCACGCCTTTATCAAGCAATCAAGTGAAAATTGCGGATGTAGCTTTGTATCCAAATCCGGCTTCGAATGCGATTACGCTTTCGGGTAATATTTCGAATTCACACATCAAAATTTACAATAATTTAGGGCAATTAATGTTCAAAAGGGAAGACCAAAACCAATCTGCTTCGGTTATTGATGTCGCTGCTTTTGAAGCTGGAGTTTATTTTCTCGAAATCAATCAAAATGGAAAAATCCAAACATTGAAATTCGCCAAACAATAATTAGTTCTTAATAATCTTCTCCGATTGTTCGCCCGAGTCATTATGCAGACTTAGATAATAGATGCCGGCTTGATAAGGAAAAGGAAAACTATAATGGTGTTTTCCGGCGCTGTAGATCTTCTCGGTTTTAAACGCAGTGACCCACCTTCCATTCGCATCAAACAATCTCAGCATAATATGATCGGCGCTTTTGAAAGTTACATCGAATTCTAAAAGGTTTTCTATTGGATTTGGAATGATATGCACTTCGAGTTTTTCCCTTTCCGCACTGCCATTGAAAATCGGAGTGCTTAGATTTTCGTCGGAAAATTTATAAATCCCGCTACCGGCGCAATACACCAAATTTTCATTAAAAACTTGAATGCGATTAAGGTTTCCTCCAAAATTAGTATCGATCCATGTGGTGCCTGCATCGAAGGTTTCTAGAAAACCCGTGTGATGACCGCCCATCCAGCCGTGATCTTCCGTAATAAAACCAACGGCTTGAATATCCGTGTCGGGTACTTCTTTTGAAACCCAATTGGTTCCACCATCTATTGATTTAAGGAGTTTGCCATTGCGCGGCGAAAACGACTCGACGGAAGCAAACATCACCTCGGTATTCGAAAACAACCGTTGCAATTTCCAGACCCATTCGCCTTGCAGTCCGGTTTGGTAAATTTCAAACCAGGTCAAACCACCATCAGTCGTTTTTAAGATAACGCCGCCATTTTCACTACCGCCAGATGCATAACCTTCATTTTCATCGACAAATAAAACTTCTACTAATTTTTCCGCATAAGCGCTCATATCGATGTATTGCCAAGTTTCGCCGCTATCGGTTGACTTGATGACATACGCTGGACCATAATAAGTGCCACAACCGTAAATGGTAGTTTTTCCTGCAGCGCTTAGCCCACAGAAAACATCATTGGGTTCATTCGGAAAATTGGGATCATTAGGAATAATATCCTGCACCGGATTCCAAGTAGTTCCGCCATCATTTGTTTTGTAGAATGTTCCATTTAGTGTTCCTAAAAATCCTATATCTTCAGTAAGAAATTCAATGTTTCTAATGTAAACATCATCAAGTTGCAGTTGTAAATTCCATTGCGTTCCGCCATCTGTAGTTTTTAATACATAACCACCATTTCCGGCGGCCCAACCCAAATTTTCGTTCAGGAAGAAAACATCATCAAAGCGACCACCTTGGCCAGTAGGATCCGCTAGTATTTCTTGCCAAGAAGGTTGTGCAAATGACGAAAAATGAAAGAGCAGTATAAGAATCAGTGGTAATTTTACTTTCATAGCATTTCTAATTTAAACGATAAAAATAATGATTTTAATATCATGGCTCACAGCGGCCAGTGTTAACTTTCTAAAAATGATTGCCTTATCGTTTTCAATCGTAAAGCATTGCTAGTGTTGATATCTTTTAAGGGTTTCAGATGAAGTTTTGTTTAGATTTGAACTTTCAAAAATAAAAATCAAGCTTGGGAACATTCGTCATCAACAAACGCGACAACGGGGATTATAAATTTGTATTTGCTTCAAGGAAAGGCAAGACTGTTTTTACGAGCATCAGTTACAAACACAAGTCCGATTGTGAACAGATGATTACTTGGTTTAAAGATAATTTGGGGTTGTTTGCTTTCACAAAAGTGAAGAATGCCGGCGGGAAATATTTTTTTCGACTTTCCAAAGACGGATTGATTCTCGCCAATAGCCGAAAATATACCACCGAGCTTCTGATGCTCAAAGGCGTTGATGAAACCGTAAAATATATTCCGGTAGCGGAAGTTTTGGATTTTTCCGAAGATAACTTTGTGTTTCCCGATGCAGATACTATTTTTTCTCAAGTCGAAGTTTAGCTATTGCTTTGCTAGAATCAACCTAATAAAATCTGATTTTTCAGTAAATCCTCAAAACGCTCGTGCTCCCGGATCAGAATACCTTTCCCATCTTTCCATAAAACTTCGGCGGGTTTGTATCGTGAATTATAGTTTGATGCCATCGAAAAGCAGTACGCACCCGCATTCCTAAAACACAAAATATCACCTTCATGAATTTCTGCAATCCGGCGGTTGTTTGCAAACGTATCGGTTTCGCAGATGTAACCGACAACGCTGTAGAAACGTTCTTTGCCTTTGGGATTCGAGATATTTTCAATGTGGTGCTGCGATCCGTACAGCATTGGGCGAATCAAATGATTGAATCCGCTGTCGATGCCTGCAAAAACGGTTGATGTAGTTTGTTTGACGACATTCACCTTAGCCAAAAAGAAACCGGCTTCGCTAACCAAGAATTTTCCTGGTTCGAAAGCTAATGTCAATGGTCGTCCGTATTCTTTTTCAAACGCGTTGAAACGTTTTGAAAGTTTGCGCCCGAATTCCTCGATATTCGTTTCGATGTCGCCCTTTTTGTACGGCACTTTGAATCCGCTTCCGAAATCTAGAAAATCCAAAGTTTTGAAATGCATTGCCGCTTCGAACAGAATTTCTGAAGCATATAAGAACACTTCAATATCGAGAATGTCAGAACCCGTATGCATGTGAATGCCGTTAATGTGCATGCCCGTATTTTCCACAATTCGCAATATGTGCGGCATCTGGTGAATCGAAATTCCGAATTTACTGTCGATGTGACCAACCGAAATATTCGTATTTCCGCCCGCCATCACGTGTGGATTGATGCGGATGCAGACCGGAATTTTGGGATGTTTCGTTCCGAAATGTTCGAGCACCGAAAGGTTGTCGATGTTAATTTGAACCCCTAACGCGGCGGCTTCTTCGAGTTCTTGTTGGGAAACGCCGTTCGGAGTATAGATGATGTCTTCGGGTTTGAATCCAGCGTGCAAACCAAGTTGAACTTCCTGAATCGAAACCGTGTCGAGGCTTGCACCAATGCTTTTGATGTATTGCAGTATCGCAATATTCGAAAGCGCTTTAGCAGCGTAATTAATGCGGAGCCGTTCCACTTTTGCGAAAGCGTTCGTCAAACGTTGGTACTGTGTTTTAATTTTTTCGGCATCGTAAACATATAATGGACAACCGAATTCTTCTGCTAAGGCTACTAGTTCTTTGGGTTGCATGAGCATTCTTTTTTAGCAAAGCTATCATTCCGGATTCAGAATAGCAAAGAAATCAAGACTTTTCAATCTACATCGTTTTCGTAATGGAAGCGAAAAGTAAACTGTGTTAAAGTTCGTTTTTTATCGATGAAAGGCAATAAAAATCGTTTATTTGCGTCATCGTATTGTAATCATGAGAAAAATAACAATCTTTTTATTGTTGGCAATGTCTTCCGTTCAGGCGCAGAAAATGTCGCGTTTGAAAATGGAGGCTATTGATTCTGTGGATACCGAAGCGCCCATAGGTCTTGATCTAATGGCTGGAAATAAGCACGGGATTACGGTATATCCGAATGCGGACAATGATCACATACTCATTTCTGTGGCGGGCAAAAAATCGGATAGGAAGACAATCTTGATTTTAGATTTTTCGGGGCGTGTCGTTTTTCAAACCCCAAAATCTGTTGAAAATACTTACATGGTTGATGTTTCGGGTTTGAAAAAAGACCTTTACATCATTGAAGTTTCGTCCGGTAGGAAAGTCTATCGCAAAAAATGGATGCGTACTTAAGGTTGGTTTTTGACGTAACGGTATAGAAAACCATCGGCGACATCTTCCGAAAGTTCAAGGCTTGTAAAGGAGATATTTTCGACCATCAGATTCATAATCAACGCATTGGTAAAATGAATTTCGGGTTTGAATGTTTGGGTATGGATGCAAAACGCCTGCGCAATCGTATAAGTTCCGTGAGATGTTGTGACGCCATTGACGGAAAACCGATAAGAATTGGTTCCATAAAAAACGACTTCTTTTGTCGTTCCTGTTGAAGCAGGTGTTTCAGTGACTCCGGCGAATCCACCGGTGGTTTGCACCCAAGTCCAAGTGCCTTTCAAAAGCACACTGCTGTCACCAGTATCCCGAATAATATTAATATTTTGTTTGTGTAAGGGTTCGGCGGTTTCCTTTTCAGTGTCGGCGCAACTTAGGGCTGTCATTGCCAACAAACACAATAGGGATTTGATTGTTTTCATGATGTTGTCGGTTACAATTTTGCCTTTTAAAGTTAGGGATTTATTGGTTGTGAATCTGTTAATTTTCCAATGAAAATTCTTGTTTGGATACACGTTTTTAGCCCCGATAGCAGCGGCATCCTTTTTCGCCGTTGTTCGGCGGAAAAGATATAGCGAATAGCGGGACCCGAGCTCCTAAAAGGGCGAATAGGCGTAAGCAAACAGCTCCTAAAAAAACATCAAATAAAACTCAAAATCGCTGTCAATAGTTTGATGATTTTTATTATTTTTGTGACACTTTTAAAAAGTCAAAAACCTTCAATATGGACATACACGAATACCAAGGAAAAGAAATATTAGCCAGTTATGGTGTTAAGGTGCAACGTGGTTATGTAGCCAATAATCCTCAGGAAGCTGTGGCGATGGCGAAACAACTGACAGCAGAAACCGGGACCGGATGGCATGTGATTAAAGCACAAGTGCACGCAGGTGGCCGCGGAAAAGGTGGTGGAGTGAAGCTCGCAAAAAACTTACAACAAGTGGAAGAGCTCGCAGAACAGATCATCGGGATGCAGCTTATTACGCCGCAAACTTCTGCTGAAGGTAAAAAAGTGCACAAGGTTTTGATTGCCGAAGATGTGTATTATCCTGGTGAAAGTGAAACTTCTGAATTCTACATGTCGGTTTTACTGAATAGAGGTAGAGGTCGCAACATGATCATGTATTCTACGGAAGGCGGAATGGATATTGAAGAAGTTGCCGAACATACACCACATTTGATTTTCTCGGAGGAAATTGATCCGGCGGTCGGACTGCAAGGTTTTCAGGCGAGAAGAATCGCTTTCAATCTTGGGTTGTCTGGCACGGCTTTTAAAGAAATGACCCAATTCGTTCCGGCTTTATACAATGCGTATGTAGGCTGTGACGCGACGATGTTTGAAATCAATCCGGTTTTGAAAACGTCTGATAATAAAATCATCGCTGTTGATGCCAAAGTAAATTTGGACGATAACGCTTTATACCGTCATCCGAAATATGCTGAAATGCGTGATGTTCGTGAGGAAAATCCAATTGAAGTGGAAGCGAAAGCGGCTGGTTTGAACTACGTCGATCTTGACGGAACTGTAGGTTGCATGGTCAACGGTGCAGGTTTGGCGATGGCCACGATGGATTTGATTAAATATGCAGGTTTTGAACCGGCAAACTTCCTAGATGTTGGTGGAACCGCCGATGCTAAACGGGTAGAATTGGCTTTCAGAATCATCTTAAAAGATCCAAACGTAAAAGCGATCTTAATTAATATTTTTGGTGGAATCGTACGTTGCGATCGTGTAGCACAAGGTGTTGTAGATGCATACAAAAACATGGGCGACGCCATCAAGGTGCCGATCATTGTGCGTTTGCAAGGAACAAATGCCGAGATCGCTAAAGAATTGATCGATAATTCAGGCATGCCAATCTTATCTGCAGTAGAGTTTCAAGAAGCTGCTGACCAAGTTAAAAAAGCGTTGGGTTCATAAACAATAAC
>JANPJB010000005.1:0-68870 GCA_031425295.1 Flavobacterium sp. | reverse complement strand
GCATTGATGGCAGCCATTCTTCACCGCGAATCACATGTGAAGTTTCCATCAAATGATCGTCAACGATATTCGCCAAATGATAGGTGGGCATGCCGTCGCTTTTGAACAACACTTTATCGTCAAGAAGATTGGTTTCAAACTTTATGTCGCCGCGGATGATGTCTTGCAAGTGCAAAGTTTCATCGACCGGTGTTTTGAAACGAACTACATAATCTTCACCGTTGGCAAGTCGTTTCTGTGTTTCCTCTTTTGAAATTACCAGAGAAGTATCGAGCTTTTCACGGTTGTGCCAGTTGTAGATGAATGTTTTGCCTTGTTCTTCATGTTGCTTTCTGTTCAAATCTAAGGCTTCGGCGGTATCAAAAGCATAATACGCATGACCGGAATCAATGAGTTGATCTGCATACTGTTTGTATATATCTTTTCTTTCGGACTGCCGATACGGACCGAACTTTTCGTTTGTACCGACTGTTTCACTTGGAGCGATTCCAAGCCAATCGAGTGCATCAAAAATATATTGCTCTGCGCTCGGAATGAAGCGATTTTGGTCGGTATCTTCAATTCTGAGAAAGAAAACGCCGTTGTGTTTTTTGGCAAAAAGATAATTGAACAATGCGGTACGAACACCGCCAATGTGTAAAGGTCCCGTCGGACTTGGTGCAAAACGCACGCGAACTGGTTTCGACATTTTGTAAAAATTTCTGCAAAGATACTAAGTTCAACAGTTGAATTTTAAGATTTTTAGCATCGATTCAAAGCATTGAAACTTTGGAATTTTTTTAACGTTTTGTCATTCATATAAAATCGTACTTTTATCGGTTAGAATAAAAAAACTTGCGCCCTTGAAACCTTCGAATGAAATTTACGAAAAATTAGAAACTTTTATCAAGAAATACTACACCAACGAGCTGATTCGGGGTGTGTTGTTTTTTGTCGGCCTAGGATTACTATATTTTATGTTTACGCTTTTTGTGGAGTATTTTCTGTGGCTCAAACCCGTTGGAAGAACCATATTATTCTGGCTTTTCATTGTGGTCGAATTGTTTCTACTCGTGCGCTATATTGTGTTTCCGGTTTTCAAATTGTTTAAAGTCCAAAAAGGACTTGACTACAGCGAAGCCTCGATTATTATTGGAAATCACTTTTCAGAAGTCAGCGACAAGCTCACAAATTTTCTTCAATTGGCCTCAAATAATAACCAATCGGAGTTACTTTTAGCATCAATCGACCAAAAAGCCAATGCATTGCAGCCGATTCCATTTGGAAGCGCGATAAATTTGAATGCGAATAGAAAATATTTACCGCTGGCGCTGTTGCCGCTTTTATTCTTCGCTTTCTTTTACATTTCGGGCAATAGTAGCATTATATCGCAAAGTTTTAATCGCGTCGTTAATTTCAAGGAACAGTTTGTACCGCCGGCGCCGTTTGAGTTTGTCGTCGTAAATCCCGTTTTGCAAACCGAACAGAACAAAGATTTCACACTGTTGCTGCACACCAAAGGAAAAATCGTTCCAGAAAACGTCATTATTTTTATCGAAGAGGAGAGCTATTTCATGGAATCAGTAAAGCCTGGTGAGTTTCAATATAAGTTCTCAAAACCGATTGCCAATATTGACTTTCACGTCGAAGCCAATGCAGTGACTTCATCCGAATATGAACTCCAAGTCATTACGGTTCCTTCGATTGCGAATTTCGAAATGCATTTGAATTTCCCGGCCTATTTGAATAAGAAATCGGAAACGATTAAAGGTTCAGGGAATGCGATTGTTCCGGAAGGCACTAGTGTATCATGGAAAATCAATACGCAATCCACGCAAAATGTAGAATGGTCGGACATGAAGTCATTAACGCCATTTTCTAAAAATGCGAATACTTTCGCACTACAGAAGTCAATTTTTCAAAATACGGATTATCAAATCTTGACATCAAACGATAAAGTTAAGAATTACGAGAAGCTCAATTATCAGATTTCCGTGATTAAAGATCAATTTCCGACGATTAATATCAATCATGCGCCAGACAGCCTTAAAACAGAGAAAACGTATGTGATCGGACAGGTTTCCGATGATTACGGTTTGTCTAGATTGCAGGTTATCTATTATGAGAAGGATAAACCCAACACAGCGAGAAGAGGGACGATCGCGGTGAAAAAGGACCTATATGATCAGTTTGTATTTTCGTTTCCAAGCACTTTACTGGTGGAACAAGGCATTACGTATGAATATTATTTTGAAGTTTATGATAATGACGCTGTGCATCATTTCAAAAGCACCAAATCTCCCATTTTCTCCAATAGAATTGTGACAGATGTGGAGAAAGAAGATCAGGTGTTGCAGCAGCAGAACAATAGTATCAATGGCTTAGAGAAATCTTTAAAGAATCAAGATAAACAGATATCAGAGATTGAAAAGTTGCAAAAAGCTGGTAAAGAAAAAGACAATTTAGAGTTTAAAGACCAGCAGAAAGTCAATGAGTTCATCAACCGCCAAAAGCAGCAAGATGCTATGATGAAAGAGTTTGCGGAGAAGATGAAGGAGAATCTCGACAAATTCAAAACGGATAAGAAGGATGAGTTTAAAGAAGAATAGAAAAAGCGACTCGAGAAAGCCGACAAGGATTTGGAGAAAAACCAGAAGCTTCTTGACGAGTTGAAAGAATTGAATGACAAGATCAAGAACGAAGAATTAATGGAGAAACTTGATAAATTCAAACAAAACAGTAAAAACCAAACTAAAAATCTTGAGCAATTGGTGGAACTGACAAAGAAGTACTATGTCGAAAAGAAAGCGGAACAGTTGGCTGACAAGCTTGATAAACTTTCTGAAAAGCAGGATAAATTAACCGGAAATGAAAAGGAGAATTCTACTGAAAAGCAAGACGAAATCAACAAAGAGTTTGATAAAATTCAAGAAGATTTGAAAGAGCTGCAAAAGGAGAACAAAGAATTGAAGTCTCCGATAGATATTCCGCAAGATGCAGAAAAGGAGAAAAGCATTGATGAGGATTTAAAAAAGGCATTGGAAGAATTGCAAAAAGACAAAAAAGATAAAGCGAAGCCGAAGCAGAAAAGTGCCGCTAAGAAAATGAAGGAAATGTCGATGAAGATGGAAGAGGGCATGGAAGGTGCCGAAATGGAGCAAATGGAGGAAGATGTTAAAATGCTGCGCCAGATTCTCGATAATTTGCTAGCCTTTTCGTTTTCGCAGGAAGAGGTAATGGGTCAGTTTAAAGGTTTAAAAAGAGGTTCGCCTTCATTCAATAAGAATTTAAAAATCCAGCAGAACTTGAAACAGCAATTCAAGCATGTTGACGACAGTTTGTTTGCGATGTCTTTGCGAAACCCGAAGATGGCAGAAAATATCACGACTGAAATTGGTAATGTGCATTACAATATCGACAAAGCATTGGAAAGTTTAGTGGAAGCACAGATTCCAAAGGGATTGTCGCACCAGCAGTACACTGTTTCAGCCGCCAATAAGCTCGCGGATTTTTTAAGTGATATTTTAAATAACATGCAAATGTCTTTGTCGGGTATGGGAGCAGGTAAACCCGAGCCGGGACAGGGGCAAGGTATGGGAATGCAGTTGCCTGATATTATAAAGAAGCAGGAAGGACTGGGAGATAAAATGAAAGATGGTATGAAGAAGGGTGATAAGCCTGGTGAGAAGCCTGGCGATGGAAAAAAACCTGGCGACGGTAAGAAACCCGGAGATGGAAATAAGCCTGGAGAAGGAAAGAAGCCAGGTCAAGGCGAAGAAGGAAAATCAGGCAAGGACGGTAAAAGTGGTGGCGGTGATGGCAACAGCCAAGACGGAGAAAATGGTGAAGACGGTGAAGGTAATGCAAAAGCCATTGTGGAGATCTACAAAGAACAGAAGCAATTGCGAGAAGCCTTGCAGAATGAATTGGACAAACAGGGAATGGGTGGCAACGGTCAAAATGCGATTGAACAGATGAAACAAATTGAGAAACAATTGTTGAACAAGGGCTTCAATAATGAGACATTGCAGAAAACGTTAAATTTAAAGTACGAACTATTAAAACTCCAAAAAGCAATTCAGCAACAAGGTGAAGACAAGAAAAGGCAATCTGAAACGAATGCCAAAGAGTTTACCAATAAGAGCAACGTTTTGCCTGCCAGTTTGCAACAATATATGAATAGCGTTGAAATTCTTAACAGACAAAGCCTACCTTTGCGTTCTAATTTTAATCAGAAGGTACAACAGTATTTTAAAAATAATGATTAGTTATAATTACGAAACCGATTTTAAGCTGTCCAAACCGAAAGCATTTTCTCGATGGCTTTCCAAAGTCATTGAATCAGAGCAGAAGAAGGAAGGCGAGATTAACTATGTTTTCTGCGACGATTCTTATCTGCTGAAAATTAATCAACAGTATCTTGATCACGATACCTTAACCGACATTATCAGCTTTGATTATTCGGTAGGAAAAGAGCTACATGGAGATATTTACATTTCAGTAGAGAGAGTACGTGAAAATGCAATTGATTTTAAAGTTTCATTTGAGGAAGAATTAAAAAGAGTCATGGTTCACGGCATACTTCATTATTGCGGTTATAAAGACAAGTTGACAACTGAAGAAGTTATAATGCGTTCGAAAGAAAATGAGAAAATTAAATTGTTTCACGTGGAACAAAATAAGTTATAATAAATGTTTCAAGATATATATGATGTCATTGTGGTCGGTGCTGGTCATGCTGGTTCAGAAGCTGCCGCAGCCGCGGCCAACATGGGTTGCAAAACCCTATTGGTTACAATGAGTTTGCAGAATATTGCTCAAATGTCTTGTAATCCAGCAATGGGCGGTATAGCCAAAGGTCAGATTGTTCGAGAGATTGACGCATTAGGGGGGTATTCTGGAATTGTCTCTGACAAGACAGCGATTCAATTTAAGATGCTCAACAAATCAAAAGGCCCAGCGATGTGGTCACCACGCGTACAAAGTGACAGAATGCGGTTTGCTGAAGAATGGAGATTGATGTTAGAGCAAACGCCTAATCTCGACTTTTACCAAGAAATGGCGAAAGGATTGTTAATTGAAAGCAATAAAGTTGTTGGAATCAAAACTTCACTCGGTATAGAAATTAAAGGAAGAACAGTCGTGCTCACGAATGGTACATTTCTGAACGGCTTGATGCATATTGGCGACAAGCAATTTGGGGGAGGAAGGGCCGGTGAAAGTGCAGCATACGGAATCACTGAGGATTTAGTTAAGGTAGGCTTTGAATCCGGTAGGATGAAGACAGGAACACCTCCAAGAGTCGATGGGCGATCCTTAGATTATTCGAAAATGAATGAAGAGAAAGGTGACGAAAGGCCGGATAAATTTTCTTATTCCGACATTACGAAACCGCTACTGCATCAGAAGTCGTGTCACATGACCTATACATCGTTAGATGTGCATGATATATTGAGAGAGGGTTTTGATCGTTCGCCAATGTTCAATGGAAGAATTAAAAGTATTGGACCGCGTTATTGCCCGTCCATCGAAGATAAAATTAATCGCTTTGCAGACAAAGAACGGCATCAGCTGTTTGTCGAACCCGAAGGCTGGAACACTGTAGAGGTTTATGTAAATGGCTTTTCGACTTCATTGCCTGAAGAGATTCAATTCAAAGCTTTACGTGCCGTAGCTGGTTTTGAAAGGGTTAAATTTTTCCGTCCCGGCTATGCAATAGAATATGATTATTTTCCGCCTACGCAATTAAAGCATACGCTTGAAACTAAGCTTGTTGATGGATTGTATTTTGCCGGTCAAATTAATGGAACAACAGGCTATGAGGAAGCTGCTTCCCAAGGGCTAATGGCTGGCATAAATGCGGCCTTAAAAGTTAAAGAGCAAGCACCACTTATTCTAAAACGGGATGAGGCGTATATAGGCGTTTTGATCGATGATTTAATCACGAAAGGAACGGAAGAGCCTTACCGCATGTTTACATCTAGAGCTGAATTTAGAACACTTTTGCGACAAGATAATGCAGATTTTAGATTGACTCCAATGTCTCATAAAATTGGATTGGCATCGGAAAACAGGTTGAAACGCATGGAGCATAAGTTTAATGAATCCGAGAAAATGGTGGCATTCTATAAGGAAACAAGCGTTACCGTAACCGAGATCAACCCAATTTTAGCGGGAAAAGAAACTGCACTAATCAATCAATCCGATAAAATGTTCAAAATATTTTCACGTCCTCAAATCGATTTGGAAGATATGATGAAGCTTGATCTAGTGCAATCATATGTTGCGGCCAATGGTGTGGATCAAGAGATTCTCGAGCAGGCTGAAATTCAAGTGAAGTATTCCGGCTATATCGAAAAGGAACGCAATAATGCCAACAAGCTGACGCGTTTGGAGGATGTGAAAATCCCGGAGTTTTTTGATTATTATAAAATAAAGTCAATGTCGATTGAAGCCAAACAGAAGCTGACCAGCATCAAACCAGTTACAATATCGCAGGCCTCTAGAATCAGTGGTGTTTCTCCGAGCGATATTTCGGTGTTGTTAATTTATATGGGAAGATAATGTTCCACGTGAAACGACATATACAAACCGCTGTCAACAAAGCAATAATGACAATTATGCTTTGTTTTTTAATAGTCGGTTGCGTGACTAGGAAGCCTACAATTCAAATTCCAGATTACATTTTGGTTCCTAACGGAAAAGAAATACTAGGCAATAACGAAGGTTTGACGGCTTTTCTGTTCGAAAACAATACCAAGAACCTTCCAATTGAAAAGTTCTTATCCATGAAATTTAAATCTGATAATTACTATACTACCAATTATTCGATTGTAATTGATAAAAGCGACTATAAAATTATTGTGTACGATAATTCCGACTTCGAAAAATATTTTAACAGCGCTAATTATTCAGTAATAAACTTGGAACCACGTGACGATCAAAACGAACAGCAGCGTAAATTCATAGCAATATCATTGATTAATTCGAAGAACGAAGACTGTTTGCGCGATGGCTCACTTTTTCAAAATATCGCTGTCAACTATCTAAAAAAATTAAAAGACGAATATTATAATCAATAATGAACATTTCTCAGCATAAACCTTTTCTTATCGTTAAAGACCATTCCGTTTCTAAAGAAGAATTCTCTTTATACCGCGATGCATCAATTGATTTGGTGTTTACTTTTCCGCAACCAGACGAAGATAAATTGGGCGCTTATTATGAAAGTGATGATTACATCTCGCATACCGATGGCGCACGTTCGCTGTTTGAAAAGGCCTATCAGTTTGTAAAGCAAATTGCTCTTAAAAACAAATTGAAATCGATTAATCAACTTCAGCAATCTAAGGGTTTGTTGTTGGATATTGGTACTGGAACCGGAGATTTCTTAGCAGTTGCAAAATATAACGGCTGGCAAGTAATAGGCACCGAACCCAATGAAAAAGCCAACAGCATTGCTAGTAAAAAAGGAATTCAGTTGGTTAAAAACACTGCTTCGATTGCGGATCATTCGGTAGATATTATTACGATGTGGCATGTTTTAGAGCATATTCCCAACATTGAAAATCAAATTAAAGATCTTAAAAGACTGCTTAAACCAAATGGAACGATACTGATCGCAGTACCGAATTTCAACTCTTTCGATGCCAAATATTATGGCGTTCATTGGGCGGCTTATGATGTACCGAGGCATTTATGGCATTTTTCAAAACAATCGATAAGGGCATTATTTGAAAGAGAAAACCTATATTTATTAAAAACAGTACCGATGTTTTTTGATGCATTTTACGTCGCGTTACTTTCAGAAAAATACAAAACGGGCAGCATGAATTTCGTCAAGGCCTCGCTAGTCGGACTCAAATCTAATTGGAAAGGTAGAGCCTCTGGCGAATATTCTTCACACATCTACATCATTAAAAATGATAATTAACTTAACCCAAAATTTAATACTTTTGAAAATTCAAATCAAACCCACCAACATGAAAAAAATAATATCCATTCTGATGCTTTCCCTTACTATTATCGCCTGCAACAATAATACTACAACCAAAGCAAAAGAAATTAAATCGGCTTATGTAGACACTTCGAAATTGCTAGAGGAATACACCGAAGCCAAAGTTATTGGAGCCAGATACAAGTCGAAATCAGACGTTATGGGTAGAGAACTCGAGGCTGAAGTTTCAAAATTTAAAGCGGAAGCCGCAAACTTTCAAAAAAATGCGCAAGTAAATGGTCAGGCTTGGGCCCAAGAAAATGGCGCCCGATTGCAAAAGAAAGAGCAGGAATTGCGTTATGCACAAGACAGTATGTTGCAGGAACTACAGCGTGAAAGCGGCAACGAGATGGATTCATTGGTTAAAAACGTAAAAAAATTCATCAGGGATTACGGCAAAGAAAAAGGCTATGACTATATTTATGGAACTGGCGAAGCAGTCTCTATTTTATATGCAGAAGACCAATACGACATTACAAAAGAAATCACAAAACTGTTGAACGAGAAATACAAAACTGAAGGCACTAAACCTGAAGACAAAAAATAATCTCGGTCGCTACAAAGAAATACCAAAGCCTTCATCAATTTTTTAGTGAAGGCTTTTTCTACTTTTAGCTGGCGGTAAAATCAGTTGCATAAATTCAAAAATTGATGCTAAGACTCAATAAGTCAAATATTTACAAATTTTCATTCTGCTGTATATTGGCTATTTATTGCGTCGTTTTAGCGCAATTTGGACTCGAGAATTTCGACACTGGTTATATCCCAAGTTTTTCGTGGAGAATCATCAACGGACAAGCAGTGTACCGCGATTTTATCTACAAAGGACCTCCGGTAACCTTATATTTCAATGCGTTAATCATGTGTTGTCTTCCGGAGTCTGGACAATTTTTTTTGATTAGAATAACATCATATTTACTATTTGCTTCCCAAGTATATTTAGTCGTTGCAGGGATCGATAATAGCTACAATCTGTCAAAATTTAGAATAGAAAAATGGGGATTGATTTGCCTAGGTTTTATCATTTCACTATTAAATTTTGCTGCATATCCCTGGCCAACAACAGACGGACTCCTATTCGCAGCGATGGCATTCTGGCTAGTTTCCAAAACATCAGAATTCCATTGGTTGCGGTTTTTCACGATTGCTTTATTTTGCATTTTATGTGCACTAACCAAACAATCATTCTATTTGGTGCCGCTGTTATTTCTTTTTTGGATGGCTTTAAAATTCAACCTCAAGACCGCAATGCTCTTCGCAATGCAATTGTTGTTTTGGGTTATCCTTTACATCGGTTTGATTTTATCGATAACTACGTTCGAGAATTTTATTCGTCAAACGACAGGCGAAACCCACCTTCAAGATTTATACTATACGGGTTTACACAATTACCTTTTCGTTTCGATTAAGTTATTTATGTTGATGATCTGCGGATTTGTGCTTGTGGTTTTCATTTATCTGAAAGTCAAAAATCAAAAATCCGCAGCTATATTACCGATTTTCAAAGGAATGGCATATTTGACATTTGCAATTGCCATTGCATTGTGTTTTTTCAAAGAAATCGAAATCGCTTCAAGAGTTGGTTTTGTTGCGTCAATCTTTGCACTGATCTATGCGTCTGCTTTCGATTTAAAAAAAATTAAAACCTTGGCACCAGTACTCGTGATTCTAGGAATTGCGTGGTCGTCATCAATAAGTCTCGGTTACCAGTTTCCAATTTTCTTTGCGACGGGAATTATCGCAACCTTTGTGGTTTTGATGGGTAATGAATTGAAATCTTACTCCAAATACTATTTTTGGATCGCCTTGCCGGTTTGTATGATTGCCTTGTCATACCATTACAAACCGTATCGAGAAGCCGCAATTTTCAGTTTAAATCACTCATTGGTAACGGTTTCCCCAAAACTCAAATACATCAAAACCACGAAAGACAATTTTGAAAAGTACGTTGAACTCAAAAAACTCATCGCGAAGTATGGCGAGAATTTCATTGTCGCGCCTAATATGCCAATGGCGAATTACATTTTCAACCAACAAAGTGAATTGCCTGCAGATTGGTTAATAGAAACCGAAGTAGCTAGAAGTCAAAAAATGTTTATTAGATTAGCGGCAGACAAAAAGAATTATATTTTTCTCGAAAAATCGTTTCTAAATCATGAAGCATTCATGCCCGCGGACAGAGTAAAACACAGTTCGATAACCGAATATATTCACCAGCATTTCAATTGTATTGAAGAAACGCAACATTTCTTAATCTACAATGCTTTAAAGAAAAATGAAACATTACCTTAAACTCATCCGTCCAGAACAATACGTCAAGAATGTATTTGTCTTCGCTCCGCTTTTTTTCGGAGGCGCATTTTGGAATTTAGATTTGCTGCTACTTGTTGTTCTAGCGATTGTTTCATTTTCGATCGCGGCTAGCAGCATCTACATCGTCAATGATATTTTCGACATTGAAGCCGATCAAGCGCATCCGCGGAAATCAAACCGACCGCTGGCGTCAGGCAAAATCAGCATCAAAAATGCGATGGTTTTGCAGGTGTTGCTGATGTTGAGCGCTTTGATTTTGGCTTGGCAAATCAACTTCACTTTGTTCCTGATCATCAGCAGTTACATCGCGCTGAATTTTCTTTATTCAAAATGGCTCAAACACATTGCGATTGTCGATCTCAACATCATCGCTATTGGTTTTGTATTGCGGATATTGGCCGGAGCGGCGGTTTCACAGATCGAGCCTTCCGTGTGGATTTTACTGATCACCTATTTGCTCGCGCTGTTTTTGGGAATCGCAAAAAGACGAACTGATGTGATCCTAACGCAAAGCGGCAAGGAAGTTCGCAGGAATATCGAAGGTTATAGTCTCGGTTTCATCGATATCGTTCTTGGCATATTGGCTTCGGTGCTGATCGTCTGCTATATTTTTTATTGTATAGCGCCCGAGAATCTGCAACATTACAATTCGAAATGGCTGTATCTGTCGATCATCTTTGTCGTCAACGGGGTCTTTAGATACTTAAAATTAGCGATTGTAGACCAATCAACGCATTCGCCGACGGAAATCGTTTTGAAAGATAAATTCATCCAAATAACGATCTTATTTTGGATTGCCTTGATGAGTTATCTGTTGTATTTCAATTAATGCATTATGAAAACACTCGCGCTTTTCGATTTTGACGGTACGCTCTACAACAAAGACAGCCTGATTGAGTTTACCAAATCGGCAAAAGGCAGCGGCTTTTTTTACAAAGGAATAATAGCGCTTTTGCCGGTTTTATTAGGTTTGAAGCTCGGCTTAATAAACAATGAAAAAGTAAAAATAAAATTCCTGACCCATTTTTTTAAAAACACGAATACCGAAACATTTAAAGCATTAGCTGAAAATTTTGCCGTTACGAAAATCGAACAGGATTTAAATAAAAGAACATTTAATCATTTTCTCAAACACCTCGAATCCAATCACACCGTTTGCATCGTATCAGCTTCATGTGCCGATTGGATTGAACCATGGAGCCAGCGGTTTCAAGTGAAATGTATCGGAACGGAACTCGAAATTGTCAACCACAAAATTACCGGAAATTTAGCAACAAATAACTGTTACGGCATCGAGAAAGTCAACCGGATCAAAGCGGTTTTTGATCTTGAAGCATTCGACGTTATAAAAGTTTATGGAAACGGAAAAGGCGATCTAGAAATGCTGCAGGTTTCAAAAGGTTAATAAATTCGCCATGCAATTGGCTCGTTTTTAATTTTATTCGATATTTTTGTCATTCAATATCAGCCACATGGAAACAGTCACAGCCGAAGCCAAATACACACTTCAATTCATCAACCAAACCCAACGGTCGATCTTTCTGACCGGAAAAGCAGGAACGGGAAAAACAACCTTACTGCGCGAAATCATCAAAACCACACACAAAAATACCGTTGTGGTCGCGCCAACAGGAATCGCAGCTTTAAATGCATCAGGCGTTACAATTCATTCCCTTTTTCAATTGCCCTTCGGCGGATTCATTCCCGACAATATTGCGCCGCACTTTTCGGATGCTGTAAAATTCGAATCGAAAAATACTTTGGTGCGCCATTTCAAAATGAGTGGACTCAAGAAAGCCGTCATCCGCAACATGGAATTGCTAATCATTGACGAAGTCAGTATGTTGCGCGCGGATTTGCTAGACGCGATCGACTTCATGATGCAGTCCGTACGCAAAAACAAAAACGCCTTTGGTGGTGTACAAGTTTTATTCATTGGCGATTTACTGCAGTTGCCGCCCGTAGTTCGTGAAGAAGAATGGCAAGTCCTCAAAAAATATTACCGTGGGAAGTTCTTTTTCCATTCGCATGTAATTCAAAATAATCCGCCATTATACATCGAGCTTTCTAAAATATTCCGACAATCGGACGACGTGTTCATTTCGATTCTGAACAATTTGAGGAATAATCAGATTTCACAACAAGATATTAAAAATCTGAACGCACATGTGCAGCCCAATTTCGATTTGAAAGCCAATCCGGGATTTATAACACTGACGACGCACAACGCCAAGGCAGACGCCATCAACCAGCAGTCTTTGATCGATTTGAAAGGCAGAGTGGTTTCCTACCAGCCCGAAATTGTTGGTGATTTTCCCGAAAAAATTTATCCCGTCGACGCGAATCTCCAATTAAAGATTGGCGCACAAGTGATGTTCGTCAAAAACGATTTGTCGTTTAACAAGCTATATTTCAACGGAAAAATGGGCGTAATCGAAACGCTTTCGGATGGCGAAATATTGGTAAATTTCCCCGAAGAAAACAAATCGATCGCGGTCGAAAAATACGAGTGGCAGAACATACGCTACACCGTCAACGAAATGACCAAAGAAATTGAAGAAGAGGTGCTCGGCACTTTTGTGCATTATCCGCTGAAACTAGCCTGGGCCATTACCGTTCATAAGAGTCAGGGTTTAACATTCGATAAAGCTGCCGTTGACGTATCACAAGTTTTTCTTCCGGGTCAAGCTTATGTGGCACTTTCGCGATTGCGGACATTAAACGGTTTGGTGTTGCTGTCGCCATTGCGAATGAATGGGATTTCAAATGACGAGGAAGTCATGGAATATGCTTCGAATAAAACAGTAGAATCTGAATTGGGCGTCGCTTTGAAAAAAGAAACCCATAAATTCATACAGCACTTTCTCAAGAATGCTTTCGATTGGTCTGATTTGTCTCGGGAATGGCGAAACCATCAATTCAGTTACAACGAGAAGTCAGAAATTTCAGAAAAGTCAAAGCATCTGGTTTGGGCTAAAAAAAATACAGAAACCATGGCTGCGTTGGTTGAACCGGCAAGGAAATTTACAAATCAGTTGGATAAACTTTTCGCTGCGGAGCCGCTCGATTTCGAATTTATTTCAGAAAGGGTACAAGCCGCATTTGATTATTTCTTTCAGCCGCTCGACAATCTCGTGCATGAAATCCTTTGGAAACTCGAAGAAGTCAAACGCGTCAAAAAAGCAAAAGCCTTTTTCGAAGAATTATTGGTTTTAGAAGAAGCACAAACCAAAGCGGTTTTGCAACTGATGAAAACCAAAGCGTTTGTGCAAGCGATTGTTGCTGGACACGAAATTTCGAAAGAGAATTTGAATACTACTGCTATTAAAAACTATAAAATCAATAAAGTTGATGCGATCCAGATGCAATTCAAATCGACGAACGTTACGCTAATTGAAGACGAATACGATGTGGAACGCTACACTTCGTCAAAAGAGAAAAAAACAAAAGAACCCAAAAAATCGACCTTTTTGGCAACCTACGAATTGTGGCAGGAAAAAAACAGTATTGCAGAAATAGCAAACATCAGAAAGTTGACCAAGCAAACCATCTGCACGCATTTGGCAAAACTTATCGAGATCAAATCAATCAATGTTGCCGATGTGTTGCCGCCCGATAAGATAACTGCATTGACGCAAGCATTTGAAGGTTATGAAGAAGCGTCACTAAATCCGCTGAAGGAACAATACGGCGATGCATTCACTTGGGATGAATTAAAAATGTTTAAGGCGAGTTTGCCGGTAAATGCATAAAAAAATCCGTGAAGATCTGTTGAATCAGCGTCATCCACTTGCCAATCTTAACTCAACCAATACACAACCATCACCGCCGGAATAAAGTAAATCACAATCGTTCTCGCACCGTCATAGTCTTTTGCCAAACGCTGCCCGAACAACAACATGATCAAGGTAATACAAGAGAAAATACCGCCATATAATCCGAAAGTTCTGCCGTTATTAATGAGCAATTGAATACCGCCGACGATACATAAAATTCCTGAAATGAGTTCAAGAATCAAAATATTAAACAACGCCAGCGGCACCTGATTTTTCAAGCGCGTTTTAGCAAAATGTTCCTTAAGCCAAGACACATTGCCTTTCCAATCCATGACTTTATCATAACCTGATTGAATGAAAGTAACGGCCAAAAAAGCGAGAATTAAGATGGAAGCTGCATTAAACATAAGTTTATTTTTTATGAATTAAACGCGTGAGTTTGATCGATAAATCGGTGAGGACAATTTTTGCATTGCCATTGCGCTCGATGTGATACATCGCATCGGAAAGTTCCTTAAAAATTTCATTAATGTTATTTCCATTGACAAACGGCGCAAAATTTTCGAGCTTAAACTTCTCAATTTTTGGCTCCATATACACCAAACTCGTCGTCTGATAATTGAGCAGCAACGCCTGGCGAAACAAATCGATGCAATAGCTCAGGAATTTTTTTTGTGTCTCCCGTCCCAAACCCGCAATCTGCTCGCTCCAAAGAATCAAATCCTGAATTGCAGCAGCGTTGCCTTTGGCACGGAAAGCAGCGCGGACCCAATCGACAAACCATTTTTCAAAAACAATGTCTTCGCCGGTTTCCTGCAAAAGCTGTACGGCTTTGTTGAAATTTCCTTGTGATTGGTGTGCAAGTCGGGAAGCGGTTCTTGGGTCGACTTGCAACCGCGACATCAAAGCTTCCGCAATGACTTTTTCAGGCAATTTATTAAATTGAAGCAACTGACAACGCGATCGAATCGTTTGGATAATGTCTTCTTCGTTTTCGGCAATTAAGATAAAAAGCGTTTTATCGGAAGGTTCTTCGAGCAGTTTTAATAGTTTGTTTGAGGCTGCAATGTTCATTTTTTCCGCCATCCAAATGATCGTGATTTTATAACCACCTTCATAGGATTTGAGTGCGAGCGATTTGAGAATTTCCTGAGCATCTTCGACCCGAATTTCGCCCTGTTTGTTCTGCACACCCAAAATCTGGTACCAATCGAACAAACTTCCATAAGAGTTTTCAGTTAAGAATGTACGCCAATCCGCAATAAAATCAAGACTTTTTGGTTTGGTCTTTACATCTTCAGTCGTTACGGTCGGATAAATAAAATGCAAGTCCGGATGTGAAAATGAATTGAACTTTAAATTGCAAGATTCATTACCGCCAGCATTTTCAGCACCGACATTATTACACAAAATAAACTGCGCGTAGGCGACCGCCATTGCTAAAGTGCCACTGCCTTCCGGTCCGACAAACAATTGCGCATGTGGAATCCGCCCCGCGAGCGCACTGGTTGTCAAATGGTTTTTGATGTAATCTTGTCCTAAAATTTGTGAAAATAGCATGAGCAAATATAACAGAAAGTTGGTAAGAGCCAAAGTTTATTGAACCGCTGTTGGATCGCTATGATTTTCCCCAAAAAATTTAAGTTGTATATTTGCGCCATATTTTATAAACATAACATACCATGAAAACACTGGCAGACTTCAATTTTAAAAATAAAAAAGCTTTAATCCGTGTAGATTTCAATGTGCCATTGGACGAAAACTTTAACGTGACTGATGCAACAAGAATCGAAGCCGCCAAACCAACGATCGATACAATTTTAGCAGATGGCGGAAGCGTAATCTTAATGTCGCACCTTGGCAGACCAAAAGGGAATGAAGCGAAATATTCGTTAAAGCACATTCTCAAAACAGCCAGCGAAGTTATTGGTGTTCAAGTGAAGTTTGCCGAAGATTGCGTAGGTGATGCAGCTAAAAATGCCGCAGAAAGTTTGCAGCCGGGAGAAGTGTTGCTACTTGAAAATCTGCGTTTTCATGCAGAAGAAGAAGCCGGTGATGTCGCGTTTGCAAAAGAGTTGGCTTCGCTCGGCGATATTTATGTGAATGATGCATTTGGTACAGCACACCGTGCACACGCATCAACAACAATCATTGCACAATTTTTCCCGAATGATAAATGCTTTGGAACTTTATTGGCAACAGAAATCGATAGCTTGAACAAGGTTTTAAGAAATAGTGAAAAACCCGTAACAGCTGTTTTGGGCGGTTCTAAAGTGTCGTCGAAAATTACGGTAATAGAAAATATATTAGATAAAGTCGACCACATGATCATCGGCGGCGGAATGACTTTTACATTCGTTAAAGCGTTGGGCGGAAAAATAGGAGATTCTATCTGTGAAGACGACAAACAGGAATTGGCTTTAGAGATTTTGCGATTGGCGAAAGAAAAAAATGTACAGATTCACATTCCGGTCGATGTGGTTGCAGCCGATGCTTTTTCAAATGATGCCAAAACACAGATTGTAGATGTGAATGCTATTCCTGATGGCTGGCAAGGATTGGATGCTGGTCCTAAATCACTCGAGAATTTTAAACAAGTGATACTAGCATCAAAAACTATTTTATGGAACGGACCATTAGGCGTTTTCGAATTGCCAAAGTTTGCTAACGGAACGATTGAGCTTGGAAATTATATTGCAGAAGCAACATCGAAAGGTGCTTTTTCACTCGTTGGTGGTGGTGATTCGGTTGCGGCGGTGAAACAATTCGAACTAGAGAAAAAAATGAGTTACGTGTCGACCGGCGGCGGTGCGATGCTAGAAATGCTTGAAGGCAGAACGCTTCCTGGAATTGCTGCGATCCTCGATTAAAATCACAATTAACACGACCAAAAACAACATTTTACAATATTTAGCACAAGTTTAAGTTATAAGATTAGCTATATTTGTTATAAGATTATTATTTTTGCCCGGTGCAATGGTTTGAAAAATAGCCATTTGAAATTGTTAATCATTTGAAAATTCAATTTTATTCGCATTCTAAAATAGGAACAAAATCAGTGTTTTCTACCTACAGAAAAACCAAAAAATATAAAGTATGAAATTAAAAAAAATCACATCAGCGGCGCTACTACTTTTTGCGGTGCACGCTTTTGCCCAAGACTTTAGCAACAAACCCCAAAGCAATATTTCGTATCTCGACTCCATCAAAAAGACGTTTATCAAAGACAACATTGCTTCTTGCGTAGACAGCCTTTGGATGAAAGAGCTGACTAGTTTGGATTTGTATAACGATCTTGAAAGCGATATCAAAACGATCAATCTAGACCAAAAGGTAGATTACGAATTGCCAACGGAATTGTTAAAAGCCCGACTGAAAGAAATGGATTCTAAATCTCCATTCAACATCGAATACAACCAGGGTCTTGAGAATATCATCAAATCTTTTTTGAGAAACAGAAAGAAAGCCTACGAAAGATTGATGGCGGTTTCTGAATATTATTTCCCGCTTTTTGAAGAAGCTTTAGCCAAACAAAATGTGCCTTTAGAAATCAAATATTTGGCGGTTGTTGAATCGGCTTTAAATCCAAAAGCGGTTTCAAGAGTAGGCGCCACCGGACTTTGGCAGTTTATGTACCAAACCGGCAAACAATACAATCTGAATATCGATTCATACGTTGATGACAGAAGTGACCCATTAAAAGCGAGTGCTGCCGCGGCACAATACATGACCAATATGTATAAGATTTTTGGCGATTGGGATTTGGTTTTAGCATCTTACAATTCAGGTCCAGGAAATGTTGCGAAAGCAATCAGACGTTCAGGTGGTCAGCAAAACTTTTGGAATATCAGAAAATACCTTCCACAAGAAACACAAGGTTATGTACCGGCATTTCTGGCGACCATGTACATTTATGAATACCATAAAGAACACGGAATCCGTCCAAACCGCGCGATCGTAAAGCACTTTGCGACCGATACGATCATGATTAAAAAGCAAATGTCTTTCAAACAGATTTCGGATTTGCTCGACATTCCAGTAGCGCAACTGCAATTATTGAATCCACAGTTTAAAATGAATGTCGTACCGGCTTATTTCGATACCAAACATTTTTTGGTGTTGCCATCGGAAAAAATTGCGGTATTCACTTCTAATGAAGATAAAATCTACGCCTATATCAGCCATGAAGCGGAACAGCGTGAGAAACCATTTTCGCGTTTTCAACAAGCGTGGGCTTCAAGAGATTCTTCGAGTACATCAGAAAGTTATGTTGTTTCCAAAACCAAATTTCATAAAGTGCGACGCGGTGATAATCTGAGTGAAATTGCAAATCGCTATGATGTATCGCTGTCGGATATCAAAAGATGGAATAAACTGAAGAGCAACAAAGCGCCGCTTGGTAGAAACTTAAAGATTATTACAAGCGAAAGAGTTGCTGCGCGTGTGAAGAAAACTAAAGTCGATACGATTTCAATTGTTCCAAACACTAGAGCGGCCAACAATGCTAACAATGCTGTGGCGGAAGTATCAGCAAAAGACTCAAAAGTGTACAAAGAGGAACGCGTGGTTTCATTTAAAGATGTAACCAAAACGCACAAAGTCAGAAAAGGCGATAGTCTTGGTGAAATTGCGGATCAATACGGTGTTGCAATGAGCGATATCAAAAAATGGAACAAGCTTAAAAGCAACAACGTGCCATTGGGTAAAAATTTGAAAATCATCACGAATGAAAGGGTTGTAACTACCGTTAAGAAAATGTTGAAATCTGAAGCTATTGCTAACAGTGAAAAATCTAAGAAAGACGCTGATGCAGCTGACGACTTTTACACCGTTGAGAAAGGCGATAATCTTTCGACCATTGCCAAAAAGTACAATGTTTCGGTTGAAGATCTGAAAAAATGGAACGACCTCGATGGCAATAGCATCCAGTTGGAGCGCAAACTTAAGGTTGCCGATATCACAATCAACAACGGAGAAGTAACGGAGTCTGCACCGAAAACGGAAATAAGAAGTATTGAATATACCGTTCAGCGTGGTGATAATTTAGGATCCATCGCCAAAAAGAACAATGTGGCGGTATCGGATATTAGAATGTGGAATGATTTGTCGGATGATAACATCCAATTGGGTGATAAACTCATCGTTGCCAAAAAGCTAATGGTTGACAACACCCAAGCAGTAGCTGAAAAAAGTACCAAGAAAGACAAAACGTCTAAACACACCAAAGACGATCATTACTATGTTCAAAAAGGAGATTCCCTTTTCAGTATTGCCAAAAAATATCCAGGCGTGACCGTTTCAGACATTAAAAAATGGAATGGTATCAACGGAAATTCTTTGAGACCAGGAATGAAACTCAAAATAAACGGTTAATCTAAAAAATCTATATAAATTTAGGGCTTATTTCAAATTATGAAAAGAGCCCTTTTTTTTATGCTTATTTTTTCAGGATTTTTCTATTCCTGCATCAAAAAGCAAAACACTGAATTTGAGAAGACTTCGGGGAAAATCAATACGATTTCCGTCATCATCGACGATCAGCTGTGGAATGGCGAAGTCGGCGACAGCATCCGAAATAAATTTGCTTCGCCCGTTATTGGCTTGCCGCAGGAAGAACCGCTTTTCACGATCAACCAATATCCGATCAAATTATTAGAAGGATTTACGACCAATTCTCGGAACATTATCGTAATAAAAAAGGAATCCGAAAATAAATTTGAAATGGTCGAAAATGAATATGCGAGGCCGCAAAACGTGTTTCATATTTCAGCGAAAACTACTGCGGGCATTATCGAGCAAATTGAAGCTAATGCGACAACAATAATCGAAAAAATGCGCAGGACTGAAATTGAAGAAAACCAACGCATTATTGACACATCAAGAATAAGTACTAAAAAAATAAGACGAAAATTCAAAATCGACCTGCACATTCCAAAAGGTTATAATTATGTAGTGGAGCGCCGGAAGTTCATTTGGCTCAAAAAGGAAATCACGAGTGGCAACACCAGCCTATTGATTTATCAAATTCCGTTAAATCGTCTCAAAGACAGCGGCAATATACTCAGCAGCATCATAAAAACGCGGGATTCTATTGGGAATTTATACATTCACGGCAAGGCGAGAAACACGCAAATGGTTACCGAGGATTCGTATGCGCCGTATTTATTCCACGTCAATATCGTAGGAAAGGAAGCTTATGAAACCAAAGGCACCTGGGAACTCAAGAATGATTATATGTCTGGACCTTTTATTAATTTTAGCATCATCGATCGGGTTAATAGAAGGGTTTTGGTCCTTGAAGGATTTTGCTACGATCCGTCGAAAGAGAAAAGGGATTTGATGTTTGAATTGGAATCCATTATTAAGTCGATCGAATTCCCACTGAAAGAAAATAAAAAGAAACTATGAATTTAATATGGACAATAAAGCGATTTAACGCACTTTCTACGAATGAACTATATGATTTACTACAATTGCGTAGCGAGGTCTTTATCGTGGAGCAAAACTGCGTTTATCAAGACATTGACGGCAAAGATCGAAAAGCCTTGCATCTGATCGGTGAATATGATTCGAAAATTGTGGCTTACGCGCGACTCTTTGAATCGGGTGATTATTTTGAAGAAGCCTCAATTGGAAGGGTCGTTGTAGCAACGCAATACCGTGATAAAAAATGGGGTCATGAATTAATGCAGCAAGCGATTGCTGGTATCGAAGAACATTTCAAATCCACAAAAATTACGATTTCGGCACAGTTGTATCTTCAAAAATTTTATGAAAGTCACGGTTTCGTTGTAAGCAGCGACACGTATTTGGAAGATGACATTCCACACGTTCGAATGAAAAAGGCATAATTATATTTTGGTGATCACGAGCTCTACACGGCGGTCATATTCCGAACCTTTACCTAAAGGAACCGAATTCCCATAGCCTTTAAAAGTCATTCTTGTCTTAGCAATTTTTTTGAATGTTAGATACTTATAAACAGATTCCGCACGATTCGAAGAAAGATTTCTTTTTCTGGTTTCGCGGTCGATGGCTTCTTTTTGATACGGCGGCGTACAGCAAACATGACCTTGAATTTCGAATTCCAATTTGCGGTATTTCAATAAAAGTTTTGCGATTTTATCGAGTTGGGTTTTGGCTTCGAATGTAAGTTTGCTGCTACCACGTTCGAATAGTAAATTCTCGAGATAAATATGGTCGCCAATAATATGCTTCTTTTGAATCGTCGTGTAGAAACCCGGGATTTCAATTTTTGGCAGCTCTTTTAAATTCAGCACCAAATCGACGCGGCGGTTTTTTGATCTTTTCTCTGGAAGATTCTCAACGACGTCATCGTCAATTAAAATGCGTCCTTTGCCTTCAATGGTAACAATGATTTTGTTTTTGATGCCGCTTTGCACGAGTTTGTCCTTGATCGAATTGGCGCGGTTGGTTGATAATTTAAAATTATAAGCCTCTTTCCCAACATCATCAGTATAGCCAAAAATCTGAATTGATTCGATGCGGGTTGAATCGGTATTTTTGATGAAATCAACCACAGCGTTGCCTTGCTTTTCGTCGAGATGAAATTTGTCGAAATCAAAATAAACCGATTGAACGACTTCCTCTTGCGCATACAAAAAACCACAAAGCAATAACGGCAAAAACCTAAAAAATCGAATCATTATTTTTTTAATATTTTGTTGTATTCAGAAGCGTTGCTGAGTATGGATACGGCTTTTTTAACTTCTGAATTGTTTTTGATGTAATATTGATACAGACCTTCTTTGTATTGGTATCTTTTGATGATCTCGTCTAAGATCAAATTCTTGATTTCCTTTTGGTTGCGATTCAATTCCGTTTCTTCCGAGCGTTGGATTGCCGCCATCAATTGTTGGTATTCTGCAGTAATCGCGCCGTCAATTTTTTCGAGTTTAGCCGCAGCCAAAGTATTCTTTAACGCCATTTCTGATTCCGAGTCAAAATTAAAGTTTTGTTTCTTCAAAAACGCTTTAAAATCCGTAAAATCTGCATCGGTAACTGTCGGGATCGTATTGCCCAGGTTAGGATGCTTGTAATAATAGTCCGTTACAAAATTGAAAACACCTTCATTCTTAACGAGCTTCTCTACAATCGGACTCAATTTCGTCTCATCCATCACGACATCCGGAAGGATACCACCGCCGTCATATACGGTTCTACCGTTTTTGGTTTTGAACGCGTTGTAGTTTTCTGAAGCCGTTCGCACCGCTTTACCGTCTTTGTCTTTATGCAAATAATCAAGTGCCTGTATGCATCTTCCCGACGGTGTATAATATCTTGAGATCGTAATTTTAATTTGCGTTCCGTACGTTAAATCTACCGGTCGCTGCACGAGTCCTTTTCCAAAACTTCTGGATCCGATAATTACCGCGCGGTCTAAATCCTGCAAGGCGCCGGAAACAATTTCTGAAGCCGAAGCACTCTTGCTATCGACGATAATGGCCAATGGAATTTCGGTATCAATCGGTTCGCGGTTGGTTTTATAGGAATTGTTGTGTTTCTCGATTTTCGATTTTGTGGTTACGATGACTTCATTTTTCGGCACAAACAAATTGCAAATCGTTACCGCTTCGTTGAGCAAACCACCCGGATTGCCGCGCAGGTCTAAAACAATTTTTTCCGCGCCATCTTTTTTAAGTTGATCAAGTGCTTCTTTCGTTTCCAAGGCCGCTTTGGCTGTAAATTGCGTCAGCACAATATAGCCGGTTTTGTCGTCGATTTTTCCGAAGAATGGAACGGCTTTGACTTCAACTTCGCCTAAGATAATATCGGCAGTTGCCATTTTGCCTTGACGAATATATTTTACAGTTATTTTAGTGTTCTTGCCGCCTTTCAATAGTTGTGAAGCATCTTCCTTGAAATCCTTAAGATCAACATCGCCGATTTGGATAATCTCGTCTCCAGCTTTAAGTCCGGCTTTGTCAGCAGGAAAATTTTTATACGGTTCTCTAATGATCAGTTTGTCTTCTTTTCGGATCATCAAGGCGCCGATTTCGGTATATTCTCCAGTATTATTGATCTTAAATTTTACGACGTCTTGTTCGTTAAAGTAATTGGTATACGGATCTAAATCGGCAAGCATGCTTTTGATCGCTTTATCCATCAAATCGCCTGGATTGATTTCGTCAACATAGTTGGCATTGACGGCTTTAAATAGTGTGGTGAAGATTTCAATCTGTTTCGCTACTTCGAAAAAATCCTCTTTAAAACTGACGCCAACAAACAAAAAAGTACTGGCGACCGCTGGAATAATGTATTTCTTTTTAAGAGCTGGATGCATGGCAGTGGGTTTTACTGAAATTTAGGTTTTCGGTACTTCGAAGCGGTGTCAAATATATAAGATTACCGACTAAAAACAATAAGAATTAAGAATTCGTTGTCATAGAAGTTGCCTGCAAACAATCATTCTTCGGGTTTTGATTTTAGCTGAACTGAAAATTTCTCAAACAATTGTACCGTTTTCTGATGAATCTCCTGATACGGCAACCGTTCTTTAGATTGATAAAAAAGCATGAAACCATAAGGTTTTTCGACGGCGTCCAACAACAAGTGTTTGTTTAAACGATAGGTTTCGCGCAGCACTCGTTTGTAGTAATTCCGATCGACCGCGTGTTTGAAATACTTTTTTGAAACTGATACGCCAACCGTTGTAATGGCATCATTTTCTTCCAAAGCAACATATACCAAACGCAATGGAAATTTTGAAACCGATTTGCCTTTTAAGAAAAGTAAATCAATGGTTTTTTTGCTTTTGAGCTTTTCGGATTTTGGATAAGTAAATCTCATTGGGTTTGTAAGTATTGTCAAAGGTACAAAGCGGTTTTAAAAAGGCTGATTAATTTTACAATTTAATCTATAAATTCTATAAAAGGTTTTATAATGTAAGTGGTAATTTTACCATGTAACATTGATACAAAAATTTAAAAACATAAAGCAATATCCGTGAGTTGAAGAAGCAACTGCTGTAAATAAAGCGGATAAATTGAAAAGCCCTCAGGATAGTATTCGTGAGGGCTTTTTGCTTTTTTATTTTTTCGTCTAAAGTTTATTGTGGCTACTCCTTATTTTTTTACTTCAGATTTAGGTTCTGCAGGATAAACATTATTCTCTTTTTTAATGTCTGCCATCAAGCCGCTTTTGTCAATCGTAATTTTTTTGATGGCAGTTTTTGATTTCGGTATTTCGAAAAAATAATTCGGATTTGCCCAAGCCCAATCAGACAAAACAGTTCTCTTAATGGCTGGGTCGGGATTTTCCTTTTCAAAACTCATCATACGCAGTGGAATGTAAAAAGTTTCTATGGTTCCGTCGGTATATTCGACTAAAATGTCAATCGGCATTGGCATTCTTCCAATTCTTTCAAGCGAAACGCCGGTTTTTTGAACGCCATCGGTTGCACTTTCAACGGTCTTGATCCCGTAATCGATCGTGTTCGTCGTTTGCGTCCAATCGGTAAGATACCAGTCGAGGTTGGCACCAGAAACGCGTTCGGCGGTTCTTTTAATATCGTTTGGCGTCGGATGTTTGAACTTGAAATCGGAATAATATTTTTTGACCGTTTTTTCGAGATTGTCTTTACCGATGATGTAAATCAATTGGGTCAGAAACAAACAGCCTTTGTAATAGGAAGCTATTGAATATGGCCTGTTTTCATCATAGCGATCGCCATGCGTGGTTTGCGGCTGCTCTTTTCCCGAAGCCACGAGATTGTAATAAGCTGGATAAATATCCTTAAAAGGATTGTCTTCTTTCTTAGCTGCGATTTCGTTGAGTGCCAAATATTCAATGTAGGTCGCAAAACCTTCGTCCATCCACGGATGTTTGGATTCGTTTGAAGCTAAAATGTGCTGAAACCAAGAATGTGCCAACTCATGCGCCGCCGTTTCTAGCAAGCCTTCAAGTGTGCCGTTGCCGAGCATTAAGGTACACATCGCATATTCCATTCCGCCATCGCCGCCCTGAATGAACGAATATTGTTTGTATGGATAATTACCAACTTTTTTGTTATATATATCCATGATCGTTACCATTTTAGGCTGCAAAGCTTTCCAGTTGGCGGTGATTTTCGGGTCGTTTTTATAAAGGAAATGCAGATCAACATCATTCGGACCTTTGACAATATCATGAAGATAGTTCTTATCGGCGGCAAAAGTAAAGTCATGAACATTCGGAGCAATGAAATGCCAAGTCAAGGTTTTTGATTTTTTGGGATAAGTAACGGTAACGCCAGCATCTTCGTAGCCTTTACCAATTTCGTTTTTGTTTTGCAGGTAACCGCTACCGCCAAGCGTGTAATTTTTATCTATTGTAATATTGACATCGAAATCGCCCCAAACACCGTGAAACTCTCGTGCGATGTAAGGATCTGCATGCCAACCTTCAAAATCGAATTCAGCAATTTTTGGATACCATTGCGACATTGAAAATTCGACGCCTTCGACATTATTTCTTCCCGAACGGCGGATTTGTATTGGCAACTGCCCGTCGAAATCTAAAGTGAAAGTCGACTTTTTGCCAGGCAATATTGGCTTGGCCAGAGTCACTTCTAGGATTGTCCCCACTTCTTTTACTACCGCCAAAGTGCCATCTTGTTTGAAATTTGACACGTTGAGATACCCGATTTCATTCGGCTTCAACTTATTAATTCGGCCCTCTTTGGTTTCTTTACCGTCGACTTTGGTTTTCGTTACCATTCTTCGGTCCGGATCCGCAATCGACATCGAGCGCACATCCATTTCACTGCCGGGTTGAAAGGCGTTATTATACAAATGGTAAAAGACGCGCTTTAATGTGTCTGGAGAATTGTTGGTGTAAATTAATTTCTGATTTCCTTTGTATTGGTAAGCTTCGGCATTGATCGTGACATCCATTTTGTAATCAACATGTTGTTGCCAATAATTCGCGCTTTGTGAAAATGCTACTGTTGAAAAGAAGAAAAGAAGCACGGCTGGAGAAAATGATTTCATCGTATGAATTTTACGGTTTTGATAAAACAAAAATAAGCTTGAAGAACGATTCTCACAAGCTTATTTTTTAAATTGAAATGAAGCGGTTAGCCTCTTACTTTTTTGCCTTTTGGTTTTGGAGACATTTTCTCCGCCATTTTAAAAGCATTGTATGCATTGACTATTTTTCCTGATTTAGACAAAGCTGTAAATGATCTAAGGTCTTTTTCATCGCCTCCAACAGCAACCTTAGCATCGATAGGCGTTCCTGAATTCAATAGAATATACTTGACCTGTTTAGCTGTTAAATTTGGAAAATACGAACGGATTAAAGCGGCAACTCCGGCAACATTCGGCGACGCCATTGATGTTCCTTGTTCGTACTTGTACGTGTTGTTTGGCGTTGTTGCATAGATTTCCATTCCTGGCGCATACACGTCCACATTTAATTTTCCATAGTTTGAAAATGGAGCAATGACTTTTTCGCCATAATCGTAGCTTAAAGCGCCAACGGTAATTACATTGTCTGCAAATTCTGTTTTCTTATCATCCGAATCATTTGGAAAATTGCTTTCGACATCAATATCTTTTGCGTCATTTCCAGCGGCGTGAATGATTAGCACGTCTTTCTTTTCTGCGTATTTAATGGCGTCATAAACCCACTGTTTGTGCGGAGAAAAGCTTTTTCCGAAACTTCCGTTAATGACTTTTGCGCCATTGTCTACAGCATAACGGATGCTTAGTGCAATGTCTTTATCGTACTCATCACCATTAGGCACTGCACGAATTGCCATGATTTCTACATTGTCTGCGATGCCGTCGCCACCTAAATTATTGTATCGGCTTTGCGCTATAATTCCGGCAACGTGTGTTCCGTGTAGTGCATCTTTTTTATCCGGTCCGTATACCGTATTGTTGCCATAATGCGTGTTGGCCATATCGTCAGGATTGTCACCCAAAATTTTTCTACCGTCAAAATCTTTGTTGAGGTTGTAATTCAGCATATCATAAACCTGATCTTTGTAACCGTTGAGGCTTTCATTAAAATCAGGACCTGCTTGACCGATAACACTAATCATCACTTGTCTGCTTCGGCCCAAAGACGGATCAGTCGTTTCAATAGCTTTTACTTCTTCAAGCGTATAATTGTCTTTTTTCAAATAATCTTTGATGTCTTGATTCGCTTTGAAAATGAAATCAACTTGTTGTTTTCCTTGAAGATTTTCCTGATACATTTTTTCGTATTCCGCTTTGGCAGCTTTGTATTCGGCAGAACCATCGTCGGATTTTTTCAAAATACGCGTCATTTCTAAATTCTCATTTCCAGAATCGCCCAAGAAATTCCACCCGTAAACATCATCGATGTAGCCATTTTTGTCATCATCGACGCCGTTTCCGGCAATTTCTTTTTTATTGGTCCATACCACATTTTTCAAATCTTCATGATCGATGTCAACGCCAGAATCGACAACGCCAACAATGACTTTCTTGCTCTTTCTATTTTTGATTAGTTCGGAGTAAACGCGATCAACGCTCATGCCAGGAATACTGTCTTTACTTAAATCAAGATGACTCCACCTTTTGAGTTGGTCATCCGTAAGTTTGCCTTTTTTTGCAGTATAACTTGTGCCTTGTGCCTGTATCGACGGTGCTGTTAAACTTAGCAGTAGCGAACAACAGGCAATTTTAATTACATTCATTCTAATAGTTTTTAGTGAGCCAAAAATAATCAGCTTTTGTTTGACAATAAGGGTTTATTAACAATAATTTAGTATGCGTCCTGATTTATTTTGAATGAATTTCAAGTTCATAACGCTATCAATCTGTTACATAAAAAAGGACAACACAAATTGAAATGCGGTAATAAACAGTAATGCGACTAAGTATACTAACTTCAACATAATCCTATAATTTAAGATTGACAGTTTTTAATTATTTTCTTTAAGGTGGAATTGAGATTCTCCAATTCCTCTATTGTAATTCCAATTTGTGCCATTTTTCTGTTCTGAAGCACCAGGTCCTGAACTTTACTGATGATGTTTTCACCGATGGCGGTGACTTTTAAAATCGAAGTGCGTCGGTCTTTCGGATTGACTTTTCGATCAAGGTATTTTGATTTTACTAGCAAGTCAATGATTCGTGTAATAGACGCATTGTCCTTGAAGGCTTTCTCAGCAATACTTTGCTGCGATATGCCCGGATTCTCCATGAGCAGTTTAATAACAAGCCATTGATCTACCGTAATCTTAAAGCCGTTCTCGCGTAATTTCTTCTGAGAGTAGATTCGATAGGTTCGAATTGCCTTATCGAGCAAGTAAAAATTAATAGTTTCTAGCCGTTCCATTCGGTAAAAATATAAATGTTTTTGAAAAATTTGACATGTCAAACAAATTTTTAACATTTGCGTTGTATGTCGAAATGATCACGATTTGGAATTGTAATCCCTTTATTGATTTCGGGTACTAGGCTGTCATAATAGTTTTGCTCATTCATCCACAAGAATTATGATAGAAATTACTTCACTGTAAGTAGAATAGCTTTTGATATTGTTACACGCGTAAGAATTAAAAAGGAAGAAATAATTTTAAAACAGGTCTTCAGACCGTAAAACAGCTTTCAGCCGAACCCCTCGGTCGGTTTTTTCCACGGTGATAATTTCATTGTGTGCGTCATGCTCAAGAAATAAATAATAATGTTTATCGGCAGCAGCATTGAGAAATTTTTCTTTTTCGGGTAAAGTCAAAAGCGGTCTTGTATCATAACCCATAACATAAGGCAACGGAATGTGTCCAGCTGTTGGCAACAAATCCGCCATAAAACAAATCGTTTTGTCTTCGTATTGAATATGTGGAATCATCATTTTCTCGGTATGTCCATCTACAAAAAAAACACCAAAATTCAATTCCGACTGTGAAAGAAAATCACCATTGGGCTTTGATATGAAATGCAATTGGCCACTTTCTTGCATCGGCAGAATATTTTCAGATAGAAACGATGCTTTTTCGCGCGCATTTGGTTTGGTGGCCCATTGCCAATGACTTTCGTTAGTCCAATATCTAGCATTTTTGAAAGCGACTTCATAACCTGTTTTCGCTGCATTCCATTGCACACTTCCGCCACAATGATCAAAATGCAAATGCGTCATAAATACATCGGTAACGTCATCGCGGTGGAAACCAAAATTTGCCAACGATTGGTCGAGACTGTGCGTTCCCCAAAGCGAGTAATAACCAAAAAACTTTTCGGATTGCTTGTTGCCCAATCCTGTATCGATTAAGATCAACCGGTTGCCATCTTCAATTAACAAGCACCTCGCGGCAATGTCAATGAGGTTGTTCTGGTCTGCCGGATTGGTTTTGTTCCAAATCGTTTTAGGCACAACACCAAACATGGCGCCGCCGTCTAATTTGAAGTTTCCCGTTTCTATGGAATAAAGTTTCATGTGCTTTTGCTTTCGAAAATGTGCCGCCAAATTACTAAAAACCGTTTGTTTAATAGAAAAAATCACATATTTCTATGTTAATATTGTATTTAAAAATCTCGCTGTATTAGCAAAAAGTATATTTTAGTTTATCTTTGCGGTTAATTTAGACAAAATCAATACAAGCTATGATTCAGGTATCAGATGCTGCAAGCAAAAAAATTATAGAGATGATGCACGACGACGGTTTTAACGCTGCGCAGGATTATGTCCGCGTTGGTGTAAAGAGCGGTGGTTGTTCTGGATTGTCTTATGAATTGAAATTCGATAAGGAAACCAGCGAAACCGATAAAATCTTCGAAGTAAACCACGTCAAAATTGCCGTAGAAAAAAAATCTTTCCTTTACTTGGCGGGAACCATTTTGGAATTCTCTGGTGGACTCAACGGAAAAGGTTTTGTTTTCAACAATCCTAACGCCAGCAGAACTTGTGGCTGTGGAGAATCGTTTTCATTATAAATAAAAAACTATGTCAAAATATACTGAAGACGATTTAAAAATTGAACTCGAAAACAAAGAATACGAGTACGGTTTTTATACCGACATTGCATCGGATACGTTTCCTGTAGGCTTAAATGAAGATATCGTCCGTGCCATCTCGCTTCGCAAAGAAGAGCCACAATGGATGACCGATTGGCGTATCGAAGCGTTTCGCGCTTGGAAAGAAATGACCGAGCCGGATTGGGCCAATGTGCATTATGAAAAACCCGATTTCCAGGCAATCTCCTATTACTCCGCACCGTTGAGCAAAGCAAAATATGAGAGTCTTGATGAAGTCGATCCTGAATTGCTTGAGACATTCAAAAAATTAGGAATTTCCATTGATGAGCAAAAAATGCTAAGCGGCGTCGCCATGGATATTGTTGTCGATTCTGTTTCTGTAGCGACGACTTTCAAAAAAACTTTAGGCGAAAAAGGCATTATTTTCTGCTCCATTTCAGAGGCGATTCGCGAATATCCGGATTTAGTCAAAAGATATTTAGGAACCGTTGTGCCACAAAAAGATAATTTCTATGCCGCATTGAATTCCGCGGTTTTCTCCGATGGTTCGTTTTGCTACATTCCAAAAGGCGTTCGTTGCCCGATGGAACTGTCAACCTATTTCCGAATCAACCAAGCCGGAACTGGGCAATTCGAAAGAACGTTGGTAATTGCCGATGAAGGCAGTTATGTTTCGTACCTTGAAGGTTGCACTGCGCCGAGCCGTGACGAAAACCAATTGCACGCCGCAGTGGTTGAACTCATCGCTTTGGATGATTCTGAAATCAAATATTCGACGGTACAAAACTGGTATCCGGGAAACAAAGAAGGTAAAGGCGGCGTATTCAACTTCGTAACGAAACGTGGTTTGTGCGAGAAAAACGCAAAAATCTCATGGACACAAGTCGAAACCGGTTCAGCTGTAACTTGGAAATATCCTTCATGCATTTTAAAAGGTGACAATTCCGTTGGTGAATTTTATTCGATTGCCGTAACCAACAATTTCCAGCAAGCCGATACAGGAACCAAAATGGTGCATTTAGGAAAGAACACAAAATCGACGATCATTTCAAAAGGAATTTCTGCGGGAAGATCACAAAACAGCTACCGTGGATTGGTGCAAATCGGAGCACGTGCCGAAAATGCGAGAAACTTTTCACAATGTGATTCATTGTTGATGGGAAACAATTGCGGGGCACATACATTTCCTTACATCGAAAGCAAAAATCCAACCGCCAAAATAGAACACGAAGCGACGACTTCAAAAATCGGTGAAGACCAAGTGTTTTATTGTAACCAACGCGGTATTCCAACCGAGAAAGCAATCGCATTAATCGTCAATGGTTTCAGCAAAGACGTACTTAATAAATTACCCATGGAATTTGCCGTAGAAGCTCAGAAATTACTAGAAATTTCATTAGAAGGCAGCGTAGGATAAACGAATCAGAATTTACAACCTAAGGGTTTCTCAATACAAAAAACAGATGTTACAGATTAAAAATTTACACGCTTCAGTTGAAGACAAAGAAATATTAAGAGGCATCAACCTCGAAGTAAAAGCCGGAGAAGTGCACGCCATTATGGGACCTAACGGTTCCGGAAAAAGCACGCTTTCCGCAGTAATTGCCGGCAATGAAAACTATGAAGTCACGGACGGACAAGTTTTTCTAGATGGCGAAGATTTAGCGGATTTGGCTCCCGAAGAACGCGCACACAAGGGCGTTTTTCTTTCGTTTCAATATCCAGTTGAAATTCCGGGTGTTTCAGTAACCAACTTCATGAGAACCGCAATCAACGAAACCAGAAAAGCCAACGGACACGAAGAAATGCCCGCAAACGAAATGCTAAAGTTGATTCGCGAGAAATCGGAGTTGCTCGAAATCGACCGCAAGTTTTTATCGCGTTCACTCAATGAAGGATTTTCGGGCGGCGAGAAAAAACGAAACGAGATTTTCCAAATGGCGATGCTTGAACCAAAGTTAGCGATACTCGACGAAACCGATTCCGGTCTTGATATCGATGCGTTAAGAATCGTAGCCAACGGCGTCAACAAACTTAAAAGTGAAAAAAATGCAGTGATCGTCATTACGCATTACCAAAGACTTTTAGATTATATCGTTCCCGATTTCGTGCACGTTTTATACAACGGAAAAATCGTAAAATCAGGCGGCAAAGAACTCGCCTACGAGCTCGAAGAAAAAGGATACGACTGGATCAAACAAGAACAAGAAGCATAAAAGTTATAGGTTTCAATTGACAGTGTTCACTGACGACCGACAACGACAACGATATGGAATTAAAAGAAAAACTGATCGCCTCATTCATGGCCTTTGAAGAACAAGTCGACGTTAATGCCGACTTGCACGACATCCGTACTAAGGCTTTCAAAAATTTCGAAGACAAAGGCTTTCCAACCAAAAGGGATGAAGCTTGGAAATATACTTCGCTTAATGCGCTACTCAAAAACGACTTTTCGGTGTTTCCAAAACATGAGAATGTGGTCGAATTTGCCGATGTCAAAAAATATTTTCTGCACGAAATTGATACCTACAAAGTTGTTTTTATCGATGGTGTTTTTAGTTCATTTTTATCATCTACAACGCACGAAGGAATTGATGTCTGTTTGATGTCATCAGCACTCAACAAGCCGAAATACAAAATGATTATCGATTCGTATTTCAACCAAATCGCGAACAAAGACGAAAGCCTAACCTCGCTTAATACTGCGTTTGCCAGCGAAGGCGCTTACATTAACATTCCACACAGCAAAGTCGCCGAAAAACCGATTGAGATCATGTATTTCTCAACAGGAATCGAAGCCGCATTGATGGTACAACCGCGGAATCTAATCATAGTCGGTGAAAATTCGCATGTTCAAATCATCGAAAGACACCAAAGCCTCAACGATAATGCGGTGCTTACAAATTCCGTTACCGAAATCTTCGCCCAGAAAAGAGCCATTGTAGATTTCTATAAAATCCAAAATGATAATCACTTTGCATCGCTTATAGACAATACGTATGTGTCGCAACAGCAGCAAAGCCATGTACATGTGAACACCTTCAGTTTTGGCGGAAATATTACGAGAAACAACCTCAATTTTTACCACCAAGGCGAACGCATCGAAAGCCATCTGAATGGCATCACGATTATCGGCGAAAAGCAACATGTAGATCATTATACTTTAGTGCACCACGCCCAACCGAACTGCGAGAGTTTTCAGGATTATAAAGGCATTTTCTCGGAGCAGTCCACAGGTGTTTTCAATGGAAAAATATTTGTTGAAAGAGAAGCGCAGAAAACCAATGCGTTCCAAAAAAGCAACAATATTCTCCTTAGCGATAAAGCTACGATCAACGCAAAACCGCAACTGGAGATTTTTGCCGACGATGTCAAATGTTCGCATGGCTGCACGATCGGACAGCTTGATGAAACGGCGATGTTCTACATGCAATCGCGTGGAATTCCGAAGAAAGAAGCGAAGGCATTGCTGATGTATGCGTTTTCAAATGCGGTCATCGAAAGCATAAAAATTCCAGAACTAAAACAAAGAATCACAAAAATTATAGCGACGAAATTGGGTGTCAAAATCGGATTTGATTTGTAGGTCTTAACGCTTATTTGTCGCCAGTTCACTTTTTTAGGAGCTAGTTCCCGCTATACTTTACAATCTTCTACTGGGAACACCGCCGTAAAAGGATTTTCATTGCAAACGAAGTAATCGGGGCTAGTCTTTTGAGTTACTTAAACATTCCACCGAGCCATTATTTCACGCAAGCCATTACTTCTTTCAAAAATAAATTGAAGTCAAAACCAGGATCTTCTTTCAAGCCCATACGCACAATCACCATTTCCATCGATGGAATAATGGCCACCATTTGACCCTGAAAACCGCTACAGAAATACAAGTCTTTCGGGGCATCTGGAAAACGCCCGCCAGCATTCAGCCAAAAGTGTGCACCGTAGGCGCCATTTGAAGTATTAGTAGGTGTTCTGGTGTAGTCTACCCAACTTTCGTCTAATATTTGTTCGCCATTCCAATTGCCTTTGTTTAGATAAAGCAATCCAAATTTTGCCCAATCGCGCGTGGTCGCCCACCCATAGGAAGAACCAACATAATTTCCAGCCATGTCCGTTTCTACCAACATCGAATGCATGCCGATTTTATCAATTAAAGCGGCGTACCAAAAATCTAAATATTCCTGGTGGGTTGTAAATTGTTTTCTCAATATTCCCGACAATAAATTAGTCGTTCCAGAAGAGTAATACCAATGGGTATTGGGTTGGTATTTTAAGGGCTTTATGGCTTGCGAATGTGTCATATCTTCGGCTTGAAAAAGCATTTGAGTGGCATCGCAAATGGTTTCGTAATTTTCTTCCCATTCCAAACCGGAATTCATGTGAAGCAAATCATTCACCGTGATTTTAGAGCGCTCATCATTGGCCCATTCGGCTATTGGCGCAGGTTTATTGATATCGATTTTCCTTTGTTTTTGCAAAATACCAAACAGGGCACTCGTAATACTTTTGGTCATCGACCAGCCTAAAATTTTGCTTTTTTTAGAAAATCCCACCGCGTATTGTTCTCCAATAATTTTGTCTTTATATACAACGATAACAGAGCGTGTTCTTTTCATTGTATCACCTTTATTATCAAAAGCGTTGTTGATAGCGGCCTGTAACTTTACAACATCAATAGTAGAAAAAACGGTGTCTTTAGGTTCTGCCTCGCCATAAGGAAAAGGCAAATTACGAGGGGTATAATTTCTCTTAGGCACTTCATACGGTGCATTTACATCAAAAGAATTGTTAATTAAAGTCGCACCTAAACCTTCACGATAAATCGCTTTGCGGGCTTTCAAACCAAAAACGGAAGCTACCACCCACTGCGCTTTTTCATCAATTTTGTTTGTAGCCAAACCGATCATTGGAATGTCGTTGTCACCATTTTCAATCATGGTTTGGGAACGATCGTCTATAAAATGTCCGGATGCCATGCTCTTGGCCGAAAAACCGGAAATTAAATCGAGTTTTGGATAGGTCGTGAAACCAAAATAGATTAGAAAAAGTAGTAGTACAATTGCGAGGAGGCGGAATATTTTTTTCATTAGAAAGCAGATCAATTGGATTGTCGTAAATGTAAAAATAAACGAACTATTAACAATCGTTAGCCATAAAATTGTCAGATATATTATTACTTTTGTATTTAGAAAAATTCTAAATAAACAATGCTTAATATTCAAAAAGTCAGAGCCGATTTTCCGATTCTTAACCAAAAAATAAACGGAAAACCGTTGGTGTATTTTGACAACGGCGCGACTTCCCAAAAGCCACAAATTGTCATTGACGCGATTTCGAAATATTACCAAGAAATCAACGCGAATATTCACCGAGGCGTACATTCTCTAAGCCAGCTTGCGACTGATGCCTATGAACTTTCGCGAAGAAAAATCCAGCAGCACATCAACGCGAAGCATGCGCACGAAATTATCTTCACTTCAGGAGCCACGCACAGTATCAATGCTGTTGCCAATGGGTTCGGTTCCATACTAAAACAGGGCGATGAGGTTTTGGTTTCAGCGCTTGAACACCACAGTAACATTGTGCCTTGGCAAATGCTTTGTGAAAAAACCGGCGCTACTTTAAAAGTAATCCCAATCAACGATGCCGGAGAATTGATTCAAACCGAATACGAAAAATTATTGTCTACGAATACCAAAATCGTTACCGTAAATCATATTTCAAATGCTTTGGGAACGATTAATCCGATCGCAGAAATGATTAGAAAGGCGCATGCAGTAGGAGCCGCAGTTTTAATCGATGGTGCACAAGCCGTTCCGCATCTGAAACCAGATGTGCAAAAACTAGATTGTGATTTTTATGTATTTTCAGGACACAAAATGTGCGGACCAACCGGAACTGGAATCCTATACGGAAAAGAAGCATGGCTCAACAAATTGCCACCGTATCAAGGCGGCGGGGAAATGATAGCAACGGTTACTTTCGAAAAAACAACTTATGCTGATTTGCCGCATAAATTTGAAGCCGGAACCCCAAACATTGCAGGCGGAATCGTACTCGGAACTGCGGTCGATTACCTTAACGAAATCGGTTTTGACACGATTGCGCAATATGAACACGAACTGCTCGAATACGCAACAGAAAAACTACTCGAAATCGAAGGGCTCAAAATTTTCGGTACTGCAAAACAAAAAACTTCCGTAATTTCGTTTAATATTGATGGCATCCATCCGTATGATATTGGCACGATCATCGACAAGAAAGGAATCGCCGTAAGAACCGGACATCATTGCGCACAACCGATCATGGATTTTTTTCGCATTCCCGGAACTATTCGCGCATCGTTTGCGTTTTATAACACGAAAGAAGAAATCGACATGATGGTCGATGCGATTCAAAAGGCAAAAGCCATGTTGATTTAATAAGTTAGATATGAAACTACTACCATTATTTTTTCTGATCGCTTTCCTAGGAAAAGAATGCAATGCCGAACAAAAGCAAGACATTGAAACCGCGATGATTGAATATACGGCAACAACACGCGGATTTTTTCAGAAGATCATTGTGCAGAATCAAAAATTCGGCGTGTCGAAAGAGCGCGACAATGAGAACCCGAAAGTTGATCAGACCATTGCTAGTGCCGACTGGAAAAAAATCGTAGATGCGTTTCAGGAAGTTGATTTAGAAAACATTCCCACTCTTAAAGGTCCAACTGAAAAACGATTTTATGATGGTGCCGCAATAGCGAATTTAAAAATTACCTATCAAGGAAAGACTTATAGTTCACAGCCGTTCGACCATGGAAATCCACCGGTTGAAATCGAAAAACTGATCCATAAAATAACTGTTTTAGCGCTGCCGCAATAATGACAATAAAAGAAATACAGGACGAGATTATCGATGAGTTTTCAATGTTTGATGATTGGGAAGATCGTTTTCAATACGTAATCGACTTGGGGAAAACCTTGCCGCTTATTGCCGAACAATACAAAACAGAAGAGAACACGATTAAAGGCTGCCAATCGAAAGTATGGTTGCATGGCGACGACACCGGTGGTAATGTGGTATTTACTGCAGACAGCGATGCGATTATAACCAAAGGCATCATCGCGATCTTAATTCGGGTTTTTTCGAACCAGAAAGCGAAAGACATACTCGAGGCCGATACCAAATTCATTGACGAAATCGGACTTAAGGAACAATTATCGCCAACGCGCGCCAACGGTTTGGTTTCTATGATCAAACAGATAAAAATGTATGCACTCGCGTACGATTCAAAAAATTAATTATGGAACAAGCAATAGACACGAACTTACTCGGCGAGCAGATCGTCAAAAAATTAAAAACCATTTACGATCCGGAAATTCCGGTTGATATTTATGAACTCGGATTAATCTACGACGTCATGGTCAATGAAGATTATGAGGTGAAAATCCTGATGACATTGACTTCCCCAAACTGCCCGGTAGCGGAAACTTTGCCACGGGAGGTTGAAGAAAAAGTAAAAGCGATTGAGCATGTCAAAGGCGCCGAGGTTGAGATTACTTTCGATCCGCCATGGAGTAAAGATTTGATGAGCGAAGAAGCCAAATTAGAACTCGGGATGCTGTAAAGATGCAAGAAGAAATCATCAATAAAGTCGCTAATAGTGCTTTAGAAGTTTTCGATTTAGAAGATTACTACATTCGAGGTACCCGTTATCATTTGGACATTTCACAGTGGTTGTTTGAGGGATTCATTTTAAAAGAAAAAGAATTTCGCGAAGCTTTGAAAAGTCACGACTGGTCGCAATATCAAAACCAATATGTTGCGATTCACTGCAGCACCGATGCGATTATTCCGGCATGGGCGCTGATTTTGGTGGCGGTGCATTTAAAACCATTCGCTTTAAAAATCACCAACGGAACTTTGGAAGATTTAGAAACCGCGCTTTATCAAGAAATACTGCCGACAATTGATTATTCTTTTTATAAAGATAAAGCCATTATTTTAAAAGGCTGCTCTAAAAAACCTGTACCAATGAGCGCCTATATTATGGCGACACAGCTGCTACAGCCTTTCGCCAAAAGCATTATGTATGGCGAAGCATGTTCTGCGGTTCCGCTATTCAAAGCGGCAAAACTCTAAAATTCGAACCCGATTGTTAGGCGTTGATTGTGGTTTTAGTATATTTACCGCGTAAATTAAAACAAACAAATATGAAAAAAAGTGTATTCTTAGGATTGCTTTTGTTTAGCGCAGGCCTTATGAAAGCGCAAGACGCGGAGAAAGAAATTATCATTAATACCGAAAAAGCAGTCAATAAAATTGCAGACACTACAAATATTGGCTGGAAGAAAAAAGGAAATATTATTTTGCTTTTTAATCAATCGAATTTCAACAACTGGCTTGCAGGCGGTGAAAATAACTTGTCAGGAAATTTGGGAGTCAACTACGATTTCAATTACAAGAAAAAAGACATTACGTGGGATAATAAAGTAATTGCTTCGTACGGGTTGCTTCAAACTAAAAATTCAGATTTTGAGAAGAAAACCGATGACCGTTTTGAGTTCAATTCCGTGCTGGGGAAAAAAGCCATAGGACAATGGTATTACTCGTTCTTTTTGAACTTCAGAACCCAGTTTACCAAAGGATATGTTTATGGAAAAGACGCCAATGGAAAAGAGATTAGAGATGAATATACGAATATCTTTTCGCCAGGCTATCTGACTTTCGGACCTGGAATGTTCTGGAAGAAAAATGACAATTTGAAAGTAAACCTTGCACCATTAACTTCAAAAATCACTTTTGTGGATGCTGATTTTACGCTACCTGAAAAAGCATATTTTGGTGTTGAAGAAGGGAAAAGTGTGCGATATGAACTTGGTTTTTATGCATCATCGTATTACAAACTCGACCTTATGCTCAATGTTTCGATGGAAAATACTTTGAACCTTTATTCGAACTATCTCGAAGATGGGCAGAATGTAGACGTTGATTATACCTTAGCAATGGTCATGCGTATCAACCGACACCTCACTACAAACTTGGTGTTTCAAGCGATATATGACGACAATGCATTCCGCGGTCTGCAAACAAGACAGATCTTCGGATTGGCGGCGAACTACGGATTTTAAGAATAAAAGTTGCACAAAAAAAGACCTTTAGGATAAAACTTAAAGGTCTTCTTTAATTATAAGAATTGTTATTCTTCCTTCTCAACGGCATCGTCATAATCTGGGTACAAAAACTTATTGTAAGGGAAACGCGTCACGTGAATTTCCCGCACCGCTTCATAAACACGCTTTCTGAAATCCTCGAGGTTTTCTTTACTGACGGCCGAAATGAACAACGCATTATTTTCGCCGACATTGTGCATCCAAGTTTGTTTCCATTCCGCTAATGTATAGTGGCTTTTGGTTTTTTCGGTGATCAGATCGTCTTCATCAATCGTAAGGTGTTTGAACGCATCGATCTTGTTGAACACCATCAAAATCGGTTTGTTGTTGCTTTTGATGTCCAGCAGTATTTGGTTGACTGAGGCAATGTGATCTTCAAAATCAGCATGTGAAATATCGACAACATGCAGCAATAGATCGGCTTCTCGAACTTCATCGAGGGTGCTTTTAAAAGAATCAACGAGTTGTGTTGGTAATTTTCGGATAAATCCAACCGTGTCAGAAAGCAGAAAAGGCAAGTTTTTAATAACAACTTTGCGCACCGTCGTGTCTAACGTAGCAAAAAGTTTATTTTCGACAAAAACCTCGCTCTTGCTGATGACATTCATCAAAGTCGATTTGCCGACATTCGTATAACCAACCAAAGCTACCCGTACCATAGCGCCACGGTTGCTGCGTTGGATGGACATTTGCTTGTCGATCGTTTTGATTTTGTCTTTGAGCAATGCAATCCGATCGCGGACAATACGACGGTCGGTTTCGATTTCGGTTTCTCCGGGACCGCGCATTCCGATTCCCCCTTTTTGACGCTCCAAGTGCGTCCACATTCCTGCCAAACGAGGTAACAAATATTGACATTGCGCGAGTTCTACCTGTGTTCGTGCATAGGAAGTTTCGGCTCTTTGTGCAAAAATATCGAGAATCAGATTGGTTCTGTCAAGGACTTTGCAGTTCAGAATTTTGGTGATGTTTTTTTGTTGGGATGGCGATAACTCATCGTCAAAAATTACAGTAGCAATATTTTGCTCTTTGACGTAGAGATTGATTTCCTCCATTTTTCCCGTACCAAGAAACGTTTTCGGGTTCGGGCGTTCCATTTTTTGGAAAAATCTTTTGATAACTTCGCCGCCAGCAGTAAAGGTGAGGAATTCGAGTTCATCCAGATATTCCGTAAGTTTTTCTTCGGATTGATTTTGAGTAACGATACCGACAATAACGGTTCGTTCAAAATTGATATTTTCTTTTTCTAGCATAATTAGATTTCTTTGACAAAGCTAATGAATAACCCCTAATTTATTTGGTTGTATTGGGATTTACATTGCATAAAATCGTTAAAAAACAAATTTATATTAATGCTTTCATAAATTTTGTTAAATTTGGAACTCGAAAATTACAAAACTATAATAAACCAACTAAATTTTCATTTTATGAAAAAATTTATTTTCATTCTTTTACTATCGTTTTCATCATTACTCGGCTATTCTCAGATATTGAATGAGGATTTTGAGACCGCACCAGATACACCAGATGCATCTGGAGTTTGGACTATGGCTTCTGGAAACTGGTTGGTAAAAGATAACCGAACCAACACGAATCCCAATTGGAGAAACAGAGTAAATCCGCACGATCCAAATAGTGGTTTAAAAGCAGCTTTTATCGAACGCCAAAACTTACCGGGTATTCTCGCAGAAGAATGGTTGATTACGCCGCAAGTGACTTTAACCGCAGCCAACCAATTGCGATTTTTTACAAAACAAACAGCCGCCGGCGATGATGGTACTGCGAAATACCAAGTTCGTGTTTCGTCGTCCTCCGATCCAGCTGATTTGAATGCCTATACGGTTTTAGTAGAATATAGCGACTCAGATCTGAGTACCATTACAGCACTTCAAACGGATTATGAAGAAAAAGTGTTGAATCTGCCCTTTACAGGCGCGCGATATTTTGCTTTTGTAAGAGTAGTGACGCAACCAGGACCGGCAACTTCGGGAGACCGATGGTTGGTGGATGATGTAAAAATTGTGGAAAGATGTTTAGATCCGATCGGACCGACAGTGGAAACTGCTACGATAACGGCAAAGACCGTTAAGATGGTGTGGACTGCACCAAACACGACTAATTTTCAAGTGCAATACGGTCCAGCAGGTTTTACTTTAGACGTTCCCGCACCACCATTAGTCGTTACATCACCTGTTTTTTCGTCTACTAGTACCCCCTTACGAAGCTATCTAGCAACAGATTTGCAACCAAATACAGATTATCAGTACTATGTAAGGGGCGTTTGTGCTAATAATGTTCTGAGCGAATGGGTAGGTCCGTTCAACTGGACGACCGATCCATTAGGAATAACGTGTGCTGAACCGATTGAAATAGCGACCGTGTCGTATTCTGATTCCAGCAATACTTCTATCTACGGAAATAATGTTACAGGTTCTCCAGGCAGCACTGGCTGTAATGCAGGGACTGGGTTTTTAGGTTCAAATGACGTCGTATACCATTATGTTGCTGAAACAACTGGTAATTTAGTGATTTCGATGAATCCTTTAGGCGCAGCCAACACTGGCGTTTTTGTTTACGCTGACACTTGTAGCAATATTGGAAATACTTGTATTGCAGGTCTTGGCAATGCGACATCAAACATTAGAATCCTACCTACAGTTCCTGTAACTGTAGGGCAAAATATCTTTATCGTAATTTCATCCACTACGGCTACAGCAAGTTTTAATTATCAATTAAACATTCAGTATAGTACTAGTTGTGTTGCACCGCAAGGACTGACCGTAGCAGGAACGCCTATTGTTGATGCTTCAGGAGTAACGGTAATAAGAACCACTAGTGCAACAAGCGCAACATTAAATTGGGTTAACGGGCCATTAAGTACTTCAACCTCATGGGAAGTAGCGGTTCAAACGGCCGGATCTGCAATTCCTAACGGAGCGGGTACGCCAACAATTGACAACACAGATTATCTTGTAACCACTACCTTAGATGGTACACCATTGCAAGGTTCACAGACATACCAATATTGGGTACGCGCAGATTGCGGTGGCGGTGTTTTTAGTCCATGGGTAGGACCTGTATTGTTTAATACTATTGGTTGTGAAGTGAACAATCAGTGTACGTACACCTTTACCCCAAGTGGTACTTGGCAAAATGGAAGAATGCAAGTGATCCAAGGCGGATTGGTTGTGGCTACGCTCGGAGCAACATTGACTGCAGTTCAAGTAACACTTTGTTCCGGACAACCTTTCGATTTATTTTGGAATATTGCAGGTGACTCACCCGATTTGGTTCGAATTAATGTAATAAACAATTTCAATCAGACGCTCTATGCTATGACGACAAATAGTCAAACACTGATTGGAACTACTTTATATTCAGGACCGGTTGATTGTTTTAATCCTTTGTGTTTGAAGCCAACGGCGAATCCAACAGTGCCGGCTGCAACTATTTTTTTCAATACAGCAACAGTCAATTGGGTGAGCTCCGGAGTTCCTACAACAGGATGGGAGATATACGTTGTTCCACAAGGTTCACCGGCTCCGGTTAATGGCGGACCAACAGTTGGCTACATCGTATCAGGACCAACGCCAACTTATACATTCCAGCTTCCGGCTGAAGCATTGTTGCCAGATACCAATTATACGGTTTATGTTCGATCGCTTTGTTCTGTAAATGGTCCGAGTGATTGGACTGGTGGAACGAATTTTAGAACCAAAGAGCAATGTCCGAAACCCACATCTTTGGCAGCCCCTGCCGCAAATATTACGCCTTTTGGCGCACAACTCACTTGGCTTAATCCATCGCAAACCAACTGGCAGATTATTACCCAATTAGCGAGTGAGCCAGAGCCGGCAGCGAATGATCCGCGTTGGCTTCTTCCTGCGAATCAGTCTAATGGCAGCGGTACAACACCTTTTAGTTATACGGTTACAGGTCTAACACCAGAAACAGCATATGAGTTTTACATAAGAACCGATTGCGGTGGAGGAATACTCAGCAACCCAGCGGGACCGAGACCGTTTACAACCAAAATCTCTTGCCCGAAACCAACAGCCCTAGCAGCTACAGCCACTCCTTTCGGAGGCACTTTCACGTGGACGGCGACAGGATCGGCAACTTCATTTCAGGTAATTGTATTACCGGCGGGCTCCCCAGCACCATCGCCTACAGATGTCGGTATCATCACTGATGGTGGCGGACCTGGAGATACTTCTTATACGTATACTTACAACGGAGTTCCATTAACACCAGAGACCAATTACGTGTTTTATGTGCGTTCTGATTGTGGCGCTACTGATGGATTGAGTACATGGGCAGGTCCTAGACCATTCCTTACGACACCAACATGTTTCAAACCACTTACCCTGACATTAGGACCGGTTACTGCTTTTACAGCTGAATTGAGATGGACCAACGTTCCGTCAACTACAGCTTGGCAGATTCTTGCATTGCCTGCAGGATCACCGGCACCAAATTCCTCAACTCTGGGATGGGTGCCATTAACGCTGGCAGATGTAACGACTACAGGAGTTAATGCCTATAGCTTTGTTTACGGACAAGGATTAACAGCAGTACCACCAGTAGCGCCTTTATCGGCTGAGACATCTTATGTGTTTTACATCAGAGGTGATTGTGGGGTTCCGAATGGGACAAGTACTTGGACAGGCCCAAGAGCAGCAACTACCACACCATCATGCTACAAACCGGCGCTGGCTTCTTTAACCGCTACGAACTTGACGCCTTTTACGGCTGAATTAGGATGGACCAACAACGTTAATAGCCCTGTAAATGAATGGCAGATTCTAATTTTGCCTGCAGGATCGACAGCGCCTACTACGGCTCAAACGGGAACGGTTATTAACCAAAATCCTTATCCAGCAACAGGATTAACGCAAAATACATGTTACGATTATTATGTTAGAAGTAGCTGCGGCGGTATCAATGGTGTGAGTACGTGGACAGGGCCGAAAAATTTCTGTACGCCTCCAACGTGCCCGCAACCAACGAACGCAATAGCGTTAAATAATTTAGATCCGACTTCGACTTTAACTTGGACAGGACCGTCGAATACGACACAATGGGAGCTGTTAATTCAAGCACCTAGCGGACCAGTACCAGGAGCGAATCCTGCGGGAACCGTTCCTCTTACATCAAACACCTATACTACCCCTGAATTACCACCGGGTTTTTATGAGTTTTATGTGCGTGCAAATTGCTCCGATACCGATAAAAGTTTCTGGACAGGACCGATTAATTTCTTTATAGCGGTTCCGCCGGCAGTCTGTGCGAGTATTGACATTCCATTTCCAACAACAAGCCCTGGTATTATTGACTTGTGTCCAGGCGAAAGCTGTATCGATTTAACAGGGGTATTTACAGAGTCAAAAGACACGACAACTTATACTGTTTTACCACTCGCCTTTGCACCGCCATTTCCTTTCACGGGAGGTACTCAGTTGAATATAGGTATTGATGATACTTGGGGTGAAGTTTTCACGCTTCCATTTAATTTTTGTTTTTATGGAGTTAACTATCCAAATGTGCAAGTAGGATCTAATGGCGTAGTAAGTTTTGATACGCCACAACCAACTGGTGCGGGTAGTTGTGAATGGAATACTACTCCCGGTCAAATTATTCCCGATCCTGCATTTCCAATTTTGAATGCAATTTACGGAGTGTACCAAGATATTGACCCGAGTATATCAACGGCTCCCATTGTTCGCAGTATTAATTATCAAGTTTTAGGGGTAGCGCCTTGTAGAGCGTTTGTAGTAAATTTTTACAACATAGCGCAATTTTCATGTGGAACTAGTGTAGGTTTACAAACCAGTCAAATCGTCTTGTATGAAACTTCAAATATTATTGAAGTATACGTTCAAGACAGAACTGCTTGCGCATGGAATGATGGTCTAGGTGTTATTGGAATTCAAAATGCTGCCGGAACACTTGCGCATTTCCCTCCAGGTAGAAATTTAGGAAATTGGGAAGCACAAAATGAAGCATGGAGATTTACGCCAGACGGGGCATCTAATGTTGAGTTTTCTTGGTTGAAAGATGGCGCGCTTTACAGTAACAATCCCACGATTAATGTTTGTGTGTCTGCAACAACTACGATGACGGCTAAGGCGGTCTATACCGGTTGTGGAGGTCAAATAACGACCAAAGTAAAAGATGTTTTACTACGTATTACTGATCTGGTAATTCCGCCAATACAAAATGTACAGGCTTGTCAAAGCTATACTTTACCGGCTCTAACGATTGGTAATTATTTTACCGGAGCAAACGGAACAGGCAGCCAGCTGAACGCCGGCGATATCATTACAACCGACCAGACGATCTATGTATATGCTGCGACGCAATCTACACCTATTTGTACGGCAGAGATTCAGTTTATAGTAGATATCGTGCCGATTTTAGTAGCACCAGCTCCAGAAACGGTTACGGGTTGTCAGAGCTACACGCTACCTGCGTTAACCGCGCCGTTTAACTATTTTACAGGTCCACTAGGAACTGGTATACAATATACCGGTGCAGGCGGTGACATTATATCCACTCCGCAACAGTTGTATATTTATGGCGTATCCGGGCTTTGTACAGCAGAAAGTACTTTAGACATCAACATTGATACCCTTACGTTAGCGCCTCAAAATAGCGTGTCGGATTGTGACAGTTTTATCTTGCCAGCTTTACCGGCGAATAATACTTATTACACTGCTACTGGAGGACCAAACGGAACAGGTACAATAGTCGCCCCTTTAACAGAAATTACTCAGACGCAGACCATTTATATCTATGCGCAATCCGGTACTTGTACGGATGAAGGAAGTTTCACTGTCAATATATTCGGCATCGATCCTCCAACCGTTAATGTGACACAACCTAATTGTCAAACACTTACAGGAACGATAGAGGTGACTTCACCACTTAACCCAACAACAGGAGGAGGTGTACTGCCAACCAATTTATTTATTTCACAAGTTACAGATCAACCCTCGGGATCGCCTTCGCCTTCTCTTTCTTATGTGGAATTATTCAACGGAACAGGAGCTGCGGTTGATTTAAGCAACTACAAACTTAAAGTGTACACCAACGGGAATCCAGGAGCGAATTGCGACACGTCTTTGTCTGGAATCATCGCAAACAATACTACTGCGGTCATAAGAATAGGTAATGTTGCAGAACCCAATCAAGGTGGCGTAAGTCCTGATTTAACACCAGCAAGTTGTACAGGAGTAAATTCTGATGACAGTATAGTGCTTACAACAAGCGCCGATGTTGAAGTCGATGTTTGGGGTATCAATGGTACTGATTTCACACCACTGAATACAGCGGGGTATAGTTACACAAGAAATACAACAGCAACCGTTCCAAGTACTACATGGAATGCAGCAGATTGGACAATCACGGATTGGGACGCCACAACGCCACCGGACTATTCGGATGTAGACAATTATCCAATCGTTGCCTCTAATATTTATGAATACAATATCGATGGACAGCCATGGCAGTTTACAACAACTTTTGCCAATGTAGCAGTAGGGCAGCACACGATTACCGTTAGAGAGATTGCAACGGGTTGTACGAATTCATTAGTTGTAGATATTCAACCTAGCTTTGTTAATGCTCCAGTAACAACATTTGGTTACCCAACAGTATTAACAACGGTTTGTAACAATGCGGCTAACCTTACTCCTGATACATCAGCAACAGGTTTCGCAACAGGAGGAGCTTATACGGCGAATCCAAATACACTTTTGATTAATGCCTCGACAGGAGAAATTAATGTTGCGGGATCACCATTCGGAACTTATACTGTAAAATATGAAGTGCAGCCTGATTTGCCGAATTGTATCTCGGGAGGAAGTTCTTCTGCCACCGTTATAATCGACCCAATAAAAGTACCGGATTTCGCGGAATTTCCAGCGTACTGCCCGGGCGCTACGGTACCTTCATTGCCAAATTTCTCTCCCAACGGAGTTGCAGGAGTTTGGTCTCCGACGGCGATTGACCCAACACCGATTGGAATTCAAATTATTACATTTACACCTAATGCAAACCAATGCGCCTCTGTTCGATCGTATAATGTAGAAATCCTAACGCCAACAATCGACCCTACTTTTGCGCCAATTAGTGACTTATGTGCCGGAGCAACAGCTGATATTTTGCCTGGAGCGTCTACTGACCTAATTTCAGGAAGTTGGTCGCCACAAGTGATTGACAATCAAAATGTAGGTCCGAATAATTATACCTTTACGCCAAATCCAGGACAATGTGCCCTACCGAAAACTATTACGGTAACCGTAAACCCTGTTGAGGTTTCAGATTTTGCTGATACTGTGACATTCTGTGCTGGTACAACCGCACCGGTATTGGAAACGACAGCTCCTAACTCAATTGTTGGAACATGGTCGCCAGATACAATTACCCAAGCTGGTAGTTATGTGTTTACGCCGACACCAATAGCGGATCGTTGTTTTAGTTCTCAGACGATAACTGTAACGGTTGGTGCGGCTCCGGTGTTCGAAATTATTGGAGGTTGTATCAATGGAGATTATACTTTAACCGTTACTTCTCAATCTGATTTTACAACTGCAACCTTTGTTTGGAAAGATAATGGTGGCAATATCATACCGACGGCAACCACCAATACACTTATAGTTTCTCAACCCGGAAATTATACCGTGGATGTAACTTATCAAGGTTGTTCGGATTCCGATGTCTTCCCTGCGACAACAATTGCGTGTACGATCCAAAAGGGTATATCGCCTAGAGGAACCGGCGATGGTGATGGCTTGAATGACTATTTTGATTTAACCGGACAAAATGTAACCAAACTTGAAATTTTCAACAGATACGGATCGAAAGTCTACACCAAATCGAATTATTCAAAAGAATGGTATGGTCAATCAGACAATGGCGACGAATTACCTGATGGAACCTATTTTTATGTTATTGAAAGAAGTTCTGAAAAATCAAGAACGGGCTGGATTTATATTAATCATGAACTATAATAGTAAAACGAAGTATAAATTAGCCTAATCGTTAAAGACAACCAAACAATTCAAAACATAAAAAAATGAAGAAAATATTTTTTACAACTTTAATTATGGTTTTTGCGCTATTCGACGCCAATGCGCAGCAAGATCCTCACTATACCCAGTACATGTATAACATGAATGTCATCAACCCGGCGTACGCAGGTTCGAAAGAGAATTTATCTTTCGGCTTACTCTACAGAAAGCAGTGGGTTGATATCGAAGACGCACCGGCTACATTCTCGCTTTCGGGGTCGATGCCTGTGGGTAAAAATGTCGGTATCGGACTTTCGGTTGTCGCCGATAGAATAGGACCTGTTGAGGAGAATAATGTGTATGGTGATTTCTCATACACTTTGAATTTAGGCGGTGAGCATCGTTTGGCTTTCGGTTTAAAAGCCGGAGCTACTTTTCACAAAGTAGGTTTGTATAGCGAAATCGGACAAAGCAACGTGCCGGATATAGACGACCCTGCTTTTGCTGAAAACACAAACAATACGTTTTTGAATATCGGATCGGGTGTTTTCTACTACACGCAGAAATACTATGTGGCTTTCTCGGTTCCTAACATGATCAAGTCGACGCATTTGGATTACAATGGAAGAAAATACGGAAACGACATTTCGCACTACTTTTTAACGGGAGGTTATGTTTTTGATTTATCGGACAATATCAAATTCAAACCTTTTGCGATGGTGAAATCAGCGTTTGGTGCACCGATATCGTATGACATTTCGACAAACTTTTTATTCAACGAGAAATTTGAAGTAGGTGCTACGTATCGTAAGGAAGACAGTTTTGGCGCGATGGTCAATTATGCGATTAGTCCGAATCTTAGAGTCGGTTATGCATACGATCACATCATCTCGGATTTGAAAGTTGCTACGCCGTCATCGCATGAGATTATTTTGTTGTTCGATCTCAACTTCCCGAAAAAAGTATCACAATCACCTAGATATTTCTAAAATCAAAAGCAAACAAACATGAAATCGAAGATTCACGAATATCAAAAAAAATATAGTGGCATGAGTAAAAAAGTTTATATAGCATTTAGTTTTGTGTTCGCAATCAGTTCACTCAACGCACAAAATGCAGCCACAAAAACAGCTGATAAATTATATGCTCGCTATGAGTATGTTGATGCTGCCGAAGAATATCTAAAGTTGGTTGAGAAAGGCAAATCGGACGCGTATGTCTACAAACAGTTGGCCGACACTTATTATAACATGTTTAATACCACGGAAGCAGCAAAATGGTATGCGAGAGCAGTTGACACCGATCAAGATGCGGAAACGTATTACCGCTATGCTCAAATGCTAAAAGCAGATGGAAAGTATGAAGAATCGAACAAGCAGATGCAGAAATTTGCTGCCATGGCTCCCAACGATCAAAGAGCAATCACGTTCAAGGAAAATCCTAACTACGTACCAAAATTGATGGATAAACAAAAGGTATACGATGTAAAATCCTTGGAGATCAGCAGTGATAAGTCAGATTTTGGTGCCGTGTTGTACGATAATCAATTGTATTTTACGAGTGCAAGAAATGGCGCTAGAAAAGAATACGGATGGAATGAAGAACCTTATTTAGATATCTACAAAGCCGACTATAATATCGACGGTACGATTACAAATGCGGGCACGGTTAGCGAACTCAACTCAAAATACCATGACGGGCCAGTTACCATTAGCACAGATGGCACCACAGTTTATTTTGCGAGCGACAGTTTCCGAGAATCTTCCTTTGAAAAGGACAAAAAGAACAACCTCAAACTAGGTAGAAATAATTTGTTTGTCTCGACGAAAGATAATGGAAAATGGGGTAAAGTCATTTCATTGCCTTTCAACAGCAACGATTATTCAACGAGTAACCCAAGCTTGAGCCGTGATGGTAAAACCTTATACTTTTCTTCTAATATGCCTGGAAGTATTGGTGGAGTAGATATTTGGAAAGTATCGATAAACGCTGATGGCAGTTATGGAACGCCTGAAAATCTAGGTGCTAAAATCAATTCAGAAGGCAATGAGAGTTTCCCATTCATAGCCGATGACAATACAACTTTATATTATTCATCGAGTGGAAAACCTGGTTTGGGAGGTTTGGATGTATTCCAAGCTGATTTAAGCAAAGGCAGCGAATCTGTTAATGTTGGAAAACCAGTGAATACGGAAAAAGATGATTTTGCATTTTCATTCAACAAAGCCAAAAACTTAGGGTTCTTTTCAAGTAATAGAAACGGCAATGATGATATCTTCTCTGCGACACCACTTTGTGCAGTGGAAGTATTGACCGTAGTGACCAATGCTACAACAGGCGCGCTATTGGCGAATGCAAGCGTATCGATTGTAGATGACAAGAAAAACGTGATTGCAACGCAAATGACCAATGACAAAGGAGAAGTAACTTATGATGTAGAATGTAACAAAACCTACAGTATTCAGGCTTCGAAAGATGGTTTTGAAAGCAATGTATTTGCCGTAACGCAAACCAAAGGCGGACCGACAAAAATCGATGCAGCTTTAAGACCGATCGAGGCGATTGTTACCGAAACAGAAGTGGTACTGAAAGATGTTTTCTTTGAATTTGATAAAAGCAACATCACGCAAGAAGGTGCTTTTGAACTTGATAAAATTGTTCAGGCCATGAAGAACAATGACAAATTGGTTATCTTAGCCAAAGCCCACACCGACAATAGAGGAAGCGATGTTTATAACTTAAATCTATCGGATAGAAGAGCGAAATCAACAAGACAATATGTGATTTCTAAAGGCATCCCTGCAAGCAGGATATCGGCTAAGGGAATGGGAGAAACAGAACCTAAAGTGGATTGTAAAGAAGTTTGCACAGAAGAGCAGCATGCACAAAACAGACGTTCTGAATTCCTAATCGTGAAGTAAGAAAGTAGTCAAACGAATACTATTTAAAAGAACCGGATTTAATGTCCGGTTTTTTTACGTTTAATTCAAGCTATAAGCAACAATTTGTTAGGAAACCACCTCTAGTCATCAAGGGGAAAATTATTCGCAATAGCGCTATTTTCTGACAATACGGATGACGTACATTCCTTTCTGATTAAAACGCAGGCTTTTTGAGAGGCCACTCATAGTTAATGGATATGATTCTAATCCTTGGGCTACCAGTAATCTTTCGCATTGAAGCGGAACCACTGCGATCACCAGTCCGAAAAACGATGAACACATTAATTTATCGTCATGTTTCTTTAATTTATCGGAATCGCGTTATTAAAGCGCTGAAGCGAATCGGGCTAAAATGTTAAACGTTAGGTAAACACTCTGTAGAACATTTCGATCACAAACTACTTATTGTTGCCGTATCATTTTGCTTTACAATAGGACAAAAAAAAGAGGCTTAACTAAGCCTCTTTTTAAATATGTATAAAATAATATTTTAATTGATTACAATGTCATCAATATTAACATTGGTAGTTAGCAAACCCGGACCGGAAATGTTACTTCCTGTATATTCAAAAATAACATAACCATTGCCTGTTAAATTGGTTGGAAAATTATAGTTTCCAGCGGAAACAAACGCACTGGTGTTTTCTGTAGGCAATATAAAATTCGACGTAATGTTGTATAATGTAGCAGCGCTAATTTTTTGACCCGGAACATAATCCGTAGAGCGGTAAATTTTTAATCCCAAACCAGTAGAGAAGAAATCCGTATCAATCTTAAATGTCATGGAATTCGCATTTGTAAAGTCGACAGGGACAATAAAATAAGACTTATTCGATTGAAGGTTACCACCGAACGAACTCATTTGAACGCATTTTGTGCCGTTAACGGATTTAACAAGCCAGCTTTTTACACTTACGGTGTCGAAATTCAAATAATTAACAAATCCTTTAACATTGTTATCAAAACTTTCAAAAGTTTCATTCAGCGTACTATTGAACGTATAAGTTCTTGGTGCCGTTAGTTTGATATCATTTTGATGTCTTACCAGAAATTGGTAATCGGTATCGAATTTGGTCATGACACCTCTTATTTTACCTCTTCCTGCTGGAACTTTTTGATATGCGAAAAGCGCAAAAGAACTTACTCTAAAAAAGCGTGTTGTTCCGCCATTCACATCAATGATATCATGATTGGTTGCGAAACCACCAGAATCAATATCATAAAATGTTCTTGCTAAAGAACCGTCAGCAAACTGTACGTTGTCGATTTCAACCAAAGTATTGATATTATCATCCGAAGCGGCAGTTGCTAACGACACGGTTCTTACCATATCATTTTCATTAACAATTGTTGCTGAAGGAAAGAGATGGTTCTGCCATTCATTCTCCGATATTCTGCCAATTTCACCGTCGAATAATCCACCGATTTTAAGCGAACCATCTACTTTGGCAACATACAAATCTTTCAGTCTAATATATACTTTTCTTCCAGGAGTAAAGCCTTTAATATAGGATGAAAAATTGGCGCTAACACTGAATCCTTTGGGTTGTGTTGCGTTGGTCGGTATGTCTTGAAAAGAAATCGAGTTATAGAAAGTACCTGTTTCATCAGATGAGGTCACATATGCTTCAATAACATCGTCAGCGGTATATTGAACAGGTGTGCTACCACCGTTAAAACTGATAATTTGAGCAACAGTTTTCGTTGGAGTCAGTTCATACGTAACAATGGCGGTTTCGTAATTGTCAGCGTTAGAATCATCTTTTACACAGCTTGAAAATACCCCAAGTGCAATTGAAAAGATAGCCAGTGATTTAATTATTCTTGTTTTCATAATTTTTAGTAATATAAGCGAATGTTATCAATTTGATAGGTACAGTCTAAGTTCTGATTCACTCCGGATCCTTTGTATTTGAATGCAAAATGTAATGTTCCTGTGTAACGTGATAAATCTACGGCACCGGAATTTACATATTCATAGAAATCATCAAAGACCGTTGGTGTTTTTACCGGGATACTTACCCAGCTCGCAGTGTTAAAGTTAGCAATGTTTCCGTCATAATCCGCAGAAACCATCAATTCCAATGAATTGTCTGCGGTGGTTAAAAACGCATGTGCTGATTGAAACACTAGCGTTTCGCCTTCTTGCTTATCCATGTCGAATGCAGGAGAAATCAACCAAGCAACATTTAAGGGCTGTCTATTGGCAGCACTCGATTGGAATGCTGTAAATTGCGCATAGCCATCGCTTTGATACACTTCTTCAGTAAATTTATAGGTTCCAATTTGTGCGTAATTGGTCCAACCTGGTGTGTCTAACGTCGATCCATCAGTACTATCCGTGAAATTTTCAATAAATAGTGTCCGTTTGGCTACTTTGTTTTCGATATCGCTATCTTCAGTACAACCGGCAAATGCCAATACTGACAAAACGATAAAACTATATAAAGAGATTTTTTTCATTTTATTATATAATTAAAAATTAATATAAAGATTCACAAAGTACGTTCTTCCAAAACCATAAAAGTATTTAGGTCCAAAAGAAGGAGTGTGCGCGATGTAGCCTCCGTTAACAGTGTCCGGATGCGATACATCCTGATTTAATTGTCTGAAACTTGAATTTCTTGCTTGTTCGAATCCACCTGTTTTGTAGATAACGTCAAATACGTTATTGATGCTGGCGAAGAAGCCGAACGTTTGATCACCTACTTTCCAAGATTTTCCACCGGTAAGGTTGACCAAGGTAAAGTCCTTAAATTTCTCTTGTTCTAACAATTGATCCACTCTTTCCTGCGTAGCTTCGAAAAATGGCGTTCCAGTCCCACTAAATGCAGGATCCTGTAAAAACGCTTCGGTTCTTAAAATCGGAGCCACATCAATGTAGCTGTTTCCTAGGTAATTCGCATTAGCGCCGATCCACCAAAATTTAGGATCTCTGTATTCCAATCCGAAAGAAGCAGCGGTTTGCGGCATGCCAGGTTGTCTGTAATTTTTTAAATTGGCTGTTCCAAAATCACGCACCGGGAACGTATTGGTAGCGGTCGCTTGATCATCAATGTTCAATTGAATCGTTGGGTTGCTGTCATAAGTATATTCACCATAATTACCGGCGATCGACATTTTGATCGTTTTGGTCAATTGGTATTCAAGACCCAATTCTACACCAAGGTTCTTTTTGTTCAGGCCGCTCACTGTTTCGGCTACGAAAGCACTTTCTCCATTGCCAGTATCGCCATCATCGATTGCATCAGCAAAGAAAAACGAAGTCTCAGTAGATCCTTTTATGTACGAATAAAAACCAGTGATTCTCGCTTTAAACTTTGGTGCTTTAATGATGTAACTTGCATCTGCGCTTGAGACGATTTCACTTTTTAGACCACTGTAAACATTATCGTTGATTCTTGCATTTGGAAATGTATTTCTCAAGTTTGGCGCTTTAGTTGCGTAGTAACCGTTAAGGTCAATAAAGTTACGTCCTGTAATTTTATACGTCAAACCACCTTTGAATCCGAAATTATCAAACGAAGTTTTAGCACTTTTACCGAAGGAATTCGTTGGATAATATCCGTTTTTATACAAACCTTCTCTTTGATAATAGGTTTTGGTATAGCTTTGTGCCATATAAAAATCTACTTTTTTGTACGTAAATTTAAACTGGGTAAATGCCTCGGCAGTAGTGGCCAATAAATTATAGTTGTATCCGAATTTGTCGCCTTCAACTACTGTTCTGCTTGGATTATTCAAATCAGATTGTTGTTGGTCAAAGGTACCAAACGTATCGTAATCCTTGTAGTAATTTCCGCCCATTAAGTCTAATAGATACTGGAAGTTATGAGATCTTAATTTACGGAAAGTCACCGCACCGTTCATCAACACATTATCACTCAATTGTGAAGAGAGTACTGAGTTTGCAATAAATTGTTCGTCATCCGTACGATCTTCATATAGGATATAATAGCTGTTTCCTTCCGTACTTTGGCGGTTGGCGTCATACATCTCATCCCAATTGATTTGTCTGTTGGTCAAGAATTTGGCTCTTGTAGCTTCTAAAGTATTTACTGTATTGTTACCAATGTAGTTTCCATTGTCATCAAATTGTGTAGTGTAAAAACTTGGTAAGTTTCTATAATAAGTAGGATCTGGATTGTCTTGACCTTGAAAATCGATACGACTGTTTCCTACTTGACCAGTTTGATAACTGATGTTGGTGTTCAAATTGGTTTTTGAGTTAAGTTTCCAATAGTGGCTCAACATTAAAATAGGCTCTTCAATCGTTCTTACCCTAGAATTTCTTTTCTCACCATTTTGCGAACCCCAATAAGAGTTATATTCAACACCGGCAATACCTTTGACCTCGTCTGTATTCGGTGAATTTTTTCCTCTATAATTCTGCGCGTATATTGCAGTCAAATTTAATGAGTGTTTGTCACTGAATTTTTTCTCAACGCTTGCAAACAACGAATTGGCGCTGTAGTCAGTTCCTTCGAAATAACCCTCAGTCGCCCATCTTCTTGATGCCGATACAACGAAAGCCCATCCATTAGTATTCATACCGGAAGCATGAGTTCCCATTGTTCTCCAACTGTAATTGGTGTTCGTGCCTGAGAATGAGATTCGCGATCCTTTTCTATATATGGAAGCTCTTGTATTAATTTCTTGTGTTCCTAAAATCCCGCCGAAAGTATAATCTGAAGGTGCAGAACCGGAAGTAAATTCTTGATTTCTCGTAGCATCATTCAATCCGCCCCAGTTGCTCCATTGTGGTCTTCCGTCGTAAATTTTAGCCATCGAGATACCGTTGATCATCGTTGTACCATATTCATTATCTAATCCACGGATTCTGAAACGAGATTGCCCCCAATTGAAAGCTGCCGCTTGTTGGAAGACATCTCTACTGGCCTGAAGCAATCCTGATGTGCTCTCCGAACCACTGTTGTCATCACCTAAATCATTCTCTGTGATCGTAATTAAACTCAATTGTTGCTCTTGCGTTTGATCTTCTGCAAAAAGTACCAAGCCTAAATCAAGCAATTTTCCAGCGGTAATTTCCACAGGAATCATTTGGTCGGTGTAACCTTGGGTTTTGACCTGTAACAGTTGACTTCCGACCGCCGCTTCTTTGAAAGTAAATTTTCCGGCAGCGTCTGTCAATTCTGTAAAAGGGGAATTTAAAATAACCACAACAACGTTCTGTAAAGGTTTCAGTGTTTTCGAATCCACAACTTTACCCGTCACTCCCGTAACAGTTTGCGCAAAAACAAAAACGACTTGCATTACAAATAATGTACTGATAACAAGTTTTTTCATAAATAATATAAATTAATTCGTCTTTTTCTAAGAATAATTATTTCTTAACGGATGCAAATGTACCTATTAAATTAATATTAATTACTTTTACAGCCAAGTTTATGTTAAACTTGATTTTAAATTAATACAAAGATCACATGAGAATTAGTAAAGTTATCGCTTTTATATTGGTGCTTTTCGTTATCGGAAGTGCAAATTCGCAGGAAAAAAAACCGGCTAAAAAATTCAGTGTTAATACTATCGCTTTCTACAATTTTGAAAATTTATTTGACACCATCAATCAGGCAAATAATGACGAGGAATGGTTGCCCAACGGCGCTCAGAATTGGACCTCAAAAAAGTACCGCCAAAAATTAGAAAACTTGGCCCGCGTTTTATCGGAAATAGGTACAAGTGAAAACACAAATTCACCTACATTAATCGGTGGTTGCGAAATTGAAAACCGAGGCGTACTCGAAGATTTGGTCAAACAACCAAAGCTTTTGGTGCACGATTATGGAATTGTGCATTACGATTCACCAGATAGAAGAGGCATCGACGTGGCGTTGTTATACCAGAAAAAACATTTCAAGCCTACAAGTTCAGTAAACATTCCACTACTGATTTATAGAAACGAATCCAATGAAAAAGACAAAGAAACCGAAGAAGACAAGTTAGATAAAGATAAAATTGAAGCGAAAACAGGAGAAAGGGTTTACACGCGTGATATTCTTTTAGTAACCGGTTTTCTTGACGGCGAAGAAGTTAATGTTCTAGTAAACCACTGGCCATCGCGTTCGGGCGGAGAAAAAAAGAGTAGTCCATTCCGTGAAGCCGCCGGAAGATTGGCTAGAAAAGTCATGGATTCCATCTACAAAATAAATCCTAGTGCAAAAATCATCACGATGGGCGATTTAAACGACGGAACCTACAACAAAAGTGTCAAAGAAGGCATCGGTGCAAAACGTAAAAAAGAGGAAGTCAAAGAATTTGGCATCTACAACCCGTTCGAACAAATGGCAAAAGAGGGTCACTGTTCTTTATTTTACCGAGATGCGGGCGATATCTTCGATCAGATTATGGTTTCAGAAGCTTTGATTAGAAATGATTATTCTTCATTCCGTTATTGGAAATCCGGAATCTACAACAAGCCTTATATGATTACAAAAGTAGGACAATACAAAGGCTACCCACTCAGGCACGGAGCGAACGAAATCGGTTTTAGTGACCACTTTCCCGTTTACATCTACCTGATCAAAGAATCAAAATAGAAAATCAAAGGATAGTGAAAGCTATCCTTTTTTTATTAGTTGCTGTCATCCACATTCGCTTTTTCAAATCGTAATTTTTTCAATACTTTAGCATTATCAATTCTAAGCTTATGGCAACCCTAAAACCTTTCAATCTCAACCAATGGATTGATCTAAACAGACATTTACTAAAACCACCCGTCGGCAACAAAAACATCTATGTCGATTCTCAGGATTATATTGTAATGATTGTCGCTGGACCCAACGCTCGAAAAGATTACCATTACAACGAAACCGAAGAACTGTTTTACCAGCTCGAAGGCAGTATCAAAGTCATCATACAAGAAAACGGCGAGCGCAAAGAAATGGAATTAAATGCCGGCGACATGTATCTGCATCCAGCCAAAACCCCGCATTCACCAGTGCGTTCTGAGAACTCTATCGGACTCGTGATCGAACGCAAAAGAGCCGGACAAGGATTCACCGACGGCTTGCTTTGGTTCTGCGATCACTGCAACCACAAACTCCATGAAGTCTATTTTGAACTCCACGATATCGAAGTTGATTTTCTGCCGCATTATGAGCATTTCTACAATTCCTTAGATTTGAGAACCTGCAACAATTGCGGCACCATCATGCCCGGAGATTCAAAATATACCCTTAAGAAATAATTAAGGACAATCTTTAAATTAAAGTTATACTTTCGCAAAAAATAATAAATCCCTATGGACGATTATTCGAGGAAAAACAAACATCAATTGGAATAGCTTCACTATTGTAAAAGCGATCCAACCTAAATTCCCTTTTGCGTTATGATAACTTTTTACAAAAACAACCACGGATTATTCCAAATCCCAACCCTTGAAAACAATTGCTGGATCAACACCGTTTGCCCGACAGATTCCGAAACTAAATTTCTTTTAGAGGAGTTGCAAATCCCACAAGCCTTCTACAACGACATCGAAGATATCGACGAACGCCCACGAATCGAAACCGAAAACGGTTGGTTCCTCATCATCCTCAGAATTCCTTTCAAAAGCAATGATGCGAAATTACCATTCAATACCGCACCATTAGGACTCATTTTCAAAGATGATATTTTTGTCTCACTCTGTTTCCATCAAACCGATATTCTTTCAGATTTCGTTTTATATACCCAACGCAAAAAAATTGCAATCCACAATCATTTCGATTTGGTCCTCAGGCTATTATTGTCCTCAAGCGTTTGGTTCCTTAAATATTTAAAACAAATCAACCAACGCATCAAACTTGCCGAAGACAACCTCGAAAAATCCATCAAAAACGAAGAGCTTCAAGCACTGCTGCAAATAGAAAAATGCATGGTATTTTTCATCACGTCCTTAAAAAGCAATGATATGCTGTTTCGCAGAATCAAAAATTTAAAAGCCCACAGCGAAACCTTCGACCCGGATTTATTAGAAGACGTCGAAATCGAATTGCGACAAGCCGAAGAAACCACCAACATCTACAGCAACATCTTAACGGGCATGATGGATGCCTACGCATCAGTGATTTCAAACAACCTCAACGTCATCATGAAAAGACTGACTTCCATTTCGATCATATTAATGATCCCAACCTTAGTCGCCAGTTTATACGGTATGAATGTGCCCAATAACCTCCAAGATAGCCCGAATGGTTTTCTGATTGTCATTTGCATTTCGCTCATCATCTCGTTCTCCGGCGTGTTTTTGTTCAAGAAAAAGAATATGTTTTAATTTTTTAGGAGCCGGGAACCTGCTGTACGTTCTTATCTTTCACGCCGAACGCCGGCGCAAAAGGATAACCACTTCCATCAGGGCTAGGGCAATCCGTTCCGATTTACTTTTAATAATTATTAACCATTAATTATTCATTATTAATTACTTTTGCCACCGCAACCGATATAATAGCATAAAAATCATAGATATGACAACGACAATAGCAGAACAATTCGGCATGACCGAAGCCTTACAACAACTCGGAGTTAAAGCCATCAATGAAGGAACGTCAACAGGCCAAAACAACTTCGCGTCAGGAGCCAACCTCGAATCCTATTCTCCGGTAGACGGACAACTTATAGCCACCGTAAAAATGTCGACGGCAGCTGATTACGAAAGAGTCATGCAATCAGCAACTGAAGCTTTCAAAACGTTCCGTCTGATGCCAGCACCACAACGCGGTGAAATCGTGCGCCAGTTCGGTGAGAAATTACGCCACAACAAAGAAGCCTTAGGGAAACTGGTTTCTTACGAAATGGGAAAATCATTGCAAGAAGGTTATGGCGAAGTTCAAGAAATGATCGACATCTGTGATTTCGCCGTAGGATTGTCACGACAACTTCACGGTCTGACCATGCACTCGGAAAGACCTGGACACAGAATGTACGAACAATACCATCCATTAGGTGTCGTAGGAATCATTTCTGCATTCAATTTCCCAGTTGCCGTTTGGGCATGGAATACTGCACTAGCTTGGATTTCAGGTGACGTTTGCGTTTGGAAACCATCTGAAAAAACGCCATTGTGTGGTATCGCTTGCCAGAACATCATCGCTGAAGTATTAAAAGAAAATAACCTTCCAGAAGGAATTTCGTGTCTGATCAACGGTGATTATAAAATAGGAGAATTGATGACTGCCGACAAACGCGTGCCTTTGGTTTCAGCAACAGGTTCAACCCGAATGGGGAAAATCGTAGCGCAAGCCGTTGCAGGTCGTCTCGGAAAATCATTACTGGAATTGGGCGGAAACAACGCGATCATCGTAACCCCAGATGCTGACATCAAAATGACCGTGATCGGAGCCGTATTCGGAGCCGTAGGAACTGCTGGTCAACGATGCACATCAACACGTCGTTTAATTATCCACGAAAGCATTTATGATATAGTTAGGGATGCCATTGTTGGCGCTTACAAACAATTGCGCATCGGTAATCCACTAGATCAAAACAATCACGTCGGACCGCTCATCGATACACATGCAGTTGAAATGTACAACGCGGCACTGACAAAAGTAGTAGCTGAAGGCGGAACAATATTAGTAGAAGGCGGCGTACTTTCAGGCGAAGGATACGAAAGCGGCTGTTACGTAAAACCAGCAATCGCAGAAGCCAAAAATTCATTTGAAATTGTGCAGCACGAAACTTTCGCACCGGTATTGTATTTATTGAAATATTCCGGTGAAGTAGAAAACGCAATCGAGGTTCAAAACGGCGTAGCACAAGGATTGTCATCAGCAATCATGACGAACAACCTGCGTGAGGCGGAAAGATTTCTGTCCGTTACTGGTTCGGATTGTGGTATCGCAAACGTCAACATCGGAACTTCAGGAGCTGAAATCGGTGGCGCTTTCGGTGGCGAAAAAGAAACCGGCGGCGGACGCGAATCGGGTTCTGACGCTTGGAAAATCTACATGAGAAGACAAACCAATACGATCAATTATACGACAAGTTTGCCACTGGCACAAGGAATCAAATTTGATTTGTAATAATTCAACTTACATATTAAGCATAAAAAAAGCGACTTATTAAAGTCGCTTTTTTTATTTATTATGATCGAGGATTACAAGTTAAAACTTGCGCCAATGTTAAACGTGAACTGATTGTTGTAATGGTCAAAGCCATAAACGTCAGAATCATATTTTGCAATTGGAAGCCCAGCTTCTGTAAAGACGCCAAACCCATCAGTAAAGAAATAACGGAAACCCAAATGTCCGCCGAAATTGCGCAACCCAAGGTCCAATCCCGGATAGATATCCATTTTCTTGTCGAGCTGGAACACGTTGCCAAGGTTTGCATTAAAGCGCGCTTTCAAATCGAAACGATCCCCAAATTCTGCCTTCTCCCCTAAAATCTCGACCGTGCTCAAAAGATAATTGGTTGCAAATCCAATCGAGATGTTTTCACCCAGACCATAATCGCCGGAAACAAAAATCCCTGTTCCGTGATCTTGAAGATTGAGACCGACTTGACCTTTGATATCGCCTTTTCCTTTATAAGCTTGTGCGTTGATTAAAGAAAAGGAACACATCAATATCACCGTAATAATTTTTCTCATTGTATTAAAATTAAATTTTGCCAAAGATACTAAGTTCCAGATTAATTTCTTCCTTTTTCTGTTGGGTATAAGTCAGGCAGCAAATCACTTTGCCAATATTCTTTGGTGTCTACATCCACAACACTCAATGGTCCTTTGAATGCAGCTCCGGTATCAATATTCCAAACATTTGCCATGGCCGTAGGAACCGTTTTTCCGATTTGGGTCACGGGTGTATGACCGATATAGATTTCGGCATACAATTTTAATCTTCGAGGATAATAAACGGAATCTACAGCTAAGCTTTTATCCAATGCCATTGCCGTTTCCCATAAGGTGCGCTCCCAATACAATAGGCGTGGGAAATGTTCGAAATCTACACCATTCATATTTGTAAATCCTGCGTGTACAAACAAGCGGTTCCGGTCATCAAGATAATAGTCTTGCAGCGATTGCAGAAATGAGACATGCTTTCTCTTAGTTTCCGCGCTTGCCTTCATATACGCGAGCACTGTCGATTCGCCGCCATGTTGAAACCACATGCGGTTGTCTTTGCTTTCGTTGAGCCAGTCGCATAACAGTTCATCATGGTTGCCACGCATAAATATGCAGCTATGGGTTTGTTGCAGATCGATTAAAAAATCGAGCACTTGGGGCGATTCACTCCAGCCATCAACATAATCCCCTAAAAAAATCAACTGGTCATCGGAGGTAATCTTGGCACGATCGAAAATTTGATGCAGCGCGCGTAAACCACCGTGAATGTCGCCGATAACAAGAGTTCTCATAAACTAAGGTTTGTGTCGCAAAAATAACGCAAAATCTTTAACATAATGTACAGAAAATCTAGAGCGCCGCTTTTTTTTCTTAGTGTAGCTTTACGATATCAAAGACTCGAGATCATTTGTAAACGCAATTTTTATTTAACTTTTTAATTTATTAGCCATGAAAAAATTATTTTTAGGTTTAATCGCCACAGTGATGATTACAAATTTATCTTTTGCACAAAAATCTCTTTGTCTCAAAAGTTCAGTTACAGAAAAGGAATTCGAAGAAATGGATGCGGTGAGTCAAAAGATTGCTTCTTACGTTGATTCCGCAATATTTGCTTTAGAAGGAATGAGCTTAAATAAGGATGACAAGAACAAAGTTGCTTCTATTCGTATTAGTTTAAAGGACAGTAAACTAGACAACAACATTCTTATAGGAGACACAGAGACCACCACGCCAACTGAAAACGCGCAATCTTGTACGATATGCGGACTTCAGTCAGGAAGAATTTGTTTTAAAAGAATCGTGACGCAGTTAAACAACGGACCTTTAGTTATTACTGTTGAGAAGATCTCAGACTGTATCAAATTGACATGGGATGTCAATTAAATCGATCAAACTATGAAAAAAAACCTCTTTAACGTTTTAGTTTTCTTACTAATTATATCGCTGGTCTACGATATCTACCTGATGGCGTTATTCGCCAATTGGATTGAAATAACAACAAAAATAATTGCTATTTTGATCTGCATGGTTTTACTTTATTTATACAACCTAAGATCATAATATTTTTTTCTTAAGTAAAATCCATTTGGAAGGAATTCTATAAAGCATAGTGTTTGCGACCAGTTATATTTACAGACTTTAAATAAAAATAGATAACGTATATTTTAAGGATAACCTCAATGTTACTTTTAAAAACGAACAAGCAGTTAATTTTTTTCTAGCTAACCTTGAGGTTTAAAGTTCTTAAGTTTATGAGGATTATACATCTAGTTCTAAGTCTAAAAGTGACCGCAGAAAACCAATGTGAACTCCAAGATTTTGCGCAACAAAACTGAAGATTGGAATAGCTTACAACGCGCAGTTGTTTCCCATTCAAAATAAACGCCATCTAAAAATGTACCCGCCATTCAAACCCACGGATTATGAAGACTCAAATCCTACATACGATACTATTGCTGTTTTTGGCGCGTCATGCCGATGCGTTTCCTAAGAAAGAAATCAATCCCGAGGAAATTCTGGTCGAACTCTCGCACAGCATCAAAAGGATCAATAATAACTATGCTGCACTTTTTTTGATAAAAGAAAGGCAATTGGACTTCGTTAATCGACAGTTGGTTTTGGCGATGAATATTGATCGTAAAGTCGATTTGCTAATCCAAAAAAATCAAATTCAAGCGCAAATCCAAACTTTGCAAATAAGCAACGCGAACGATATTTCGAAAATCCGCTATCTCAAAGGTTTGCAGATCATTAAAATCCTGTATGAAAAAGTACTCGGTTTAGACCATCATTTTGCTTCTGTCAGGACATTTAATGAAATCAGTAAAATCGCGAATCCTAATCAATATCCCGAATACAATAAACTCAAAGACCTGGTCGCGGCAAAAAAAGACAAAAAAAGTGCTTTTGAACTGACGAGTTTATTGGCTGGAAATCCGATTGCGTCAGTGATGCAGACTTTTTCCGGAATGCTGTCGTCGTCGCTTTCCAAAGAGGAAAAAGAAAAGGAATTGGCAAAAGTAGAATGCATATTAGACTTTACGCTACGCATGCAAAACGATCTTAATACGATTTATTTCGAGACGGCATTCCTGCAAAACAACAATGAAAAAGTAAAACAGGATATCGAAGTTTTGTTTAAAGAATATACGAAACCCATGGGTTACAGTGCCTCTTTGGAGAGCTGCAGAACCAATGACGATTGGGAGAACCTAACGCAGAAAATGGAGGATTACTTGGCTAAGATGAAACAAACGAACGGTTCAGTTCAGTATAAAATGCAAGTCAATATGGATTTTCCGATTGACCGGCTGCTATTATTTATTTCCCAATACAATAATTTCATAGACCAAGGCGGCAAGTTTTATGAGAAGTTCAGCATCATTTTAAACAGCTATGAAAACGAAACGCAGTGCGAATCGAAATTGCCATTGGAATACAAAAAGCTTAAGGCCGATATTAATGTGGCGATTGAGAAATTCAACGTTGCGTATAAGCCTGTCGAAATCAACGGTACGAAAATGAAAGAAATCCTATACGGATTGAACGAGTTTGATTGATAAATGATGATGAAAACAACGATAACCCTCTTATTGTGGATGCTGTCGGTACAAGATTTAATGGCGCTAAGCATCATGCAAGTCAGCGTTTCGACTGTGTCTGAAAAAATGATAAACGTTAGTGTAAACACCGAGGCGATCGAGCTTTACTATTTCGATTCGTGGCAATATTCGCTCTCGGAAAACACCATTACTGTCGAAGCGCTTTTCATTCCGGGTTTCGGCTCGACAATCGCTTACCTGAATAATAATTTCCAGATTCCGATTAATACGACTCAAACCGAAATTTACCGTTTGGTGGTCAAGGCCTATTATACTTTTTATCAATCGGACTACCTTCAAGATGAGCGTGGAGGTGCTTTTTCTACACCGTTCTCAAACACCATTACACTTTCGGATATAACATTAGATACGCCTGATGGATTTGTAAATCCCAGCCATGGCGAATTGGAACTTGATGCTGTAATCCGAAATGTTTGGGTTTTCGACAGCAATGGCAAACTGATCGCCACCCTTAAAAACAGGAACGGAAAAATCGCATTATACCAATATGCCGACGGGATCTATCTAATCGGTTATTTCAAACATCAACGCTATCAGACAATGAAAATAATTCTGAAAAAAGATTGACTCTAAAAAATGGTAGATTTGGCATCAATTCAAATTTAGGAAAATGTTCAAAACACTAGTTTTATTATCGATCGTTACTTTACCTTTTATTACATCCTGTAGTGGCGATGATAGTTCACCTGAGAACAATACTGTAATTCCTCCGGTGTCACAAACATATAAGTCAATGGCTTCAGGGGATTATCATGCCGTTGTGGTTAAGCCTGATGGAACGCTTTGGTCATGGGGAAGTAATGCATTTCAGGTCGTTGGAGCAGAGGGCGAAGTTGGAAGTCAGGTCAATTTTCCAGGACATCAATTAAGTTCCGATACAAATTGGAACTATATCACGGCCACCCAATTTTATTCCTTGGGCATTAAGAATGACGGAACGCTGTGGGCATGGGGAACCAATTATTACGGGCAATTGGGCATCGGGAGTTATACTTCTGCATATTACCCTACGCAGGTTGGCACGGACACTGACTGGAAACATGTCGAGGCTGGCGAGTTTACAACTATGGCTCTAAAAGCAGATGGTACGTTATGGGGTTGGGGGAACTCTGTATATTGTGGGAATGGTTCCACATTAAATCGCTCTTCACCAGCAAGGATAGGAACGGATTCTGATTGGAAGTCATTGGCGTTCGGAATGGCTCATGGCATTGCCATTAAGACTAACGGTACGCTTTGGGGCTGGGGAAGTAATGTTAATGGCGAGGTAGGTAATGATCAGTTTACTATGAATATCAGGCAGGTGGGCTCGGATTCCGACTGGAAGGATTGCTATGCAGGGCACATCAATTCGGGAGCAATAAAAAATAACGGCACTTTATGGATGTGGGGCTCTAATGAATACGGACAAATCGGAATCGGGACAACAGCAACGAAGCCTGTAATACCAAAACAAGTGGGTGCGGCGACAAACTGGAAAACAATTTCTATCGGGGCGCGCAGTTGCATGGCACTCAAAACAGATGGAACTATTTGGTCTTGGGGTGCAAACGACACATATATTCTCGGAACGGCAGACAGCAATCTGTGCAGTACACCCACGCAAAGAGGAACCGGCACAGATTGGGAATCCGTAAGTTTGGGATATACGTGTGCTTATGCACTGAAGACAAACAAGCAACTTTGGGCATGCGGTTTAACAGGGGTCATTAGGATTGTCGGGGCTTACCAGAACATCATTTGTGAGGATGAACTAACAAATCCAATTATCTATTGCACATCATACTTCATTTTCCGCAAAACCCGCAACGCTTCCTTAAACGAAAGATAAGCCTGAGGAAAAGGTTTCAACAACAACTTCGCATCAATAAGTTTCTGTTTTGCTCCGTCGAAACCGTTGAGGTAACAGATCATGAACGTTGAAGGTAGGTTCTCCAAATCTTTATGTTCCCGCTCGTTCAACTCCACTGCTTTTTGAAGTTTACCGAGTAATGCAATGTTGGAATTGTAGATATGAAACAACATTTTCTTATTGAATTCCGGCGGTTCGAACAAAATCTCGTGATCAATCTTATAATACCCATTATCGAAAAAGCGAATGGTCTGCTGCTCAAGCGGATAATAACTCGTTTTGTCATTCAAACCCAAAGACACATATTCTGTAATTGTAAAGGTGTTTTCATCATAGATGATCGTGACTTCATCCTGCGCCGAGTAAAATAATTTAATCTGTTCATTGATGAGTTCAATATCAACGCGTGATAAAAAGGTTTGTCCACGAACTTTTTTAGGAATTCCAGCCCAACAGATCACAAACAATTCTTTGAAAACCTTATATTTCGAAGCCATATCCTTGTGCCGGAAGTTCATAAAATCAATGACGCCGTCGAGCGTATAACCGACACTATTCCTCGAATTGTTCTCAATGCTGATCACAGTCGCGGTATTCTGATAATTCTTTTCAAACTTGCCTTCAAGAGGCATGGTGTTGCTGCCCGTACGCACAAAAACAGTGTTTGGTAAAATCGTGTGAATCCCTTTTTTGAAAAAGGAAGTCCTATTCTTAGGCTTGATCGTCACCAAACCGACTACCTTATCCTTCGGCAGATTCGGAAACGGCACATTTTCATATTGTATTTTCGGCGGATGCTCCAAAAAAGCATTCACTAAATTCTGGATGCGGCTGTCATCAAAAAAGTCGTCACCGACAATTTCGTTATCGTGATCTTCAACACCAACAACAATATACGAATTGTTTGTCGGATTCGAATTTGAGAGCGCGCAAATGTGCTTCAGGAACTTGGCTTTTCCTTCCCTCGAATGTAGGTTCAACTGCCTTTTTTTGTCATAAAAACTGCACTCATCATTGTGAGCCAAAAGGTTTTTAATTAAAAGGCGTTTGTTGATCATGATAATTGCGCAGTATTAGGGCACTTTTGTTCCGGCACTTTCAACCCAGATCGAAAACCAATCCTGTAAATCGAGTTCGATGTTGGCCGCGTGCATCAATTGGGCGATTCTGGTTTTGTCAGTCGTTCCGCAAACGGGTAAAATTCCGGAAGGATGTTTCAAAATCCACGCTAATAATAAAATGTCGATCTTGGTTTCGTATTTTAAAGCCAAAGCGGTCACCAACGTTTTGACGCGATTTGCTTGTTGATCGTCGCTTTTAAAAACCGAGCCAAGCGGATTCCATGCCATCGGTTGAATGCTGTTGATTTGCATATGGTCGAGACTGCCGTCTAGCATTGCTGTTGGAAGTGTCGCCGAGAATTGAATTTGGTTATAATTGACTTTGATCCGCGTTTGAATCAAATCAGTTTGTACCGGTGTGAAGTTCGATACGCCAAAATCCAAAATCTTGCCGTCTTCTTTCAAGTGCGTAATGGCTTCGGCGATTTCATCCGTCTGCATTAACGGACTCGGACGGTGCAACAACAGCAAATCTAGATAATCGGTTTTCAGGTTCGTTAAAGATTGTTCCGCCGACCAAATGATATATGATTTCGAATAATCATAATGTTTAATGCGGTTGTCGCGGTTGTCGGATTGGTATTGAATACCGCATTTTGAAATCAGTTGCATTTTCTGACGTTCAATATTACTTTGCGCAAAAGCATTTCCAAAAGCCGCTTCTGTTGTATATCCGCCATAAATATCAGCATGGTCAAAAGTAGTGATACCGTGCTCAAGACAAAGGTGCATCATATCAGTCATTTCCGAGGTGTTGAGGTTTTTACCCCAAATGCCCCAAGTCATCGTTCCGGCAATAATCTTAGAAAAAGGTTTTTTATTCATGGTTTGATTTTAGGCAGTTAAAATGCTTTAAAATAAGATTCAATTCATTAATTTTTTCAGTTCTTAAAAATATAAAAATAGTATCACAATTCATCCTTAAAATTCAGGCATTCGCAGAAGTTTTAACCAATTTTTAACATCTTACTTCTAAAAAAAAATTCAATTTGCACCGTTAAAATTAACGAGTATAATTATACAGTATAAAAACATCAAAATGGAAGAAACGACGAGTACGCTGGATATTAGAGCGATCAA
>JANPJB010000004.1:0-5237 GCA_031425295.1 Flavobacterium sp. | reverse complement strand
GTCACGCCATTGCTTCCGGCAAAAACTTCGAGTAGCGCTTTCTCCTTAACCTCAACATTGACTGTCGGGTTTTCGATGAACGCAGTAAGTTCGTCGTTTCCTTTGATGGTTGTAGCAATCGTCTCCATGTCAGAATTGACTTCTGTCGCAACACCTTTTGAGTGCGCGATGTCAAGAATTGCTTTGGCGTAACGGATTGCTGCTCTTGTACCTGCCATATTAGTTTAGTTTAGTATCATCCAACATTTTCTCAACCAACTTTACTTGGGCTTCTTTGTTCGATAATTCGTCTTTCAATAATTTCTCAGCGATCTCAAGAGACAATGATGATACCTGCGATTTCAATTCAGCCATGGCTGCATTTTTTTCGCTTTCGATAGCCGCTTTCGCTTGCGCGATCATTTTTTGTCCCTGCGCCTGCGCTTCATGCTTAGAATCAGCAATCATTTTTTCTTTGAGTTCACGTGCTTCTTTGAGCATAGCGTCGCGCTCCATTCTTGCTTCTTGTAAGATACGTTGGTTGTCGGCTTGCAAATTCTGCATCTCATTTCTGGCATTTTCGGCTGAAAGCAATGCACTTCTGATACCTTCTTCTCTTTCGTTGACGGCGTCTAGGATGGGTTTCCAAGCGAATTTCTTCAACAACAAAATCAAGCCGATGAAAATCAACATCTGCCAGAAGAACAATCCGAACGAAAAATCATTTACTAACTTTTCCATAGTATATAGGTAAAATATTTATTGTCTTTAAATTTAATTTTTAAATAAAAGCTGCAACCAACCGTTACAGCTTTTAAGTTTTTTCGATTACGTCGCGAAAATCGCAGCGAAACCAATACCTTCAATAAGTGCAGCAGCGATAAGCATAGCTGTCTGGATTTTTCCAGTAGCTTCTGGCTGACGCGCGATTGCATCCATTGCAGAACCACCGATTCTACCAATACCAATACCTGCTCCGATAACTACCAATCCTGCTCCAATGATTCTAGGGATTTCCATAATAATATGTATTAAAAATTAAACATTCAGTTTTAGCGATTTTAGATTTTAGCTTTTTGGCCTGCATTCTGAAATCATTAATGGTGCGCTTCATCATGGTGGTGCTCTTCATTGGCAGAACCGAAATACAATGCCGATAACATCGTAAAGATATAAGCCTGCAGAAGCGCCACAAGAATCTCAATTGTCGACAGCGCGAATGACAATAAGAATGATAATGTTCCACCGATCCAGCTTTTGAATAAAAAGATCAACGCAATCAAACTCATCAATACGACGTGTCCTGCAAAAATGTTTGCGTACAAACGGATCATTAATGAGAACGGCTTGATGATAACTCCTAAAAGTTCGATTGGAGCTAAGATGATTTTCATTGGAGTCGGTACGCCCGGCATCCAGAAAATGTGCCCCCAATAGTTTTTATTCGCTGTGAAATTTGTAATAATTGCCGTGATGATTGCCAAACCGGCTGTGATTGCAATGTTTCCGGTAACATTAATTCCGAGCGGCGTCAATCCGAACATATTTAAAAACCATACAAAGAAAAAGACCGTCAATAAATAGCTCATGTATTTTTTATAGTGTTTTTCACCGATGTTTGGAATCGCGATTTCGTCACGGATGTACAATACCAACGGCTCAAAAATTCTTCCTGCTCCTGATGAAATGCCACCATTTTTTGAGAATGATTTTGCAAGGCTTGTGAACAACCAAAACATTAATAAAGCTACTGCCATAAGGGTTAATACGCTTTTAGTAATTGAAAAATCAAGTGGTTTTACATTCGTTGGGTGGTGCTCGTCGCCCATTAATTCACCTGTAGGTCCATCAACTTTGTATATTTTTTCGTCGTGTCCCAATCTGTAGTAATTGCCGTTAGATTCAGCAACAGCATGACCATGCTCAAATTTTGATGATGAGAATACCTGCACGCCATTGTCCCAAAGTATAATAGGCAGCGGAAATCCAAAATGCGTTCCGGCTGCTTCATCAGAGAACAAATTGAAATCATGCGAATCCAAAACGTGGTGCATTTTGTAGGCTTCAATTTTCGACTTTAAATCGGTTGGCTCAGCGTGCGCGTCATGAGATGCAGCTTCATGATTTGCCTCAACGGCATTTTCGGTTTGTACTTTTAAGGAATCCTGGGTAGTGTTTGCAGAGCCTAACAAAGGAAGACCTATGATTAGAAATGCAATTATAAATTGGAGTGATTTATTTGAAAACACCATATCTGCTAATTATCTTAATTTTTACTTTCAGAAATTTGGTGCAAAGGTACATTTTTAATTAATAATTTCAAGGACTTAAATTTATTTTTTTGCGGAAATTATGGTTTTGAAAACGATTTATTGCTTATTGTTTAAAATCCGTATCGTAACCGCGGTTTCTATTGTCAAAAACAACGCAAAAACGATAAAAAAATTAATTTTTTCTGAAGCGCTGTTTTCATTACGCGCATTTAAAACAGGCAAAAGGAAAAGATACGAAATCACCATCTTCACGGAAGTAACCAATAGAAAGGTATAGCCGACATAATCAATGCTTTTGGCTCTGACCGACATCAGTATTAAAACAATGATCAGCGAGCAGGTGGTAAAAAAGGCATATAGCATTTCAATACTATAATAATATCCGATACATTTTGGACTATTCGCATTCCAATAGAACACTAGTTTATGAATGCCGTAAGCGATTATCGAAACCAATAAAACTTCTAAAAACGGGCGGTACTTTTTAATGTCCATTATTAGTCTGAAGATTTGTTGATTTCCTTAAGTTGGCGGTTGATGTTATAAAAGGCGAGCGCCACACCGACTAATGTAAATATTTTGACATAAATGGAATGTGGATTCGGATATTTTGTATCGAGCCATTTGCCCAAATAAGCGAACGCAAAAACAATGGCACCCATTTGAATTGGGATATTGATCAGCGCCAACCACTTATTGTTGTTCCGCTTCTTCTGGTTTGGGTTGTTCGTCATGAGCGGGTATTTTTGTGTTGGTTTTCATGATGCAGGTTGCGCTGAATGCCGCTCCTGGTTCGACCGATAATTTACCGCAGACTACTTCGCCATGAATTACGGCTTTGGCTCGAACATTTAAAATCTCCGCCACTTGTATCTTCCCATCAAACCTACCTTCAATATCGGCATTTTTACAAATGATATCACCTTTGATGCTTCCAGCCGGACCGATTACCAGTTTACCATTCGATTGGAAATTACCGACCAAATCACCATCCAGTCGGAAATCTGTTTGAGAAAGTATATTGCCTTTAATGATCGTACCTTCAACAAGCCGGTTGGTTTTACCGAGTAAGTCCGTATATGATTTTGGTTTCTTATCAAACATGACTATCTTTTTTCGCCTTTTTCTTCTCTAACTTCTTTTCCCTTTGGAAAAGGATCAGCACCCGTTGGTGGCAATCCTGGTGGGAGTTGATTGAATTGCGGTTGTTCGTCTTCCGTTTTTTCTTCACGAACCGCTTTTTCCCTTTCACTGACATTTTTAGGCGCCATCGATCTGGTTTTTGGAACGTAGGCTTTCGGCGGTACCGGGTCTGAATAAGGTGTCGTCAGGTATTCCTCAAAGTTTTTCTTCATTTGAACAATCTTGTAATTCTCGTTCGAAATGATATACGCCGTTTCAGCAATCTTATAATCCTTGAATTCCTTCAATATGGAGGCAATTCCCTTGGCATATTCGAGGTCTTTCAAACCATGAATCACGATAAAGTTTTTATCCATCGTATAGATATCATAGGACGTGCTCAATCGGTCTAAGTTTCTGCCTTCAATAAACTTCTTAATCTTATCCTGAATTGCCTTCGTTGCTTTATCATCGGGATTATCAGACTTGTATAGTATTTTCCAGCTTAGCGGTTTTACTTCATAGAATTTCAAAGCTTCCATTGCCGGAACATTGGTTTTCAAAAGTTCTTCTGCGAATTTACCTTCTTCGCTATTTGGATAATTCAGCGCTACAAAATTCAGTGTCTTTTTATATTCACCCAAACCGGCTAATCTTCCCAACACATTCGCTTTCAATAATTCGAATTTAGGAACAATTTCTTCGCCGTTGAACTGATCAATAGCAGTGGTCAAATTGGTCAAAGCGACTTTAAGATCCCCCGATTGGTATAGCTTGAAGATTCTGTCGTAGTTGGCTTCGGGTGTATCGGTTAAAGCACTATTCGAGCCGTTCGGGTTTCCTAAGATCTGTGCGTAACGGGAATCCGGGAATTCGTTGATGATTCTGTTCTTCATAACCAATGACTTCTCCTTATCGATGATGTCGTATATTTTGAAAAGATTATACATCGTCGGAAGAATCAATCGTTCTTCGGGTTGGTTTGCCAATAAAGTTTCTAATTTGTTAGCCGCAAGTTTATATTCTTTAAACTTTTCTTTGTAAATCACGCCCAATTGATAATACGCAAAGTTGCGTTCTTTGGCAATGCTATCGATCTCGGTTTGCTTTCTAGGCAACTGCTTTAAGTAGAAATCCGTAGTATACTTATCAGCAATTTTTTCCTTGTCTTTGTCTAGTTCCGATTTCTCGCTTCCTTCCTTATCATCGTTTTCACTGTCGTCGTCTTCAGGAATCACATTCGCTTTATCTTGCGATACTCTCCAGCCGGTTTTATAAGCCCGATCGCCCCATTTCTTTTTAAATTCATTTTTTCCAAAAGCAACCGTGCTCGCGTTATAGAAATAAAATTTGCTGTTCCCTGCCGAAGATGCAGCTATTGGTACTGTGGTTTCTGATGGTCTTGGCGCTCTTTTCTCAGTCATTGCATCGGTCGGATTGATATCCCTGCCGTCTTTATCTACCGCTCTAACTTCACCATCTTTGCCTTTCTCGAGCGCTTCTTTTTCCTTCAACGCTTTCTTTTCGTCTGCTTTTTTTAACTTTGAAATATAGTCTTCAAAGTAACTTATCTTATCCGTATCGGATAATGCGTAAACCCTAATAATACTATCATTTCGGGTTGCAATGCCTTCATATTTAATCACATCAACCAAATTGTCCCTCTTTTTAGTAATGAACCGATGCTCACGCGTACGCGGCTCAAGCTGCACCAAAGTACTGTCATAATATTTCCCAGCTACTACGTATTTTGCCTTCTTGAAATAAATATCGCCGAGATTTCTAAAATTTGAAGCCACCAGATACTTGTCGACGACCTTCGTATTTAAAGAAACGTTGTAGTATTTTATGGCCAAAGAATCA
>JANPJB010000003.1:0-47573 GCA_031425295.1 Flavobacterium sp. | reverse complement strand
CGCTTCGCATGCTGTGGAAACTAAAATCAATGGCAATCTCGTCGAATTTATTTTTGCAAACATCAATTTGCCACCAAGCAATATTCAACCGATTGGCGGTCATGGCAACGTATTATTCAAAATCAAGACAATCGAGAGTTTGGTGGTTCAGGACGAAATAATCAACAAAGCGAACATCTATTTCGACTATAATGCGCCGATTGAAACGAACGAAGCCAGAACCGTGATAGCGAATTTGAGCAATGGCAATTTCATTAGGGATCAAAGCATTACGATGGCGCCGAATCCGACGAAAAATAAGATCACTGTAACGTCAAAAAACAATATCAAATCGCTGCTGCTTTTTGACGCACAAGGGCGATTGCTGCAAACGGTCATCGAGAACACTAAAGCAAAAACTTTAGATATTTCCAATCAAGCGCGTGGCATTTATTTCTTGAAAGTGACTACGGAAGTTGGAATCAGTGTAGAGAAAATTGTGAAAGAATAAAAAGAAAACGACAAACTCAATTCATTATGAAAAAGATAGTGCTACTGCTTTTATTGCTTTTTACAGGAATTGTGAATGGGCAAATTGTGAATATTCCAGATGCTAATTTTAAGGCGAAGCTGCTCAGCGCAAATCCTGCGAACAGTGTAGCGAAGAACGAATTCTATAATCCAATGACAATCGACTCCAATGCCGATGGGGAAATACAGGTTTCCGAAGCATTATTGGTGAACGTGCTCGACATCAGTAACGCGGGTATTGCCGATTTGACGGGAATAGAATCTTTTACAACCCTGACCCAACTAAATTGCAATGGCAATCTGCTGACAGCCTTAACGCTTGCGCTGCCGTATTTAAAAGGATTGAGCTGTAATGAAAACGCAACGCTCGTTGCACTGGATGTTTACGGATGCACAAGCCTCCAATACTTGAGCTGTCGTGGCGCTGCACTTATAAGCATCGATATTACGCCTTTGTACAACCTAAATCAGATGGATGTTATCAACATGCCCAATCTCGAATCCTTTGTTGCTGATGACTTGCCGTATCTGACCAATATCAATTTTGGTAACTGCCCTGCCCTGACCAATATATCAATCACCCGTTGTAATATGCCTTCTTTATCCATAAATCTTGGCCCCGACGCCGATACCGAGACTGTAGTAATTGAAAACTGCCCGAGTTTGCTGTATCTGGAGTGCTCCAACCTTCAGGCCAATTCATTTAGTGTTGCAGGTTGCACCAACTTATCCATCTTGGATTGCGACAACAATCAATTGACCACTTTAGACCTTTCCACAAATGTAAATCTTGGAACGCTCAGTTGCAGCTCCAATTCGCTTACTACCCTCGACGTATCGAACAATGTTGAATTAAGCTCTGTTTTCGCTAATAACAACCAGCTCACCAGCGTCAATATAAAAAATGGCATATATCAGGGTATCAATGCGCATTTTTCTGGCAATCCGGATCTGGCTTACATCTGTGCCGACGAGGCTGAAATTTCAGACCTTCAATCGAACTTATTCAACAGCGGCTTGACAAACGTTGCTGTGAGTTCCTATTGCTCTTTCACACCCGGAGGCGGTTGCAACATCATTACCGGAACGGTTCTCTATGATTGCGATCTGAATGACCTAACAGATCCTTACATTAAAATGAATATCAACGACGGAACCAATACCGGAAGTACTTTCACAAACAGTGAGGGCAACTACTCTTTTTATACACAAGCGGGCAATTTTGCTATTGGTCCCGATCTTGAAAATCCAAGTTGGTTTACCATTGCGCCGCCGTCAGCCAACATCAATTTTCCTCTCGTAGATAATTCGACCCAACTACTGGATTTCTGCATCGCTGCTAACGGCATTCATCCGGATCTTGAAGTTGTTTTTGTGCCTTTAAACAATGCACGCCCGGGGTTTGATGCTTACTATAAAATCATCTATAAAAACAAAGGCAATCAGTTGCAATCCGGCACCCTTACACTCGATTTTGATTCCACTAAACTTGATTATTTAGATTCGACGCCCACGTTCGATACTTTTGTTCCGGATCAGCTGCGGTGGAATTACAGCAATTTGCGACCGTTGGAAACCCGACAGATTCTACTAACATTACAAGTACATACGCCACCAGATGTTGATACGGGCGACACACTTAATTTTACAGCAACCGTCAATCCTGTTTCGGGTGATGAATTGCCTACCGATAATATCTTCACACACGAGCAAACGGTTGTCAATGCGTTGGACCCAAACCGTATTGATTGTCTTCAAGGCAACACCATTGCACTGGCCGATGTTGGAAAATACTTGCATTACAATATCAATTTTGAAAATATCGGTACTTCGGATGCGACCAATATTGTGATCAAAGATTCGATTTCGGCTAGCAAATTCAACATCAATTCGTTGCGATTATTACACGCCTCACATGATGTTGAAACTAGGATTACAGGAAACATTGTAGAGTTTATCTTTAAAAATATCAACCTTCCGCCGTCTAATGGTGGTCCGATTGGCGGGCATGGCAATGTGCTTTTTAAAATAGAGACCAAGCCTGATTTAGTTGTTGGCGATGAAGTCTCAGTATTGGCGAATATTTATTTCGATTATAACGCGCCTGTTGAAACCAACGAAGCACTGACCGTTATCTCGACTTTGAGCAATCCAGATTTTGTGCCCGATGCAACTGTTACGATCTCACCGAACCCGACAAAAGACAAAATCACAGTCACATCTAAAAACAAAATCCAATCAATACAACTTTTCGATGCACAGGGAAGCGTATTGCAGGTCATCATGGAGCAAAATAAAACAAGAATTTTAGATCTATCAAATCACGCATCTGGAATTTATTTCGTAAAAGTAAATACAGTAAATGGCAGCAGCGTAGAAAAAATAATGAAAGAGAATTAATTGGTTAGGTTATTTAAGTAGGAAAGCGCCAGTCTATGCCATGACTGACGCTTTTCTCGTTTTTATTAAGTCTGTAACGCCGTGAAAGAGGTCTACAAAGGAATGTTCCCATGTTTGCGTTTCGGTGTGGCTACGACTTTATTTTCTAGCATGCTAAACGCTTTAATTAATTTCCTTCTCGTGTCCTGCGGTAAAATGACCTCATCGATGAATCCGCGTTGTGCCGCTGTATAAGGATTCGCAAACAAATCAGCGTATTCGGCTTCTTTCTCGAGCAGTTTCGCTTCTGGATTTTGGGCTTCGTTAATTTCTTTTTTGAAGATGATTTCACTCGCTCCTTTCGCGCCCATTACTGCAATCTCAGCCGTTGGCCAGGCGAAATTCATGTCGGCTCCGATGTGTTTTGAGTTCATTACATCATACGCTCCGCCATAAGCTTTACGCGTGATTACAGTTACGCGCGGCACTGTAGCTTCGCTTAAAGCGTATAGCAATTTGGCACCATGAACAATGATTCCATTCCATTCTTGATCGGTTCCGGGCAAAAATCCGGGAACGTCCACAAGCACCAATAATGGAATGTTGAATGCATCACAAAACCGCGTGAATCGTGCCGCTTTAATTGAGCTCTTAACATCCAGACAACCCGCTAAAAACATAGGATTGTTCGCTACAATTCCAATGCTTCTACCGGCAATCCGCGCAAAACCAACAATGATATTTTCAGCAAATTCTTTGTGGATTTCAAAAAAGGATTCTTCATCGATGATGCCTTTAATTACTTCGTGCATATCGTACGGCTTGTTCGCATTTTCGGGTATGATGCCATCCAGTACGGTTCTGATTTCATCGCCTAAAACATAAGGCAGCCTTGGCGTAGTTTCCGTATTATTTTGTGGAATATAACCCAGTAAAGTTTTGATGTCTTCGAGGCAAGCGACACCATTCGGCGATGTAGTATGGGCTACGCCCGACTTCGTTGAATGGGTGTGAGCCCCGCCCAACGCTTCGGAAGTCACTTCTTCATTCGTAACGGTTTTCACCACATTTGGACCGGTCACAAACATATAGCTACTGTTCTCGACCATCATCGTAAAATCGGTCATCGCAGGGGAATAAACAGCACCACCAGCACATGGACCCAAGATCGCCGATATCTGCGGAATCACACCTGATGATTGTACATTTCTAAAAAAAATATCGGCATAACCACCTAGCGAACGAACACCTTCTTGAATTCGCGCACCGCCGGAATCGTTGAGTCCGATCATCGGAGCCCCGACTTTGAGTGCCATATCCATGACTTTGCAAATTTTCTCGGCATGTGTTTCTGATAACGCGCCTCCAAAAACAGTGAAATCCTGCGCAAAAACATAAACCAGTCGCCCATTAATGGTGCCGTAACCCGTAATCACGCCATCACCGTAATAAATCTCTTTTTCCATTCCGAAATCGGTTGTACGGTGCGTAACCAACATACCAATTTCTTCAAACGAACCTTCATCCATGAGGTATTCTACACGCTCCCGTGCAGTCAGTTTTTTCTTTTCGTGCTGTTTGGCAATTCGTTTTACGCCGCCGCCTAAATGGGCTAGCGCAATTTTATCGTTTAGTGTTTTTATTTTGGATTCCATAGTTTTTATATTGGTAAGCGAACAATTTTCTGATCTTCTAAGTACTGTTTCAAAGCGACTAAAGCTGCAATTTCTGCTTCGGTTTCCATTTGTTTTTTGAGCATCGCTGCGTCATAATATTTTTTGACAAAGTGCGTATCAAAGTTTCCGGAGCGGAATGCTTCGTGTTCGAAAACAAATTTCCCGAAGGACAAAGTCGTTTGCACGCCTTCAATCTTATACGCATCAATTGCCTTGAGCATCAGTTGAATTGCTTCTTCACGCGTCTTTCCATAAGTAATTAATTTCGACAACATAGGATCATAATAAATCGGAATGTCCATGCCTTGTTCAAAACCATTATCAACGCGCACGCCCTCACCTATTGGCAATTGATAAACATCCAAATGGCCGACACTCGGAAGGAAATCATTTAACGGATCTTCAGCATAAACCCGCAATTCTAAAGCATGACCTTGAATATGCAGGTCTTCTTGCTTCATCGGTAAGGCTTCACCTCGGGCGACTTTAATCTGCAGTTCAACCAAATCAACACCAGAAATCAATTCGGTGACAGGATGTTCGACTTGCAGCCGCGTATTCATTTCCAGGAAATAAAAATTGTGTTTTTCATCAAGCAGAAACTCGACGGTTCCGGCGCCTAAATAATCACAGGATTTGGCTACTAAAACGGCGGCCTCTCCCATTTTCTTGCGGAGTTCAGGAGTTAATACAGCTGACGGCGCTTCCTCAACCACTTTTTGATGGCGGCGTTGAATGCTACATTCTCTTTCGAAAAAGTATAAAATATTTCCGTGACTGTCCGCCATGACTTGAATTTCGATATGCCGCGGAGAAGCCACATATTTTTCAATGAAAACCGAACCATCGCCGAATGCTGAAACGGCTTCACTAATCGCACGGTTCATCTGCGGAACGAAATCTTCTTCGCTTTCCACGACGCGCATGCCTTTTCCACCGCCACCTGCGGAAGCTTTGATCAGAATTGGAAACCCGATTTCGGTTGCGGATTTTTTGGCTTCATCGATATCAGTAATCGCGGTGTCAATGCCCGGAACCATTGGTATATTGTAGGCTTTAACCGCTTCCTTAGCTGCAAGTTTGCTACCCATAATATGGATCGCGTTTGATTTCGGCCCTATGAAAATGATGTTGTTCTTTTCAGCTTCTTCGGCAAAATCGGCATTCTCACTCAAAAAACCATAACCTGGATGGATTGCATCGACGTTTAGGGATTTTGCGACTTCGATGATTTTGCTTCCCAAAAGATACGACTCGCTCGATGGCGCTTCGCCAATGCAAACGGCTTCATCGGCAAATTTTACGTGTGGCGCATTGCGGTCGACCGTCGAAAAAACGGCTACGGTTTTGATGCCCATTTTCTGCGCGGTTTTCATCACTCGGATCGCGATTTCCCCACGGTTGGCAACTAATATTTTTCGTATCATATTATTCGAATTCAATTAATAACTGACCTTTTTCAACAGCGTCACCAACAGCAACGGCAATCGATTTGATAACGCCTTCGCGTGGCGACAGGAAACTGTTCTCCATTTTCATCGCGCTCAAAATCAGTAGATTGTCATTTTCTTTTACGGTTTGCCCGACAACAACACTGATTTCGATGATCAGTCCGGGCATTGGGGCTTTGATTGCATTGACTTGTTTCGCAGCACTAACATCGAATCCCATGTCATGAATGCGCTGGTCAAGTGCATTTGAAATCACAACCGAATAGGTGTTGTTGTTGACTTTAACCTTATAACTTTTGTGATTGAAATCAGTGTGTACGATTTCAGCTTTGTAAGGCAGATTGTGTCGCAGCACATGGAATTTATTGGCTTCCACGCTGACGGCATCGAGTTGGGAAAGGCTGTTTTTATCGAGATCAAAATCGAGATTGCCATTCACCTTTACTTTATAATCACTCATAGATTGGATTTTTTAATCGGTGTGTATTTTCTAATGGTAAATATATTTTTATTTGTTTATAAATGAAATAAATGCAAAATAAATATGTGAAAATCGAAAAATCTACAATGTCAATAATCCAAATGCGCGCAGCGTAACGATTGGTTTGGAAAACCAGAAAATCTCAAAATGCTCGAAATGCATTTCATAATCTTTCTTGATTTCTTGTAGCGTCATCACTTTTTGATTCGACACAGCGGCTTGCGTTAACATACGCATGAGCCATTCGCCTTCGTCTTTGTTGGTTTGAACGCTGAAACTTTCTTTTTTATCGTGGAAGGTCAGCGTCACCATCTCCCATGACATTGATTTCTTGGTTTTGGTGAAATGTGCTGCCGTAGGATTTCCGCCAAGCCAAACGATTTTAGCCGAAGGTTTCAGTTGAAAATCCGGTGACTCGCGCAAAGCATTTTCAATATAATCGTATGGAATCGTGGTTTTCGGTATTTTAAATTCGAACCAATCCTGCAGCGGATAATCGAGACAGATACCATGCATGAAATTGTAAAGCGACTTTTTGAGCCCGAAACTAAACTGATCATGGTCGATTCCTGTTTTGTCTTTATAAACGATATCATTGTTGGCGAACGAACCAATCGTTTCCGTTTGTTTGATGACGCCAAATTGCTCCGGATATAAACCCACCGGGCTGTGCGCCGTCATTGCAAATTGATGCCAAAATCCGGATTGGAGCACGCCCATTTCGAATAGCTGGCGCACCATTTCTAGGCTGTCGATCGTTTCCTGAATGGTTTGCGTCGGATAACCGTACATCAAATAGGCATGCACCATGGTTCCGGCTTCCGTGAAATTTCTGGTTACTTTTGCGACCTGTTCTACGGTGACGCCTTTGTCGATAAGTTTTAATAAACGGTCCGAAGCCACTTCGAGTCCACCCGAAACCGCGATACAACCCGATGCCCGCAACAATACACACAAATCTTGGGTGAAACTTTTCTCAAAACGGATGTTCGTCCACCAAGTCACAACTACGTTTCTTCTTAGAATTTCCAAAGCCACTTCTCGCATCAATGTTGGCGGTGCAGCCTCATCAACGAAATGAAAACCGGTTTCTCCGGTTTGTGCGATCAGCTCTTCGATACGGTCGACAATCAGTTTCGCAGCAACGGGCTCGTAGATTTTAATGTAATCGAGCGAGATATCACAGAAGGTGCACTTTCCCCAATAGCAACCATGCGCCATCGTGAGTTTGTTCCAGCGGCCGTCGCTCCACATTTTGTGCATCGGATTGACGATTTCGATTACGGAAATATAGCAGTCTAACGGCAGATCGGAATAGTCGGGCGTGCCGACTTCACTTTGCTTATAATCATTTCTTAGGGAATCATTTTTATAAACTACTTGGGCGTTTTCGAGCAGAAAAGTGCGCTTGTATTGGTTTTCAATTATTTTTTCTTGGTTATGAATCAGCAATTCTATTGGGAGTTCGCCATCATCCAAAGTGATAAAATCGACGAATTCAAAAACACGAACTTCAGAAAGCGAACGCAATTCGGTATTCGGAAAACCGCCACCCATGCTGATTTTGATGTCTGGGAAATGTAGTTTCACCCATTGCGCACAGCGAAAAGCCGCATATAAATTTCCCGGAAAAGGAACAGAAATCAGGAATAAAGTAGGTTCGATGGTTTTTATTTTTTCCTTCAATATCGAAAACAACATTTCATCGATAAAAGTAGCTTTGGATTGCAAGGCATTGTACAATTCGTCAAACGTATTCGCACTTCTACCCAATCGCTCGGCGTAGCGGCTGAAACCGAAATTCTCATCGATGCATTCGACGATAAAATCCGAAATATCTTCTAAATATAATGTAGCGAGATGCTTCGCTTTATCCTGCGTTCCCATACTACCGAAAGCCCAGTCGAGTTCTTCGAGTTGCGAAAACCTTGAGGCTTCAGGCAGAAAATCTTCCTGACAAATCTGAAGTGCCAAGGTTGGATTCTTGCCTTGGAGAAAAGCAATTACAGCGTCGATGGTTTTGAGATATTCATGCTGCAGTGCAAAAATTCTTTTGGCGTTATCGGTTATCGGATCATTCTTAATCGATTGGAATAGGGACGTTAATCCTACTTTTGAAAACAATTTCAGAATCACTTCAATACCTAAGTCAGCTTGCACGGAATCTATGTGTTTCGTATTCAGAAAACCTTTAATGTATGCCGTCGCCGGATACGGAGTGTTCAGTTGCGTGAAGGGTGGCGTAATGAGGAAGACTTTGGTTTTCAACGGATAAAGATTTGCACAAAAATAGCAGTAATAATGATTCTATTCCTATGATTTACCGAATAAAAAAAGGATGAATATTCGCAGTACTAATTTTTTATTAAGAAAATTTTAACTACGTTTGAAACATAAACGCCTTTAGATGAAAAGATTATTTGTTGCCTTGTTTTGTTTCGGATACACTATTTTATTTGCGCAAGACCATATCGTAAAAAAAGAAAAGGAGCAAAACAAGGAATTTTCTGCCACAAAAAAAATTGAAGACCGTCATGGTCATTTGATTACTGATCCTTTTTTAAGAGCGGCTCATCTTGCAAAAAAGCAAGCCTATACGGATTCGATTACTGCAGCGTTCCGTCAATCGGCATTGGCACAAACCGCCGTGTCGTTATGCACCAATGGTAGTTTTGAAGAATTTGAAACCTATTCAGGTACAAATAATTTAAAGAATTTTAGCCATACCATTGCGGAACCCCTGAATCCTACGCAATGTCAATCTGTTCCGGTAACTGCAGGTCAAAGGATTTTACTGTACGAACCAAACTTAATGAATGGGATGGCTTCAACAGTTCCGGCGAATTATCTTGATGAATTTATCGGCAACATTCAAGGTTTCGACCAATTTTGTCTCAAAGTAAATTATAAAGCATCAAGTTCGACGAACGGAGTAGTTCAGGGTCGGCGCTTTAAAACCGATAACGAAACCCAATTCAAATTTAATTACAAGGCGGTTTTACAAACTATTTTTGATTCCGGACATGATAATGAGCAACCCTATTTTAAAGCGCGAGTTTTGAATAACGCTGGAGTTGTTGTGAGTCAGTTCTGTTTAATTGGCGATACGCAAAACTGCATTTTTACGCAAGCACCGGTCATGGAAGAAGGAAGTATCATTTTGTATACCGCAAATTGGCAGTCCGGAATTCTAGACATTACCAATATTCCAAACAATGAGGAATTTACAGTTGAATTTATTGGATCACGCTGCGGACTCGGTGCCCATTTCGGCTATGTTTACATTGATGATATTTGTGAACTGCACTCGAACGAAAATTTACAGGGAAGCATCGAACTCGATCCGCTGAATAAGATTTGTCCGGCATTGCCTACGAACGTCTGTGGCAGTTTTACGATTCCGAATTCAGGTGGCATTTCAGCGACTGTAAGTTCATTGACACTTGAAGTCCGTGACGCCTCAAACAACGTAGTTTACACAACGCAAACCACTTCAAGTTTGGATCTGACCAATAACCGGTTTTGCTTCGAACTGCTCAGTACCAACCTTCCGGATGTAATTGCAGGAACCTATAACATCGGCGTGATGATTAACTATGGGCTGCTTCAAACCAATTGCACCGGCACTAGTTTTACTACAGCTACTGATGATGACGCGAACCCGGGATGGGATATTTGGTTCTTGAATTGTGTCGACTGCGATGTAAATCTACAAACTACTAGTTTGTTTCTTTGCGATGCCAATCATGACGGAAAAGAGTTTTTTAACCTCACAACTACGGATGCATTGATCACCAATAATAATGTTGCGGGTTTGACTTTCAGTTATTTCAAAACACTTGCAGATGCAACCGGTGATGTGAATCCGATTGCGAACTTTACAAATTATGAAAGTGCGAGCGGCCCTATTTTCATCAGGGCAATCAAAAGTGCGACTTGTTTTAAAATCATAGCGATCAATTTGGTCGTCAAAAATCCGTCGGCTTCGATATCAGGCATTTTGAATGTATGCTCTGGCAGTACTGTTTTAACTTCATCCGCAGGATCGAGCTACCTTTGGCAAAGTGGTGAAACGACACGCAGCGTAACGGTTACCGCGGTTGGAACCTACAATGTAACCGTAACCGATTCGTTCGGTTGTACCGCCGAAGGTACTGTAACGATTTTAAATAATCTTGTCGCAGTACAGCCCAATATCGTCGTGACACAGCCGACTTGTTTTGTGCCTACGGGAACCATTGCCATTACATCTCCAGCTTCCGATTATAGCTATGACGGTGGGAATACTTGGGTCACCAATGCTTCTTTAAACAATTTGCCTGTAGGCACTTACGATGTCAAAATCAAGACGGCAGCAGGTTGTATTTCCTATAATACGACCATTAGTCTTGTTCCCTATTTATCTTCATTTCCTGATTACGATGCAATCAACCCTACTTTTTGCGGTGATTTGGGAAGTCTAACCATCACTACACTCGCAGCTTTTTATAGTTTTGATGATGGTGTAACGTGGACCACTACCAATACGCAAAACAATATGCCTTCGGGCACGCATCTCATACGAGTGAAAGATACTTTCGGCTGCATTTCAAACTCGAACAGTGCGGTACTCAATGGGGAATTTTTAGCCGATCCGGATTACATAAAGGAAAATCCATATTGCGGAATGCCCGGAAGCATTACGATTACAACGCCCGCTTCGCAATATAGTTTTGATGGTGGTATGACTTGGCAGACGTCGAATACATTGGCAAACCTATCCACTGGAAGTTATCTTATTAAAATTAAAAATGCTCAAGGCTGCACTTCATCAAACGTATATGTCTATTTGTATCGATTTGAAAACAGCTATCCCGACTACGAACTAAACGATGCGGGTTGTGGCGTATATGCGAGCATTACCATCACTACGCCTGGAGATTTTTACAGTTTTGATGGCGGAACCACTTGGACCACCGATCCGACAGCACTCAATTTAACGACTGGAACTACCTACCGGCTTAAAGTCCGCAAAGGCTTAAATTGCGTTTCCTATGCCGAGTACGTTACGGTTTACAGCAGCTACCGACCTGTTCCTGTGCCGACGGATTATGCTACGACACTTTGTGATGCTTTCAATGATGGTTCGGAAAATGTTGATCTGACTTCATACAATTCCCATCTAATCAGCAACGCTACAACATACACTTACAAATACTACACTACCCTTTTGGGAGCGCAGACGGATTCCTTTTCAAGCCAACTCACAAACATCACTTCATGTCCATTGAGCAATAGTAATAATGCGGTTTACGTTCGTGTGATTTCAAGTTTTGGTTGTTACGAGGTGACGCAATTGCAATTTACATTTGTCGATTCGCCGGTGATTAGGATGCTCGACAGGTATCCGCTTTGTGAGTTCAAAAGCATTAAAATTGATGCGTTTTCAGGCTACGACAGTTATTTGTGGTCGACCGGTGAAACCACCCAAGCCATCACCGTAACAACAGATGGACCTTATTGGGTCATCGTCACCGAAAATCACGCCACACCAAACGGCATATTGGTTTGTGACACGCGTCAGGATTTTGAAGTCTTTTTGTCGAATCCGGCTAAAATTATCGAAATCATCGCTTCAGATTGGACGATACAGGAGAACAGCATCGTCATCCATGTGAGTGGATTGGGTGCTTATGAATATTCGATTGACGGGATAACATATCAGGAAAGCAATACGTTTACAAACTTGAAAAATGGCGAGTATAAAATTCACGTGCGCGATAAAAATAATTGCGGGACCGTAAATGACGACGTCTTCCTATTAATGTATCCCAACTATTTCACGCCTAACGACGATACTTACAACGATACTTGGAAAATCAGTCTTTCGGAGTTTGAACCCGGATTAACGATCAGCATATTCGATCGCAACGGTAAATTCCTGAAGCAACTTGGCAATGATATTGGATGGGACGGAACGCTAAACGGACGACTACTGCCCGCAACCGATTATTGGTTTGTGGTGTCGAGAGGCAATGGAAAAGAATTTAAAGGACACTTTACGCTGAAACGATAAGTAGATTTCACAACCGAATGTTAAAGCCAAAATGTGTACTTTTACTTTTCGTTACTTTTACCAAAAAATCAAACCATGCCCAGCGACTGTATTAGCTATCAAGATTCCGGTTATTTCATTCCTTTGATGAATGATTATTTAAATCAAAATCCGGCTATATCCTCGTTGTACCATCGCTTTCCAACACTTGAAAATTTTGAAGCACAGTGCAAGGAAAAGCAGGCTCACTTTACCGACACACATCGAGAAGTATTAGTCTCAGCCTTAAAAAAACAATATGCATCGGTCGAAACCACTTCAGAATCGGCACACAATATTGATGCGCTATTGCAGCCCAATACGTTTACGGTTACGACAGGACACCAATTGAATTTATTCACAGGTCCGTTGTATTTTTTGTATAAAATTATATCGACGATCAATCTTACCAAGGAACTCAAGGCGAAATATCAGGATCGGCATTTTGTACCTATTTATTGGATGGCAACTGAAGATCATGATTTTGACGAAATCAATTACTTCAATTACAAAGGAAAAAAGTTACGCTGGAATGTGGAGAGTTCAGGTCCAGTCGGCAGACATTCCACACAAGGATTTGAGGAAATTTTGAAGGTGTTTGAGAAGGAAATTGGGAACAGCACGAACGCCAAGTTTATTAAAAATTTATTTGAGGATTCCTATGTGCGACATGATTCGTTAACTGAAGCGACACGCTATCTGGCGAATGTGCTTTTCGGTGAACATGGTCTCGTCATTCTTGATGGTGATGATGCCGCTTTGAAAAAAAAGTTTGCACCTTTTGTTAAAGAAGAATTATTGCATCAGACTTCACATCGCGAAGTAACAGCTACAATCGAAAAGTTGAAAAGTTATGCTATTCAAGTCAATCCGAGAGCGATCAATTTATTTTACATCGAAGACACCATTCGGGAACGTATTATCCTAGAAAACGGACTTTACAAAATCAACAACACTTCGCTTCAATTTTCAGAAACAGAAATTTTAGCGCTTTTAGCACAACATCCGGAGAAATTCAGCCCGAATGTGATGCTTCGCCCTTTGTACCAAGAAGTGATTTTACCGAATCTGTGTTATATTGGCGGCGGAGGCGAACTCGCCTATTGGCTCGAGTTGAAGTCTTTTTTCGAAGCTGTGAACGTTCCTTTTCCAATACTGCTGTTGCGAAATTCGGCACTTATTACTACGCAAAAACAAGCGCATAAAGCAGACAAGTTAGGATTGACATGGCAAGATTTGTTTTCGCGGCAAATGGATTTAGTCAACCAAAAAGCGATGTTGTTTTCGGAATTTCCGATTGATTTATCAATTCAGAAAGAACATCTTATAAACCAGTTTCATTACCTACATGTTTTGGCAAATAAAACAGACAAATCCTTTTCGGGAGCGGTTAAAGCACAGGAAACAAAGCAACTCCGTGGACTCGAAAATTTAGAAAAACGGTTGTTGAAGGCGCAGAAAAGAAAGTATCAGAACGAACTGGAGCGTATCGTCGATTTGCAAAATCAACTATTTCCAAATGGCAGTTTGCAGGAAAGGCAAGCGAATTTTTCTGAATTTTATATTGAATACGGCGATTCATTGATTGAAAAAATGTTTGATGAACTGCGACCTCTTGACAACAAATTTACAATCCTAACATTTTAATCTATCCTAATGAAAAAAAAATTATTTTACCTTATTATTGCGCTTAACGGATTTCTTGCCCAGGCGCAGACGATTTCTATTGTGGGCACCGGAGTCAATGGTTGGCCCGAGGATCAAACCACACCAGAAATCACCTTAGCTACAACCGATAATGTTTCGTATTTCATACCGAATTTAGTGGTCACAGATGGTTTTGTAAAATTCAGAAAAGATTTGTCATGGACGGTCAATTGGGGCGGAACCAATTTTCCAAGTGGTGTAGGCGTTCAAGGAGGTGGAGATATTCCAACAGCGGCTGGTGTTTACGATGTTACATTTAATATTTCAAACGGTACCTATACTTTTATCAATTCGGCAAATTTTCCAAGTATCGGTATTTGGGGACCGGCTGTTGATTCACAAAACGGTTATGCAGGTCAAGACATTGATATGACTACTACTGACGGAATCAATTATACCTTATCCGGTTTTTATTTTACGAGTGGCCAAGCCTATTTCAGACAAGACAACGCTACGAATTTTGTTTGGGGAAGCACTACTTATCCGACAGGAACAGCAACCCAAGGCGGACCAAGCCTTTTTATACCGGGCGGTGAGCATTTCGTTCGATTCAACAGAACAACGGGTGCGTATAGTTTCAACTTTCCGAGCGTCGGCATTTTAGGTACTGCTTTGAGTGGCTTTGATATAGAAGATACCAACCTAAACACAGCTGATGGGTTTTCTTATGTCGGAGAATTAACTTTAAATATTGGCGAAGTTAAATTTAGAAAAGACGACAGTTGGACAACCAATTGGGGTTCGACTGCTTTTCCGTCAGGAACTGGCTTTCAAGACGGCGCCAATATTCCTGTAAATGCAGCCGGAGAATATAGTATCACTTTTGATCGACTTTCCGGACAATACACATTTAATTTATTGTTGGAAACTAAAAACTTCAAGAACCAATTTTTCAAAGTATATCCCAATCCTACGGCCTCCGTTTGGAATTTTGCTGTTGAAGGCAGAAAAATCGATAGTATCGAAATCGTTGATTTAATTGGAAAAACCGTTCTTCCCATTCAAAAAAATTCTCATACCATTGATGCTTCATCGCTCCATAGTGGAATTTATATGGCGAAAATATATGATGGCGTGAGGTTCGAAGCCATCAGATTAGTTAAATTATAAATAAATGCCGTTATTAAATCCGCAAAAATTTTACCCGAAATCATTAAAAAGAAATTTTTCGAAAGTAAATTTAATGTATAACCAATTATAAGTTAAAAAATAATCTTATCAACACGAAAACGTTTTCGTGATAAATATTAGTATTTGTTTGGTGTGTAAGACGTAATTTTACATTAAATTAGCGTGATATAAATTAATTAACTAAAAAATTATGAAAACAAAATTACTATTATTAATGACAATTTGTTTGATGTCGTTCGGTATGAACGCTCAAATCAATTCAGTAGCCTTGGTTGGTGAAGCAGTAGGTGGTTGGCCCGGTTCTCCTGGAAATCCTGGTCCGATTGATATCAATCAATTGACGCAAGTGGATGCTGACAATTGGAGAATCGAAAACGTTACTATCGCTGCAGGTCCTTGTAAATTACGTGCTAACAACTCTTGGAGTGGAGCAGGTTTTGAATGGGCTGGAGCATTTCCAACAGCAGTAGGAACTAGTGCAGGAGATATTGCTGTACCCATAGCAGGATTGTATACTGTTACTTTAAATACTGCAACGAACGTGTATAACTTTGAATCGGGAACAGTATTACCAACCGTTAAATTAATTGGAACTTCTGTTGCCGACCCGAACGGTTTGGTTTTAGCGCCATTTGCTGCCGATACTTTCCGTGCCACTAACGTAACATTATTAGCTGGAACTGGTCAGTTTGACATCGATGGAACTATTTTTGGTGAGACTACTTTCCCTACAGGAATATTAAGTGGTGCTGCTGATAACATTCCGGTTGAAGCTGGAACTTACAGTGCAATCACAATCAATATCGCTTCTGGAGAATATACTTTTGAAGTTGCTCCGCTTATTCCGCCAATTAGTATTGTTGGTGACGCCGTTGGTGGATGGCCAGGAAGTGCTGGAAACCCAGGACCATTGGATCTAAACCAATTAACTTCAACTGATGGTACAATTTACACGATCACTAAATTACCTGCTGTTGTAGGTCCGGCTAAATTCCGTCAGGACAATGCTTGGACGATCAACTGGGGAAGCGCTGATTTCCCGATAGGAATTGGTACTCAAGGTGGTGCTGATATTGGAATTACGACTGCTGGTACATACGATGTAACTTTCAACAGATCAACTGGAGAATATAGCTTCTTATTCCCATCAATTGCAGTTGTAGGTGAGGCAGTAGGTGGATGGCCAGGAAGCGCTGGAAATCCAGGTCCAATTGATGTAAATCAAATGACTACGACAGATGGTGTGATTTACACAATCAATGATGTTGTTGTTGCAGCCGCAGGTCCAGCTAAGTTCCGTCAAGGTAACGCTTGGGACATCAACTGGGGAAGTGATACTTTTCCAATGGGAACAGGTACACAAGGTGGTGCAGATATTCCAATTGCTAATCCAGGAACGTATGATATTACTTTTAATAGAGTAACGGGAGCGTATAACTTCGACGATGGATTGGCTACAACTACTTTCAACTCTGCTAATTTTAAAGTATATCCAAACCCAACTAACAATGTTTGGAACTTTGCTTCAGTAAATCAAGCAATCGAAAGAATTCAAATCGTTGATGTTTTAGGAAAAACAGTTATGACTATTGCTCCTAAAGATATGGCTGCAACTGTTGATGCTTCTAGCCTAACGAGCGGCATGTATTTTGCAAAAATTTCAACTGCTAACGCTACAGAAACAGCGAAAGTCGTGAAAAACTAAAATAGCTTTATTGTATATATTTAAATCCCTTACTAGCAATAGTAAGGGATTTTTTTTATCTATAATTTAAAATGTTGAAAATCTGCTTATTAAAAAATAACGGTTGTTGAAGTTGATTTGAATAAATATAGCATAACTTTATTTTTTTAAACACAATTTTATGAAACTAAAATTACTTACCATTTTGTTATTTGCCGGTCTTTTAGTAAGTCACGCGCAGATTAATTCGGTCGCGATAGTAGGTTCAGCAGTTGGCGGTTGGCCAGGCGAACCTAGTAATCCTGGTCCAACCGACGTGCATCAGTTCACTCAAGTTGATGCAGAAAATTGGATTATCGAAAATCTAACTTTTGGTGTTGGTCCATGTAAACTACGTGCTAATAACACATGGGCGGGAGCTGGTTTTGAATGGGCAGGGGCTTTCCCAGCAGCTGTCGGTTCTAATTCTGGAGATATCTCCATACCTATCGCAGGGATATATACAGTAACTTTAAATACTACAACGGGAGTTTATATTTTTATGTTCGACGATGCGTTTCCAGTGGTACAAATTCTCGGAAGCGCTATTGCTGATGGAAACCCAATTACTTTAGTGCCTTCTGCAACTGAAACCTTCTCAGCAACAAATGTTACTTTACTAGATGGAACTGGCCAGTTTTCTATTGATGCTATTATTCTTGGCGAAGATCAATTCCCAACTGGAATTTTAACAGGAGCTTCGAATAACATTCCAATAATTGCCGGAACCTATTCCTCGATTTCGGTAAACATAGTAACAGGAGAATATAATTTTGTGACAGCACCCACTAATCCAAACATTACCATTTCTGGTAGTGCCGTTGTAAGTGCCAATAATGCTGTTCCCATGACCACAAACGATGGCATTTCTTATTATTGTTACAATTTATCCACTACACAAGGAGAACTACTATTTAATATCAATACTTTGGTTACAGAAAGTTATGGAAATTCCAATTTTCCAACGGGAATTGCCACTTTAAATGGAAGCCCTCTACAAATTCCATTCGGAACTTGGAATGTCACATTCAATGTATTAACAAAAGCCTATGAATTTTTGGCAACTACTCCTATTAGTTCCGTCGCGATTGTAGGATCAGCCGTTGGTGGCTGGCCAGGAGGTCCAGGAAACCCGGGTCCGATTGATATTAATCAATTGACTACTACAGATGGCGAAAACTGGATTATTGAAAATATAACCATTGCTGTTGGTCCTTGTAAATTTCGTGCTAACAATACATGGAGCGGCGCTGGTTTTGAATGGGCTGGTGCTTATCCTACAGCTATAGGCACGTCTGCAGGAGATATTTCCATTCCAATCGAAGGAATATATACTGTTACCTTAAATACAACTACTGGCGTTTATAATTTTCAAACCGATGCGACCCTTCCAGGTGTACAACTCATTGGAAGTGCTATTCCAAATGGAAACCCAATAACGTTGACGCCTACTGGACCCGACGTCTTTACAGCAACTGATATTACTTTAGAGTATGGAAACGGCCAATTTTCGATTGATGGAAATATATTTGGTGAGAGTCAATTTCCAACCGGCACATTAACCGGCGCGACAAACAATATTCCCATAATTGCTGCTTCTTATTCCTCCATTTCAGTAAACATTGCAACTGGTGCATATAGTTTTGTGTTTGCACCCATTCCTGTTAATTCCTATATAACCATTTCTGGAAGTGCCATCGGAGGTGCTAATACCGATGTTGACATGACCACTAATGATGGTGTTATTTTTTACTATCCCAATTTATCCACAACACAAGGTGAACTGTTATTCAACATCAATAGTACCATTTCCGAAAGTTATGGAAATTCTAACTTTCCAACAGGAATTGCTACTTTGAATGGAAGTCCAATGTTAATTCCATCCGGAACATGGAATGTTACTTTCAATGCATTAACCAAAGCCTATGATTTTTCGGGAACTTCAGGCTACCCAACCATTTCAATTGTGGGCGATGGTGCTGGTGGCTGGCCGAGTTCGCCTGAAAATCCTGGACCAGTAGATATTCACCAACTGGTTACTGAAGATGGAATTACTTATACAATTTATGCTTTAACAGTAACAGAAGGACCAGTAAAATTTAGAGAGGATAATAATTGGACTCTAAACTGGGGCTCTGTTTCTTTTCCGTCTGGAATAGGAATTCAAGGCGGAGATAATATTGCCATTACTGCTGCAGGTACTTATACCGTTAACTTCAATCGTATTACAGGCGCATATAATTTCATAACTCCAAATCGGATTGCTATTGTCGGAACAGGCATCGGCGGTTGGCCAACAGGTGCGATTGGTGAAGTGGATGCACACCAGTTAGCATCGACAGATGGACTCCAATTCAGGCTTGATGATATTGAACTTACCGACGGTGAGGTAAAATTCCGTCAAAACAACAGTTGGGATGTGTTTTGGGGCGGCACTTCGCTAGACGGAACTTTGGTTTTATTTGGCCCTGCCATTCAGACCACTGCCGGAACTTACAGTGTTAATCTTAACCGATTAACAGGAGATTATAGTTTAGCAACCAATCTTCCGACAAGAAGTGATTTCAAGATATACCCAAACCCTACTCAAACCATTTGGAACTTTACTGCTGCAAAAGAAGCTATTGAAAGCATTCAAATCATCGATGCGCTAGGGAAAACGATTTTAACGATTACGCCAAAAGATACTTCAGCTATCCTAGATGCTTCTGGTTTCACAAGTGGATTGTATTTTGCAAAAATCCGATCCGCTAACGCTACTGAAACAGTTAAGTTGATGAAAAACTAAAATTTTTATTTTTACATAAAATTAAATCCCTTACTAGTCATAGTAGGGGATTTTTTTTCATTAACCATAAAATAGTTTTTAAAAATCGATTATTAAGTCCTACTTTTGCAGCCATATAAAAAACAAAAAAAATGGCAACGAATAGAACATTCACAATGATTAAACCTGATGCGGTAGAAAACGGACACATCGGAGGAATTTTAAATATGATTACAGCAGGTGGTTTCAAAATTGTTTCTTTGAAATTAACGCAGTTGACTGTAGCCGACGCTAAGAAATTTTACGAAGTTCATGCTGCCAGACCATTTTACGGAGAATTGGTAGAATTCATGTCTCGCGGGCCAATCGTAGCGGCAATTTTAGAAAAAGACAATGCGATCGAAGATTTCAGAACGCTAATCGGTGCTACAAATCCGGCTGATGCAGCAGAAGGAACCATCCGTAAAAAATACGCAACTTCAATCGGAGAAAATGCGGTTCACGGTTCTGATAGCGATGAAAATGCAGCTATTGAAGGTGCTTTTCACTTTGCTGGAAGAGAGCAATTCTAGCTGGAAGCCATATAAATACAAAATCCCGTTTCAAATCGAAGCGGGATTTTTTGTTGATAACTGTTTTAAGTTGTATGTCCTAGGTTGCTCCTTTTAAACTGCATTCATGCATTAAATTTAACGCAAAATCACGTCCTTCACAACATCGCTTTTCAGTTCCTCATTAATCATCTTGATGATTTTGTCCTTACCATAAGCCAACTCCTGACGCAAAACCGCAGAGGTCAGTTCGACGTAAAGCGTTGATCCTTTAAGTGTGATTTTCTGGGTGTAATTGTTGACGCCGTTTCCCATCAGATTCTTCCATGCGTCATTAACCGCGACCTGATTGATACCGGGCTGCAATTTATTCGATTGGATGATTTCTTTTAAAACATCGCCGATAGAACTTTCGTTACTGAGTCTTTTTGCCATTGGGGATGATATTGATTGGGGTCGCTCTTTTGTAGTGGTATTCGTTTTTCGACTGATTTAATAAAATCATTTCTTTGTCAGTCAATGAAACAATTTGTTCCTGCCATTTGGAGAAAGTGGTGCTGTAATAAATGGCATAATTCCCTTTTGTTTCTTTAATCTCAATGGTTTCAAAAGTATCGTTGACCAGAAAAGTACCGTCGAGTTGCGGCATCACTTTCTTTCTGATGCCTTTACTGTTTTTGATTTCGAAATAATCGTATGCTTCATTGAAGCCATACGCTTTTTCATTACCATCAGGAAATACGACTTTCTCAATTTCCCAATAACCGTTGATTTTTGGAATAGCGGTCGACGCTACTTTCGACTGGCATGAAGATGCCACAGCAGCAAAAAAGGCAATTATAAGAAACTTTTTCATAAGTGAATCGCAATAATCTAGTGAACTAATTTAAACGAAAAAAAGGACATTACTTAAAAAAAATAGTGCCCTTTTTAAAAACTTTTAGTGGTGATTTATTTGAAGAAAGAATCTACGAATTCATATTTATTAAATACCTGCAAATCTTCAAGGCCTTCGCCTACTCCGATATATTTTACCGGAATCTGAAATTGATCCGAAATGCCAATTACCACGCCGCCTTTTGCTGTTCCATCGAGTTTTGTGACCGCAAGACAAGTGACTTCTGTCGCCGCTGTAAATTGCTTGGCTTGCTCGAAAGCATTTTGTCCTGTTGAACCATCGAGCACAAGTAGCACATCATTCGGTGTATTTTCAACAACTTTTTGCATGACGCGTTTGACTTTCGTAAGTTCAGCCATCAAGTTGGTTTTGTTATGCAAACGACCAGCGGTGTCGATGATCACAATATCGGCATCTTGTGCAACGGCACTTTGCACGGTATCGAAAGCAACAGACGCAGGATCGCTGCCCATTTGTTGTTTGATAAGCGGCACGCCTACTCGGTCTGCCCAAACTTGCAACTGATCAATGGCAGCTGCGCGGAAAGTATCAGCGGCACCCAACACCACTTTATAGCCTTTCTTTTTGAATTGGTGCGCGAGTTTGCCAATGGTTGTGGTTTTTCCGACACCATTCACACCGACGATCATCAGAACATAAGGTTTTACATTGATTGGAATCACGAATTCGGTTGCATCTCCGGTGTTGGTTTCGGAAAGCAAACCTGAAATCTCATCGCGCAGAATTTGATTGAGTTCCTCGGTTCCGAGGTATTTGTCTTCGGCTACGCGTTTTTCGATGCGTGTGATGATTTTAAGGGTGGTTGCTACACCGACATCAGAAGAAACGAGGATTTCCTCGAGGTTGTCTAAAACCTCATCATCGACTTTAGATTTGCCCGCAACGGCTTTGGTCAGTTTTGAGAAAAAGGATGTTTTCGATTTCTCTAAACCTTTATCGAGGGTTTCTTTGACTTCTTCGGTGAAGACTGGTTCCTTTTTTTCGGAGGAGAATATTCTTTTAAAAAAGCTCATTAGTGTTGAATTTAGAATTTAGATTTTAGAATTTAGATTTTAGCGTCGAGATTGATCTTTAATCTGAAATCTAAAATCAGCAATCTGAAATCGATTGCCCTAGCCCCGATAGCAGTGGAAAACCTTTGACACCGTTGTTCGGTGACAAAGTTTGGGAACGGATAGCGGGATTAGCTTCTAAAAATGATGCCGGAACACGAGCACAGCGAACTGGCGAAGCAAATATAGAAAATAAAAAAGCTACTTCCGAAAGAAAGTAGCTGATCTATATACTGTGTTTGCGATTATTTCTTTTTCAAGAACTCGTCAACCAATTCAGGAGCCATGATAGATTCTACGAATGTATAGGCACCTGTCTTAGGAGATTTCACCATTTTGATGGCTTTTGATAATCTCTTAGAAGATGTTTGTAACGATGCTACGGTTTTCTTTGCCATGACTTATTGACTTATGAATTTATTATTTAATTTCTTTGTGAACAGTTACTCTTTTGAGGATCGGATTGAATTTTTTAATTTCCAAACGGTCCGGAGTATTCTTTTTGTTCTTTGTTGTGATGTATCGTGAAGTTCCCGGAACACCTGAAGTTTTGTGCTCGGTACATTCTAAAATTACCTGGATTCTATTGCCTTTCTTTGCCATCGTACTGTATAGTTATTATTTGATGAATCCTTCTGCTTGTGCTTTTTTCAACACGGCAGAAATTCCATTTTTATTGATTGTTTTTATCGTAGATGCAGCTACTCTCAACGTAATCCATCTGTCTTCTTCAGGAAGATAAAAACGTTTTTTAACTAAGTTCACAGAAAACTTTCTCTTAGTTTTGTTCATCGCGTGGGAAACATTATTTCCAACCATCGCTCTTTTACCTGTAAGGTCACAAACTCTTGACATTATGCTTATCTTTTATCGTTATTCAAAATCAGGGTGCAAAGAAAAGAAAAATAAACGTTTCCGCAAAACAATTACAACACATTTTTTTCTTTTTTTTTATTTGCTTTTTCATGATCGAAAAGAATACTCCTTATTGTCGAAATGGCGCGGGTTTAAATTCAATCAATGCGCATTTTTTAAAATCTCTTTTTGGAGTAATTCCATACTTTTATTGACGGTTCTATCGATGACTTTTTCGCGCGGTTGACCGAAATTAAATTCGTGCACAACGACTTCATTGGCAGACGCTAACGCAATAAAAACAGTTCCAACTTCAGCCTCAGCATCGCCTTTTGTAGGTCCGGCATTTCCTGTGGTGGCAATCGCATAATCGGTTTGCATTAACTTTTGAATCGAGATTGCCATGGCTTGAGCGACTTCTGCACTTACCACAGAATGCTTTTGAATTAAAGCCTCGGAAATTCCCAATACTTTAATTTTGGTTTCCGTGGCATACGAAACAACACTGCCTTTAAAGTAATTTGATGCGCCAGAAACCGAACTCAGCATTTGTGCAATTTTGCCGCCTGTACAACTCTCTGCCGTAGCTATGGTTTTCTTTTGTTGCGTGAGTAATCTTCCTAACACCACTTCAATGGTTTCATCTTCATCAAAACCGACGATGATGTCGCCGATAATTTGGGTTAATGACGTAACGTTATCCACAATGGATTTTTCAAGAACTTCTTTATCAGTGCCGCGAGCGGTCAATCGCAAACGTACTCTTCCCGGATTGGGTAAGTAAGCTAGTTTGAGGAAAGTTGGTAAATTGTTTTCCCAGTCTTCGATGCGTTCGGCAATTTTACTTTCGCCCTCACCGTAGGTAAGAATCGTTTTATGGATGATGTACGGACGCTCATACTCCCGCACTACTTTGGGAATAATTTCATACTCCACCAAATATTTCATTTCATACGGAACACCGGGAAGCGAAATAAAAACCGTTTGTTCTTTCTTCATCCACATACCTGGAGCGGTGCCCATTTTATTGTGTAGAATGGTGCATTTGGATGGTACCAATGCTTGGTCTTTATTCAATTGTGTGATCGGACGCTTGTAGATTCCTTCAATAATTTCGGTTACATGCGCCAAGACAGTTGTATCGACCACTAGCGAATCTTCGAAATATTCGCAGAACGTGTGTTTGGTAATGTCGTCTTTCGTTGGACCTAAGCCACCGGTAATAATCACCAAATCGACTTGATTTTGGAGTTTGGCAAACGTATCTAAAATATGCTGCTTGTCATCCGAAATGGAAATCATCTCGTGCACGGCGACGCCTATTTTATCCAGCGCTTTGGCGATGAATCCGGAATTCGTGTCGACGATTTGACCAATAAGGATTTCGTCGCCGATGGTTACAATGGTTGCATGCATGAGGTACTAAGGTTCTGAAGTGCTAAGGCACTGAGGTTTTGAATCTTGGTCGGAAGTTCTAGCCCTGATCGCAGCGAGCATCCTTTTGCGCCGGCGTTCGGCGTAAAAGATAAAGCGAAGAGCAGGAAACAGCTTCTAAAAAAACTTAGAACCTTAGTACCTTAGCGACTCAGCAACTTTAAAATTATAATTCGAAATCTTTTGAAATCTCTTTTACCGCTTTCTCAATCTGGGATTCTACGCTGTCGTAGGTGGCATCAATTTCTTTTCTTTTGCCTTCCGCCTTGGTCCAAGCTTCGATTTGAAGGATTTCCTCAAACGCCTGATCCATGCCCAACAAATCTAATGTAGGTTTGATTTTGTGCGCATAACTGTAGGCTAATTTGTGGTCTTTTGTTTTGATTCCGAGTTTGATCTGCATCAGATCTAAAGGAACTTCGGTCACAAATAAGGAAATGATTTGGTTTACAAACTCCGGATCGTTGTCTGAAAGTGCGTAAACTTTTGCTAGGTTGTAATTTAGGGCCATATTATTTTACGTTAATTCTAAATAATTTTTTATCTTCTATATATCCTTCTAGGACATCGTTGGGTTGAACAACGGCGACACCTTCCGGCGTTCCCGTAAAAATGATATCTCCAATTTTGAGCGTGAAATACTGAGAAACATGTGATATGAGTTCATCAATCTTCCACAGCATTAGGGTTGAATTGCCTTTTTGTACTGTTTTTCCGTTGTTGGAAAGTTCAAAATTAAGACTTTCTAGCGAACTAAAAACTTTTTTCGACATAAAGTCGCCAATAACCGCTGAACCGTCGAACGCCTTCGCCTTTTCCCAAGGCAAACCTTTGTCTTTCAGTTTTTGCTGCAGGTCGCGCGCGGTGAAGTCAATGCCGACGCTGATTTCATCGTAATATTTATGCGCAAACTTCGGCTCGATATACTTTCCAACCTTGCTGATTTTTACAATGAGTTCAATTTCATGATGAATATCCGACGAGAATTCCGGTATTACAAACGGATGTTGTTTGAGTAATATTGCAGAGTCGGGCTTTAAAAAAACCACGGGTTCGTCAGGGCGCTCGTTTTGGAGCTCTTCGATATGTTTGGCGTAGTTGCGTCCGATGCAGATTAGTTTCACTCGATGTCTGTTTATTGAGGTTCTGAGGTACTAAGGTTCTAAGGTAAAAGGTTTTGAGATTTTTTAGGAGCTATTTCCTGCTATTCGCTAAATCTTTGCGCCGAACGCCGTCGCAAAAGGATATCGCTGCTATCAGGGCTAGGACTTCTGGCTAAAATTCACGAGCCTAAGTACCTCGGAACCTCAGCACCTCAGCGCCTCACAATAATTTATTATTCAATTTGCGCAACTTAATCGCCGTCAACACTTTCTTCGTATACAAAGGGAAATCCGCGTTCTGGATCCAGCCGAAATAACCGGGTTCGTCTTCCAACACCTTTTCGACGAGCGCGCCTTTGTGTTTTCCAAAACTAAAAACTTCATTGCCGTCTTTGTCATACGAAATGAAGCCCGCAAAATCAGCAGAACGTTTTCGTGTTGTAAATTCCGACAGTGATTTGACATCATTCTCCAATTCTGGATAACGCTCCAATTGCGCTTTCAATATTTCGTATGTCGCCATCGTATCGGCTTCCGCGGAATGGGCGTTTTCTAAACTTTTCCCACAATAGAATTTAAGTGCGGCACCTAAAGTACGCTCCTCCATTTTGTGAAAAATGGTTTGCACATCAACAGACACACGGCTTTTCATATCAAAATCAACACCAGCACGCAGCAATTCTTCGGCAAGCAACGGAATATCGAAACGGTCCGAATTGAATCCGGCGAGATCACTGTCTTTGATCATATTGTAGATCTGTGGCGCGAGTTCTTTGAAAGTCGGCTCGTTCGCCACTTTTTCATTCGTGATACCATGTACTTCAATCACTTGCGGTGGAATCGTCATTTCGGGATTCACCAACCATGTTTTGCTTTCTTTGTTGCCGTTCGGAAACACTTTGAAAACCGAGATTTCAACGATGCGATCTTTCGCCACGTCGATGCCTGTCGTTTCTAGGTCGAAAAAGCAAATGGGTTTGTTTAGTTTGAGTTCCATTACTGTTTTTTAGGGTTACAAAGATAGGTTTTACAATCAATAATTGATAATTAACAATTGATAATTGGCGGTAAAATATTATTTGATAATTTTCAAGGTGGTACTTGTTAAAGCACCAAAAATTTTGATAAAATAAACGCCTTTGGAAAGTGATTCGGATAGCGGAAATTCAACAACATATTGACCAGATGCGAATAGTTTGTCCCGCAACAAGTTTTGGATTTTTCTTCCACGATTATCGACTAAATCCGCCGACAAATTTTGTGATGCATCAAGAGCAATACTCACATTTATTCTATCTGTAAACGGATTTGGAAATACTGAAAAATGATTTTCCGAATTAAATTGATTTGTGGCTAAAGTTTCGACATCGTAGCGCACTAAAGTCGAATCTTGGTATCCGCCAACTGTTGCCCAGCCCGAACATACAATTTTTCCATCGCCTTGTATCGCAAAAGAAAAATTACTGTTCTCCGCATTATCGAAATCGGTAGTAATATAGCCTGTTTGATTGAAACTGTTATCAATGCTTCCGTCAGGATTGAATCGAATTAAAAGTGCATCTTTAGCTTCTGCTTCTCCCGTCCAGCCTGAGCACAAGATCTTTCCGTTAGGAAGCACTTTCATTCCCAACAATCCGTCAGCGAGACTGCCTGCGTCTTTATTCGTTTTGACTTTCCCTTGATCTCCGAAAGTAGTATCCAAAACACCGCTAGGCAAATATTTTGAAAGTATAATGCTAAATCCAGGATATCTCGAATAGCCAGCCATAAAAATACCATCCTGATATTCATCAATCGCATACAAAATATCTTGCCCACCAAAATCCGTAAGCACAGACCCGTTCGTGCCAAATGAAGCATCAGGCGTACCGTTGCTATTTAATTTAAGTATGGCAATATTTCTAAAAACCTCAACCGTTTCGAAAGCTGTTGTATTTACGCCGAGTAAAATCGAATCATCGGAAAGTACTTTGATATCCCACACATATTGGGAAGAACTTGGTGCCAACAAGTTCAATATAATTTTTCCGTTGATTCCGAAAGTCGCATCAATGGTTCCGTTGGGTTGGTACCTTACTAAAGTCGTTGTTACATTTGCATTGCTATTGATGTAAGTGCCGCCCGCAACAATGATTTTTCCATCGCTTTGAATATCTATGGCATTTGCATAATTTCCTGCTCCATTAATATCGGTCTGCACCATGCCATTGGTTCCAAAAGTCGGATCGATTGTACCGTCGGCATCAAACCGCATTGTAGCAAAATCAAAAAAATTGACATTGTTGGAAATCGATTTTGAACTCGTTACAAGAATTTTTCCATCAGGCAATAATTTCATAATCCTGACGCCAGCGCTTTCCGTAGTTAAGGGAGTTACGACGATTCCGTTGTTCCCAAAGCCAGAATCAAGACTACCATCAGAATCGTATCTTGCTAAATATACATTTCCGCTGATTGCAAAATCATTGCGTCCACAAACCAATATTTTCCCGTCATCCTGCACCACAACCGCTCTAGAAGTATCGCTGAATAAATCAAACGAATGGAGCACTTTACCGTCGTTCCCAAAAGTAGAATCCAGCGTTATGAGCTGCGCAGAAATTGATTGGCAATAACTAAAAAAGCAAAGACAGCATAAAATACTAACTTTCATAAGACTAAATTTAAAAATAAAAGTAACTATTAAAACGCAACAAGGGCATTTTTTATAAAAAAAGCCTCTTCATTACAAGAGGCTTAATAAAAGATATTGATCATTCAATAATAATTAAAAACTTCGATTCTCATCAAAAGCTTCCATATATTCTGCAACGCGTTTCACAAAACTTCCGCCCAATGCACCATCAACGACACGGTGATCATAACTATGTGATAAAAACATTTTTTTGCGGATTCCGATAAAGTCACCATCCGGCGTTTCTATTACCGCAGGCACTTTACGAATTGCGCCCAAAGCCAAGATTCCTACTTGCGGCTGGTTGATGATTGGTGTTCCGAATACACTGCCGAAAGTTCCAACGTTGGTTACTGTATACGTTCCGCCTTGTGTATCATCTGGTTTTAGTTTTCCGGCTTTAGCACGGTTTCCTAAATCGTTTACAGCTTTTGCCATACCCAGCAAGTTCAGTTGGTCTGCATTTTTGATCACTGGAACAATTAAATTTCCATTAGGCAACGCGGCGGCCATACCAAGATTAATGTTTTTCTTTTTGACGATGTAATCCCCATCTACGGAAATATTCATCATCGGGAAATCTTTCAACGCTTTGGCGACGATTTCCATGAATATTGGTGTGAAAGTCAACTTCTCGCCTTCTCTTTTCTCGAATGCATTTTTGTTTTTCTCGCGCCAATCCCAAATCGCAGTCACATCAACTTCGATGAAAGATTGAACGTGCGCCGAAGTCTGCAACGATTGCACCATATAACCCGAAATGAGTTTGCGCATGCGGTCCATTTCGACGATTTCGTCTTGTCCGTTAACAGAAACTGGGACAGCTTTAGGCGTTGACGCGGCTGCGGTAGTTACAGGTTGTGGACTAACCGTTGTCGGTTGCGATTCGGCTGCTGAGCTCGGCGCGACTGGTGCTGATTGTACCACTATCGGAGTTGCTTGAGGTGCTACTGGAGTATTGCCTCTATTTTTAATGTAGTCTAGAATATCATTTTTGGTAACACGCCCGTCGTTGCCGGTTCCCGAAAGCGATTCGAGTTCCGCCACGGTAACCCCTTCTTCTTTGGCGATATTACGTACCAAAGGCGAAAAGAATTTTTCGGACTGCGTGTAATCTTCTGGTTGGCTTGGTTGACTTGGCGTTGGTGCCGCTACATATTCTCTAGCCGCTTCAACAGTTTTGACCACTTCTTCGACGGCTGCAACTGGCGCTGCTTCTTGTTCAACAGCGGCAACAGGTGTTGGAGCTACTGTTCCGCCTTCCGTTTCAATAATGGCGATCGTTTGTCCGACTTGAACCAAATCGTCTTTTTGAAACAACTGTTCCACCAAAACGCCACTGACTTCGGAAGGCACTTCGCTATCGACTTTATCGGTTGCAATTTCCAACACGGCTTCGTCCATTTCAATTCTGTCGCCTACTGCTTTAAGCCAGTTGGTAATGGTTGCTTCCGCTACGCTTTCTCCCATTTTTGGAAGCTTGAGTTCAAATCTTGCCATATTGTTAACCTAAAGGTATATTCTTATTTTGTGTTTGCGAAATTAATAAAATAAATCTGTTTTGATTGGGAATAGTTTATTTTTTAATCGCAATTTGTTGTGCTTCATTTTTACAATCTGACGACTTCGCCCCGATCATTACTGCTATTGCTACCGATGATAAAATTGCTGTTTTCTGGTAGCATCTTAAACGTCAAACCTTTGTTTTGATAACGTTCCATAAAATCAATAATTGTTTTAAACGCAATAGCATTGTTATCAAAAATCACTTCAATGTTTTTGCCCGCTTCGTCTGTAGGCGAATTTAAACCATTTTCGTGCGTAGAATCTGTGTGTGTCACTTTTTTTCCTAACAAGTTTTCAACTTTTACCTTTAGGTTTTCATCATCCGAAAAGAGCCAATAGGATGCTATTTTTCGTGGCTTTGCATCGGTTCTGTTCATTTTTATCATCGAAAAAACGAAAGCGCCAAAATTCATGAACGTCTTGAAAACAAATGAAACCTTGAAGTGTTTTTGATAAAACAATTCCATGGCGCTTTTAAAACTTTTGAGGTATTTTATATCCTTAACTGTACTTTCTCCTTTGTAATGGATCACGGTGGTTTCAGAAAAATAATAGTTGCTTTTCCTTAATTGTAAAGCACGATAACACAAATCGATGTCTTCGCCGTACATGAAAAAAGCTTCATCAAAACCGTTCAGTGCATTGTAAAATTCGCGACGCATCAGCATAAAAGCCCCCACGAGTACATCTACTTTTCCTGTTTCATTTTCAGACAAATGGCTTGCGTAGTATTTCCCGAAAGCACTTACTTTAGGAAACATTTTATACAAACCTGCCATTTTCGTGATCGCGACAAAAGGTGTTGGAATGCTGCGTTTGCTTTCTGGTAAAAAATGCCCGGTGCCGTCAATCAGTTTGCAACCGACAATGCCAAGATCGGTTTTGGTACGCGCAAAGTCCAATAATTTTTCGAACGTATCTTCTGCAACGACGGTATCGGGATTCAAAATACAAAGGTATTCGCCTTTAGCTTCTGCAACTCCAATGTTATTGCCTTTCGGAAAACCGGTATTGTCTTTATTTTCGATGAGTTTGACGTTCGGAAAACGCTGCTTCATCATAGCGCAACTGTCGTCAGGAGAATTGTTGTCGACTACAATGATTTCACCGTCAATGTTTTGCAGTGCTTTCTGAACACTAAGTACACATTGCTCGAGGAAAAAGCGGACGTTGTAGTTGAGAATGATGACGGAAATTTGCATGCGCAAATATAATAGATTGTTGGGAATTTAGATTTTTAGATTTCAGATTTTAGATTTGGAACCCAGATAAAATTTGAAAGCTGAAAGCTAAAATCAACTGCCCTAGCCCCGATGGCAACGATATCCTTTTGTGCCGGCGTTCGGCGCAAAAGATTTAGTGCAGAGCGGGAATCGCTCCTGAAAAAAAACCGACAACCAACAACCGACAACCGACAACTAAACCTTACTTTTGCAAAAAATTGTACTGTGAATTACTTATCTGTAGAAAATATATCAAAGTCTTTTGGCGAACGCACGCTGTTTGAAAACATTTCGTTTGGCATCAATAAAGACCAGAAAATTGCGTTCATCGCGAAGAATGGTTCGGGAAAAACGACGATCATGAACATCATCAATGGCGAGGATGAACCCGACAGCGGGAAAGTCGTCATTCGTAAGGAAATCAAAATGGCGTTTTTGTCGCAGGTGCCAAATCTGCAAGATGAATTGACGATTGAAGAAAGTATTTTCGCCTCAGACAACGATGTCTTGAAAGTGATTGAGCAATACGAAAAAGCCCTCGAAAACCCGGATGATTCGGATGCGTATCAGAAAGCTTTCGACCTCATGGACCAGCATGACGCTTGGGATTTCGAAACGCAATACAAACAGATTCTGTTTAAGTTGAAGCTCGAGGATTTTAAGCTGAAAGTGAAAAGTTTGTCGGGTGGACAGAAAAAAAGATTGTCCCTTGCCATCATCCTGATCAATCGCCCGGATTTATTGATTCTAGATGAACCTACGAATCACTTGGATTTAGAAATGATTGAATGGCTTGAAAGTTATTTCGCAAAAGAAAACATCACGCTATTTATGGTCACGCACGACCGTTTCTTTTTGGAGCGCGTCTGCAATGAAATCATTGAACTCGACAACGGGAAACTGTACCAATATAAAGGAAACTATTCTTACTATTTGCAGAAGAAAGAAGAACGTATCGCTTCTGAGAACGCGAGCATCGACAAAGCACAAAATCTATTCGTAAAAGAATTGGATTGGATGCGCCGCCAACCCAAAGCGCGTACGACCAAATCGAAATCGCGTCAGGATGATTTTTATGTGATCAAGCAGAAAGCGGAAAGTCGCAGGAAAGAAAATGTGGTCGAACTGGAAATCAATATGGAGCGCATGGGCAGTAAAATCATAGAACTTCACAAGGTTTCAAAGAAGTTTAAAGACCGTATGATTTTAGATAACTTTAATTTCGATTTCCAACGTGGCGAACGCATCGGCATTATTGGAAAAAACGGCACTGGAAAATCGACATTTTTAAATTTGATCACAGGCACGATTCCTGTCGATAGTGGTAAAGTCATTAAAGGTGACACGATCAAAATCGGGTATTATACGCAGAGCGGCATCAATCCTAAACCCGGGCAGAAAGTCATTGACATTATTAAGGAATATGGCGAATACATTCCACTCACGAAAGGAAAAATAATTTCAGCGGGGCAATTGCTCGAACGTTTTCTTTTCGATCGCAAGAAGCAACATGACTTTGTAGAGAAACTGAGTGGTGGCGAGCTCAAACGATTGTACTTGTGTACGGTGTTGATTCAGAATCCGAATTTTTTGATTCTTGATGAGCCGACGAATGACCTTGATATCGTGACATTGAACGTACTCGAAAGCTTCCTTTTGGATTATCCCGGATGTTTGCTTGTAGTATCGCACGACCGTTATTTTATGGATAAGATCGTCGACCATTTGTTCGTATTCCGCGGCAATGGTGAGATTGAGGATTTTCCAGGCAACTATTCTGATTTTAGGGCGTATGAAGACAGTGCGGACGTGGCTCAAAAAGAAGACAATAAGGCCGAGAAAAAAGATTGGAAACAACAGAACAATACGTCGGGTTTGACATTTAATGAGCAGAAGGAATTTCAGAAAATCGAACGGGAAATCAAAGATTTGGAATATGAAAAAAAGCAGATCGAGCAGTTATTTTCGGACGGAAAAGTGGCGGCTGACATGATTGAGAAGAAATCGAACGAATTGCAAACCATCATCACGAAGATGGAAGAAAAAGAAGAACGCTGGTTTGAGTTGAGCGCAAAAATTGAATAGAAATAAAACACAGATTTTCACATATTGAATATCCGTGACAATCTGTGAGCCCAGGCTTAATATGAACTGGCGAAACAAATCTATGTTCATAAAAAATGCTACACCAAATAAAATCATATCTACAATTTCACTGCAACGCCACCAACCAACATGGCGTGCACTCGCCTTTTGTATTCGCCTTGGTGACGCAATGTTTCTATGACAAGCTCCGCAAACCCGAATATGCTGCTTTAAAAAGCTACAGAAACGCGCTTTTAGAAAATAAAAATACGATTGAAGTTACTGATTTTGGCGCCGGTTCCCGAGTTTTTAAGAGCAGCACGCGAGCGATCAACCGCATTGCAAAAAACGCCGGAATCACAAAAAAAAGAGCGGAATTATTATTCCGGATTACCCAATATTTTAAACCGGAATCCATTTTAGAAATTGGAACTTCGCTCGGATTGGCAACTGCAGCGCTTTCATTGGGAAATAGAAACGCTAAAGTTACTACACTCGAAGGTTGCCCTGAAACGGCGAAAATTGCACAACAGCAATTTCAAAAATTCCAATTTCAAAACATTCAGTCGGAAGTCACTGAGTTTTCAATTTTCCTCAACAACCAGCAACCGACAACCAACAAGGATCACCTCATTTACTTCGACGGCAACCATTCAGAAAAAGCTACGTTACAATACTTTGAACTGCTATTGCCAACGATCACCAACGATAGCGTGTGGATTTTCGACGACATTCATTGGTCAGTCGATATGGAAGCTGCTTGGGAAATCATAAAAAGCCATCCTAAAGTTACTGTGACAGTCGATACGTTTCAGTGGGGATTGGTTTTTTTCAGAAGCGAACAGGAAAAACAGCATTTTACAATACGTGCATAAAAAAAATGGCAACCATTGCTGATTACCATTTTTCTAATTAAATTTAACCCAATTAAATTAATTATTTTTATTTTTTCGCTTCAGACATTTCATCTCCTTTAGCACCTGCTCTGTTTACTTTTTGCATGGCAGCGAATTTGATTTTCAAACCTGCAATTTTTATGTTGTCTTTTGAGCTTAAACCTTCTTTTTCAACGGTGTTTTTTCTACTATCTAAAGCTTCATACATCGTTTTGATTTCATCCCAGTCTTCACGTGTGTAACTGTCTTTGTTGTCTTCTACGGTGTGAACGAATTGTTGGTAAACGTCATGGATGTTATCTTTATTTACCCAAGCAAAACTCATATCATCCCCAATTCTTCCTTCTCCGAATAATGCATTACGTAATGTTTGTCTAGGATTCGAAGCAGGCTTAAGGCTTACAGCCATTTCGGCTTTTGCATTGGCTTTTGCAGTTTCAAATTTCATTTTCGCTGCGTTGATTTTTCCTTCAGCACCTTCTCTGTCTTTCAAATCTTGTAAAGAAGCTTCTGCTTCATTCATTCTAGTTTCGTAGTTGGCTGCGATTACTTCCCAATTGGCTGCTGCTTCTTTGGCATTGACAGCTTCAATCGAATCGGTATACACCACAAAAGAATCTACAGTTTTTTCAGCTTTTTCAGCCTTTTCGTCCTTACATGAAGACAATCCTACAGCGATTAACGCTAATCCGATAAACATTGAACTACTTTTCATAATACTTTGGTTTTATTAAGTTATACGACAAATTTATACCGCTTCAGCCAACCCTCAATTTATTTATGTGAATTATGAAAACAATTCCGAAAGTTCTGAAAAAAATACGTCAATAATGTGTCGAAACCGATGTAAAGCGACGTTCATTACATAGTCAATTTTGAATTACTAAGTAACATAAATCATAAATCGCATACTCATTCGGGGAAATTAAGACCGCAATTTGTACCTTTAAAATCTCAAAAAAAAATCAATCTAAAATGCCAAACGCTTTAATCAACATCACCAACATCAAACGCGACTTTGTCCTTGGAAATGAAATCGTGTACGTCCTGAAAGGCATCGACCTCGTGATTCATAAAGGCGAGTACGTGGCGCTGATGGGTCCGTCAGGTTCCGGTAAATCAACACTAATGAACCTGCTGGGCTGCCTCGATACACCAACTTCGGGCACTTATATATTGAATGGAAAAGATGTGAGCAAAATGCACGATGATGAACTCGCAGAAATCCGCAATAAGGAAATCGGGTTTGTTTTCCAGACGTTTAATCTGTTGCCCAGAACATCCGCTCTTGATAATGTTGCACTGCCGATGGTATATGCCGGATATTCTAAAGCGGAACGCAATCTGCGCGCTGCCGAAGTGCTAACACAGGTTAATCTTGCCGACCGCATGGACCACCAGCCGAACCAACTTTCAGGTGGACAACGCCAGCGTGTTGCGATTGCCAGAGCGATGGTCAATAAGCCGTCGATCATTCTCGCTGATGAGCCGACGGGAAATCTCGACAGCAAAACCTCCATCGAAATCATGAAGCTTTTCGGCGACATTCACGCCAACGGAAACACCGTGATTCTTGTGACGCATGAAGAAGAAATCGCGGCCTATGCACACCGTGTGATCCGACTGCGTGACGGCTTAATTGAAAGCGATACAACGAAGTAGTTTAGTTGCGGATTCGGCGATTTGAAATGATCAGGAGCTGTTCCCGCTACCCGTTACAAGTCCGCGCTGCGCTGTGGGCTTTTCACTACTATCGGGGCTAGGGCACTCGATTCCTAACTAATCCCATGATCAAATAACCCTATTCACGTTCCTCATGAAAATTGCGTTACTCACCTGCGAAAGATTACCCAACCTAACCGACACCGACCAACTGCTCATTCCTGAATTGGCGAAACACCATATCGAAGCTCAAGCCGTGATTTGGAATGACAAAACCATCAACTGGAACGATTTCGATTACCTGATTTTTCGCAACACTTGCGATTATTACGAAAAGGAAACTGAATTCAACAATTGGCTAGATAACATCGAAACCCAAGGCATTAAAACCCTGAATGCGCTCGAAATCATCAAGCGCAATAAACATAAATTCTATTTAAGGGATTTTCAAAAGCAGGGCATGTCAATGCTGCCGACCATTTTCATTGAAAAAACAGACAACTTGAATCTCAGCGAAATCATTCCAACACATTGGAAAAAAGCCGTAATCAAGCCAGCATTTTCCGCCGGTTCATACTTAACCGAAGTTTTTGAGGTGGCCAATATTCAAAAAATAAACCAGCAATACCAATCCATTGCGGTAGAAAAGGAATTGCTACTGCAAGAATTCATGCCTGAAATTCAGACCGAAGGCGAAACCTCATTCGTTTTCTTCAACAAACGATTTTCACACAGCGTCAACAAAAAACCGGCACAAGGTGATTTTAGGATTCAAGTGCAATTCGGCGGGCAATATACCACTTTCGAACCCAACGATGCGCTGATCGATCAAGCACAAAAAATAGTCAATACCTTTCCCGAAGCCTTACTCTACGCTCGCGTCGATGGTATCATCATCAACAACGAACTCCAACTCATGGAAATAGAATGCATCGAACCTGATTTGTACTTTCAGTATAGCGCAGGGTCAATGCAGCGATTCGTTGATTCTATTATCAAAATAATAAAGTAAATTTGCCATAATTCTTGTTCAAATAAACAACTGAATAAATAACCAACGCTACAACTAATGAAAGTATACACCAAAACAGGCGACCAAGGAACCACAGCACTTTTCGGCGGAACGCGCGTTCCGAAAGACCATGCGCGAATTGAAAGCTACGGCACTGTAGATGAACTCAACTCCTACATCGGACTCATTCGCGATCAGGAAATGAATGCGCATTACAAAGACATCTTGATTGAAATTCAGGATCGTTTGTTTACTGTGGGTGCTATTTTAGCGACACCGCCTGAAAAAGAAGTGATGAAAAATGGTGAACTGCGTTTGCAAAACTTAGGCATCGTAGAAACCGATATCGAACTGCTAGAAACCGAAATCGACACGATGGAAGACAGCTTGCCACAAATGACACATTTCGTCATACCTGGCGGCCATACAACGGTGTCATATTGTCATATTGCGCGCTGCGTTTGCCGCAGAGCCGAACGTCTGGCGGTACATTTAAGTCATAATGAACCGGTCGCGCCTATCGCGATCAAGTACTTAAACCGACTTTCTGACTACCTTTTTGTGCTGGCACGGAAGTTGACTTTCGACTTACATGCCGATGAAGTAAAATGGATTCCAAGGAAGTAAATTCCAAATTTTAAAATTCCAAATTGCAATTGGCATACCGAAGACTTAATGAATACAAGGCTTTGGAATTTGGAATTTCGTAATTGGAATTTCAAAATGACGTTCTTAACTTTTTTTAAAATAAATCGATTTTTACTTGATGGTTTGAGTAAAAAAATTATTTTTGCACAAACTAAAAATCGAAGAAGATGTATTGGACATTAGAATTAGCATCCTATTTAAGCGATGCACCATGGCCTGCAACCAAAGATGAACTCATAGACTACGCAATCCGAGCGGGCGCTCCGCTTGAAGTTGTGGAAAATCTACAATCAATAGAAGACGAAGGAGAGATATATGAATCAATGGAAGAAATTTGGCCAGATTATCCTACCGACGAAGACTATCTTTGGAACGAGGATGAATATTAAAAAAATAATAAAACCAATCAAAGTCTCAAACGAGGCTTTTTTTTTGTTTAAATTTGTGCACCTTTATAAATCAGAAATTACACATTCATTATGAGTTTCATCAATAGCATTATTAAAGCATTCGTAGGCGACAAATCACAGAAAGACGTCAAAGCTTTACAAGGAAATCTTAATAAAATTAAAGCCTTGGAAAGTACATTAGCGACCCTGTCAAATGATGAACTAAGAGCAAAAACAGCCCAGTTCAAAGAAAAGATAAAACAAGCCCGCGCCGAGAAAGATGCCAAAATCAATGCTTTGCTGTCCGAAGTCGAAAACATTGAAGACATTGATAAAAGAGAAGACATCTACGCTTCCATCGATGCCCTTGAAAAAGAAGCTTACGAAATTTCTGAAAAAACACTTAACGAAATCCTTCCTGAGGCGTTTGCTGTCATCAAAGAAACCGCAAAGCGATTCAAAGAAAATACCCAGCTTACCGTTACAGCAACGCCAAAAGACCGCGAACTATCAGCTACAAAATCATACATCACGATTGTTGGCGACGAAGCGAATTGGGCCAATACTTGGAATGCCGCTGGAAAAGAAATCACTTGGGACATGATTCACTACGATGTTCAATTGATTGGTGGTATGGTATTGCACGACGGAAAAATCTCTGAAATGCAAACCGGTGAAGGAAAAACATTAGTCGCAACATTACCATTATATTTAAATGCATTGACCGGCAATGGCGTGCACTTGGTAACCGTCAACGATTATTTGGCAAAACGTGACAGCGCATGGAAAGCACCTTTATTTGAATTCCACGGTTTGTCGGTAGAATGTATCGACAATTACCAACCCAATACACCGGAGCGTAAAAGAGCCTACGATGCCGACATCACTTACGGAACCAACAATGAATTCGGTTTCGATTATTTGAGAGACAACATGGCACATTCACCCGACGATTTAGTGCAGCGCAAACACAATTTCGCGATTGTCGACGAGGTCGATTCCGTACTGATTGATGATGCGAGAACACCATTGATTATCTCAGGTCCTGTGCCACAAGGCGATCGCCATGAATTCAATGAACTGAAACCAAAAATCGAAAATCTTGTCAATCTCCAAAGACAACTTGCAAATGGTTTTTTAACAGAAGCCAAACGATTGTTCAAAGAGGGCAACACCAAAGATGCCGGATTCAATTTGTTAAGAGCCTACAGAGCGTTGCCTAAAAACAAGGCCTTAATCAAGTTCTTGAGTGAAGAAGGCGTCAAACAATTGCTTCAAAAAACCGAAAACCAATACATGCAGGACAACAACCGCGACATGCATCTGATCGATGAAGCGTTGTATTTTGTGATTGAAGAAAAGAACAATCAAGTTGAATTGAGCGACAACGGCATCAAATTCCTTTCGACCGATACGGACGAGAATTTCTTCCTGCTACCCGATATCGGAACTGAAATCGCGCGTATCGAAAAACAAGGTTTAGACAAAGACAAAGAAGCCGAAGAAAAAGAGAAATTGTTCCAGGATTTCTCGATCAAAAGTGAGCGTATCCATACGTTGACACAATTACTAAAAGCGTATTCCCTATTCGAAAAAGATGTAGAATATGTGATCATGGACAATAAAATCCTGATCGTAGACGAGCAAACTGGTCGTATCATGGACGGTCGCCGTTATTCTGACGGATTGCACCAAGCGATCGAAGCCAAAGAGAACGTAAAAATCGAGGCGGCAACCCAAACTTTCGCTACGGTAACGCTACAGAATTATTTCAGGATGTACAACAAACTCGCTGGAATGACAGGAACTGCGGTAACGGAAGCTGGTGAGCTTTGGCAAATCTACAAACTCGATGTCGTGGAAATTCCAACGAACCGCGCGATGGCCAGAAAAGACAAAGAAGATTTAATTTATAAAACGACGCGTGAGAAATTCAACGCTGTGATTGAAGATGTTACGGAATTATCAAATGCCGGTCGTCCGGTCTTAATCGGAACAACTTCCGTTGAGATTTCGGAATTACTAAGTCGAATGCTCAAAATGCGCGGTGTGCAACACAACGTATTGAACGCGAAAATGCACAAACAGGAAGCCCAAATCGTTGAAGAAGCCGGTAAATCGGGAGTCGTAACCATTGCAACCAATATGGCGGGTCGTGGTACCGATATCAAATTATCTCCGGAAGTGAAAGCGGCCGGTGGATTGGCCATTGTCGGCACAGAACGTCATGATTCGCGGCGTGTAGACCGCCAGCTGCGTGGTCGTGCCGGACGTCAGGGTGATGTGGGTAGCTCCCAGTTTTATGTTTCTCTGGAAGACAACCTGATGCGTCTTTTCGGCTCTGAAAGGGTCGCGAAAGTCATGGACAGAATGGGACTCAAAGAAGGTGAAGTAATCCAGCATTCGATGATGACCAAATCGATTGAGCGTGCGCAGAAAAAAGTAGAGGAAAACAACTTTGGTGTTCGTAAGCGTTTGCTCGAATATGATGATGTCATGAATGCACAACGGGAAGTCGTTTATAAACGTCGTCGTCATGCGCTTCACGGAGAACGTCTTAAAGTCGATATCGCGAACATGATGTACGACACGAGTGAAGTCATAGTCGAAACGAACAAAGCCAACAACGATTTCAAGAATTTCGAATTTGAACTGATCCGTTATTTCTCAATCACTTCGCCGGTTTCAGCAAGCGAATTCGAAAAATTATCTGAAATGGATCTCAGTGGAAAAGTCTATAAAGCGGCTTTAGAATTCTACAATGCCAAAACAGAAAGAAGCGCCAGAGAAGCCTTGCCAATCATCGCAGGCGTATTTGAAGACCAAAACAACCAATTCGAGCGCATCGTGGTCCCTTTTACCGATGGCATCAAAACCTTGAATGTAGTAACAGACTTGAAGAAAGCATACGAAACACAAGGAAAACAATTGATTGCCGATTTCGAAAAGAACATCACTTTAGCCATCGTTGATGAAGCCTGGAAAAAACATTTGCGCAAAATGGATGAGCTCAAACAATCGGTTCAACTTGCCGTTCACGAGCAAAAAGATCCGTTGCTGATTTACAAATTTGAAGCGTATAACCTGTTCAGCTCGATGTTGAACGGTGTCAATAAAGAAGTGATCTCGTTTTTATTCAAAGGTGATTTGCCACAACAAAACGCACCGGCAATTCAGGAAGCGCGACAGGTGAAGGTCAAAGAAAATTACAAAACCAGCAAAGACGAGCTTCCAAACAGTGAAACAGCAGCAGCCGAAAACCGCGAGGCCGGCCAGACGCAACAACGTCAGGTGACGGAAACCATCGTTCGTGAGATGCCGAAAATCAACAGAAATGATAATGTGACCATCAAACACATTTTGAGTGGAAAATCGGAAACGCTGAAGTATAAGAAAGCAGAAGGCATGATCAACTCAGGAGAATGGGTGATCGTCAGCGCATAAGACATACAAACAAACAGATCGCAATTAATGAATGATTTAGAAAAATACTTCAGGCAAAACAACAAAAGACTAATCCACAAATGGATGCACTATTTTGAAGTGTATGACCGCCATTTCAGCAAATACAGAAACAAGGAAATTGTCATACTCGAAATTGGCGTGTCGCAAGGCGGAAGTCTTCAGATGTGGAAGGATTATTTTGGCAACAAAGCGAAAATCTACGGCGTCGACATTTCTCCCGATTGCAAAAATCTCGAAGAAGAAAATATCAAAATCTTTATCGGTTCGCAAGCAGATCGTAAGTTTCTCAAAGAAATAAAAGCGCAGATTCCGCCGATCGATATTCTGATCGATGATGGCGGGCATACGATGCAACAGCAAATTGTTACCTACGAAGAATTGTTCGATCATGTAAAAACCGACGGCGTCTATTTATGCGAAGACATGCATACGTCGTACTGGCTCGAATATGGTGGCGGTTTTAGAAGAAGAAACTCGTTCGTTGAATACACCAAAAAATTCATCGATTACCTTAACGCACACCATTCAAAACAAAGCGGATTGAAAGTCAATGATTTTACAAAAACCGTAAATTCAATCCATTATTATGACAGTATGCTCGTGATTGAAAAACGCGCGATGGTTCCGCCGCACGCCGAAAAAACCGGGAACCAGTCCTTTACTTTTCAGAAAATACCAGCAAATCCTTCGCTCAAAATAAAAACCAAAATGCTTGCGCGAAAAATCGTCAACGGCAGTATCTACAATATCAACAAAGTGCTTCAGTTTTTCAAGCTGGGCAGTTTTATGTGGAAATAAAATCAGCATCATATAAAATCCTCAATCACGAAAGTCATTGGGGATTTTTTATATTTGAACAAAATACCATCACTATGAAACCAAACTCCTGCATCCTGCTCTTGCTTCTTGTTTCGTGCTTTTCTTTCGCCCAAACCCTCGAGAAACTCAAAGTTGAAACCAAGAAAATTCATGACGCGAATTACAATATGGATTTCGATTCGATCGTCAAGTTTTCGCATCCGAAAATCGTCGAAGATATCGGTAAAGAGAAATTCCTCGAAAAACTCGATAAGGATTTTCAGAATGACGAATACCGCATGCGCATCCAATTGGTAAATCCGGTTTTTGAATACGGTACCATTCAGAAAATTGGCGATTTGACTTTCTGCGTGATTGCCTATAAAAACCCAGTGCGTTACTTTTTTGAGAACAAATTGGATTCCAATACTTCGTTGATTCAAGCGAATTTGCTCAGAACAAAAGACCGAACCAAAGACGTTACTTTCGAACCCAAAAGAAATAGTTTCAACGTCAGACGCATCTCTAAATTCGTTGCCATTGCTGATGCATCCACAAAAAACGAATGGAAATTTTTCAATATGGACGACGTGAAACAACGGGCACTTTTTGAATTTCTTTTTGATGATAAGGTCAAAAAACAACTTGGACTTTAAATTCAGATTCCATAAAATTTTTTATATTTACTTGAATTTATACAAAACCAAACTTTAAAAAATCATATCATGGCAAAAAGTCAAGACGCAAAGAAAACAGAAAAAAAAGAGCCGTTGAAAACCGCTAAAGAAAAGAAGGCGGAGAAACGCGACAAGAAGAACAGTCCGAAAAGAGATTAAAGTCGAACCGGAAAAAAAATTAACCGCAAAGAGCGCTAAGAAAAAACGCAAAGCACGCAATGTCTTTAGTTTTTCTTAGCGCTCTTTGCATATAACTTTGTGAACCTTGCGGTTAAATGGCATCCGGAAATATTTTCCCCGGATTTAAAATACCGTTAGGATCGAAAATCGTTTTAATGCCTTTCATTAGTTGCAGCTGCGTTTCATCAAAGGCAATATCCATGTAATTTTTCTGTACGTAACCGATGCCGTGTTCGCCTGAAAGTGTGCCTTTTAACGACACCGTCAATTCAAAAATTTCGCGGATGCCTTTTGTCACTTCCGTTTTCCAAGCTTCGTCAGACATCGCGCCTTTTAAGATATTCACATGCAGATTGCCATCGCCAGCATGACCATAACAGACCGATTGAAATCCGTATTTCTTACCAATCAATTTGATTCCCGAAAGCAATTTTGCGAGTTCATATCGGGGAACAACAGTATCTTCTTCCTTATAAATCGAGTTTGCTTTGACGGCTTCAGCGACCGACCGCCGCATTTTCCAAAGGGCATTTTTTTGGTCTTCGGTATCGGCAAAAAGCACTTCGTCGATTTCAAATTTTTCTACGACACTCATTATTTTTTCAGCTTCTTGAAATAGGATATCGGGATAATTGCCATCTACTTCAATCAGCAAATGCGCCTGAATTTTCTCTGAAACTTCAACATTCAATCCTTGAACAAACTTCAACGTCCAGTCGATCGCGTCACGTTCCATAAACTCTAAAGCGCTCGGAATTACACCTGCTCGGAAGATCGCTGAAACCGCTTCACACGCTTGCTCGGCTTTGAAAAACGGCACAAGCATCAACACATTATGGGTATGCTGCGGCAGCAGTTTCATCACGATTTTGGTAATGACGCCGAGTGTTCCTTCACTGCCGACCATCAGCTGTGTGAGGTTGTATCCTGTTGAGTTTTTGAGTGTATTGGCGCCTGTCCAAATGATTTCGCCGTTGGCCAATACGACTTCCAAATTCAACACGTAATCTTTAGTGGTACCATATTTAACGGCCCGCGCGCCGCCTGCATTTTCAGCCACGTTTCCGCCTATCCAACAACTGCCCTGGCTGCTCGGATCTGGCGGATAAAACAACCCTTTCTCAGCGACACACTCTCGTAGCACCTGAGTGATGACTGCAGGTTCAACCGTAACCTGAAGATTCTGTTCATCGATATGCAGGATTTTATTGAAACGATCCATGGCGAGTCCGATGCCTTCATAAATTGATAATGCGCCGCCACTTAAACCGGTTCGCCCGCCAATTGTTGTAACTGGAATCAAGTGCTGATTTGCAAGTTTCAAAATCGCGGCAATCTCTTCCGGCGTTCCTGGTTTTACGACCACGCCCGGCGGAAAAATATAATCTTCGGTTTCGTCGTGTCCGTAATGGTTTCGGGTTTCAATGTCGGTAAACACATACGAATTGCCGACTATGACCGTTAGTTTTTGAAGGATTTCCGAGGTGATTTGTGAGTTCATATTTTTAAAATAATGCGCTAAGATATTAAAAAGTTGTAAGTTGTAGGTTGTATGTTAGGAGCTCGTGTCCCGCTATTCACTCTCAATCTTTTGTGCCGAACACCGTCACAAAAGGATTTCCGTTGCTATCGGGGCTAGGGCTTCTCGTTAACTGAAACGATGGGTAAGGGATTACTTCACTGGTTGATATTTTCAGAGGTGTTCAGTGAACTTCGTTTGACGCTATGTCTGAGCTCATTTTGCGCCAGTGTTCGGCGTAAAAAAGCGAGTACGGAAAGCCCGACCCTTGTGGTCACGCCACAACTTACAACCTACAACTTCTTATTCTTCAAATTCGGAAGCCAATAGCAAATCACCCCAATAATCGGTAGCAACGAACAAATGTGATACACGTATTGAATGGAAGTGTGGTCCGCCAAAATGCCGAGCAATGCCGAACCTAAAGCGCCCATTCCAAAAGCAAAACCGTAGAACAAACCTGAGATCATGCCTAGTTTTCTTGGAATCAATTCCTGTGCGTATACGATGATTGCCGGGAAAGCCGAAGAAATGATGATGCCGATGACGATCATCAGCACGTCCGTCCAAAACAAGTTCACGTAGGGTAGCAACAACGCAAACGGTGTCGCGCCAAAAACCGAAAACCAAATGATGTATTTGCGTCCGAACTTATCGCCGAGCGGTCCGCCCATAATGGTTCCAGCAGCATATGCAATCAGGTAAATAAACATGTGGTATTGCGCCTGCTGTATCGAAAGTCCGAACTTGTCGATCAGGAAAAAGGTGTAATACGTTGACAAGCTTGCGGAATAGAAAAATTTAGAAAAAATAACGACCAATAGAATCACGATGCTCCATTTGACACGGCTTTTCGATAGGTTGTGGACTTCAAAAAAGATCGTGCTTTTGTGGGTTCTTCGGATGAGATGATCGCGGTACCAATACGCAATTTTACTGATGATACCCAGTGCAATGACCGCTGCAATCACAAACCAAAGAATATATTTTTGCGAATTCGGCACGACAATCAAAGCGACCAATAGCGGTCCTAAAGCCGTTCCAAAATTACCGCCTACTTGAAATATCGATTGTGCCAGACCGCGTTTTCCACCGGAAGCAAGATTTGAAATCCGCGCGGATTCGGGATGAAATATCGCGGAACCAATTCCTATAAGACAGACGGAGACCAAAATCCAACTGAAACTATTCGCATACGAGAGCGCAACAATGCCGCATAATGAGAATACCATGCCGTAGATTTGGGAAAATGGTTTCGGATGCTTGTCGGTATAATAGCCTACGAAAGGCTGCAAAATCGATGCGGAAAATTGGAACGCGAACGTAATCAATCCTATTTGGGTGAACGACAAATTGTAGTTTTCCTTCAGAATCGGATAGACCGACGGAATGATCGCCTGAATCAAGTCGTTGAGCAAATGTGCAAAACTGATCGCGAATAAAACGGAGAAGACCGTTTTTGAAATTACAACCTCTTTACTGGTGTCGATATCGGGTGTTTCCATTTAAAAATTGTTGAGTATAAAATACCAAAACGCAAGCGTGATAAACGATAGCGGAATGCCGACGCCGACCATCATATTGCTCAGTTTTGGTTTTAGTCCGTATGAAGCTGATAAGATGGTTCCGGTAATCATCGGTGCCATCGCAGCTTCCATGATCGACACATCGACCACCAAACCTTTTCCGTTTAGGATTACTTTATACAATACGAAGAAAATTGCGGGTGTCAATAGGAGTTTGAAAAACAAACCGAATCGCAGGAATTGCCAGTGTTGGCTGTTCTTATCGATTTTCAACTGCAATCCTACTGACAGCAGCGCGATTGGTGTGACGGTGGCTCCGAGCTTCTGGAATACGGTCTGCACATCGGGAATAAAATCGAGTTTGAAAACACTCAACAGACAAGCGACGACAAAACCTAAAAATGGCGGAAACAGCAGGATTTTGGAGGCGATGGTTTTGGCTTCGGTTTTTCCTTTGGAGTAAATTGCGGCGGTAATCACGCCTAATGTTGCCATGACGACAAAAGAACCTGGTTGGTCGACTACAATCGCAGTTTTTAAACCTTCCTCACCGTACAACGCTTGAATCACAGGAAAGCCGACAAACGAAGTATTGCCTAAACCCGCAGTCAGTGTCAGACAACCGATGAGTTTGTTCGACCATTTGAGTCTGCGTCCGATTACATAAAAAAATAAAAATGAAAACGCAAAGCCCAGCCAAGCTATCCCAAGCGGATAAAATAATTGTGCGTTAAGTTGAATTTTCGGAATGTAAAACAGTGCCAATGCCGGCAGTGAAATATAAATCACAAACTGATTCAATGTCAGGTGTGCATTTTGGGGAAATGACTTGACGTATTGGAGTCCAAATCCCAAAATCAAGCACAAGAACAACATGATAATACTATCCATCCGGACTGCGTTATTTTTTTTGCAAAGGAACGTCAAAAAAAGACAAATGCAAGTTTAAAAAAGTAAAAGCTATCTTAAAAATATGCTGTTGTGGATTTACATGCGATAATTATTTCACTAAATTTACCCAAACGATTTTCCTTTGAACACCGACAAAAAAAAACCGAGCGCATTGCAAGAAAAAGATGGGATTTCACCACCCGAAATCATCAGTGCATCGGTCGTAAATCAGATTCAGCAATCGAGAAAAAAACTACCGACTACGCAGGAACTTGTAGATGGGATTTTATCGGGTAACATCACCGCTTTGAGCCGCGCGATTACACTGGTAGAAAGCACCAATCCGAATCATGTGGCTCAGGCGAATGAGGTTATCAATGCGTGTTTGCCGCACGCAACCCAATCAGTTCGCATTGGAATCACGGGTGTACCGGGCGTTGGTAAAAGCACTTTCATAGAAGCTTTTGGAAAACACTTGACCGGTTTAGGAAAAAAAGTGGCTGTGTTGGCGGTCGATCCGAGCAGTACGATTTCTCACGGCAGCATTTTG
>JANPJB010000002.1:0-39888 GCA_031425295.1 Flavobacterium sp. | reverse complement strand
AACAGTTGCCCGGCGATTTCCTGATTGCTTTTTCCGGCTGCCATTAATGACAGTACTTCGAGTTCCCTTTTGCTGATTTTGAGTTCGGTTAACGCTGCTTCGTTGATTGTAAAAGGAATGTTGCTGACGAGAATTTCTTTCTCAATAATGACCGTGTTTATTTTAGGCTGTGTGATTTTATTGGCGAGCCAAATCCCTAGTGCCGTAAAAATAAGCGCAATGAGACCGACATAGATTTCATATTGGTGCGTCAGTATGAGCAGCCGGATTTCGAGCCATCGCAACAAAAAAAAGAGCATTGCCAACGATATACCGTAACCAATGCTCTCTCTGTATTTTTTGAGAATCAACAACATGATGAACCGTTTATTCGATATTGAAATTGATTGGATAATTGTAAAGGCAGCGTACCGGTTTGCCTTCTTTTAGCGCAGGTTCCCAGGTTTTTTTAAATAGTTTGAGCACGCGCACAGTTTCGCCTTTCATGGTTTCGATTTGATCAGCTTCGTTGATTTTTTGGTCTTGCGTTGCAATTTTAACAACGTCGCTTACGATATAATCTTTGACATTGATATGAAACGCCTTGATGTCGCTCATGTTACCGTCAGCATCGATGATAAAACTCGAAAAGATTGTGATTTTTTTGTTCTTGATTGCCGGTGGAAATTGGAAATTCTCACTGATAAACATCGAAAGCGTATAATTTCCTTCTTTGACTTGCGGTTTGACATTCACTTCAGTAGAACGATATGTTTTCTCTGTCGTTACAGGAATTGATGTAAGTGCTGATGTATCTTGAGCTGCAACGTGGATCGTAAATCCGAGTACTATCAAAAGGAATTTTTTCATGATTTGCGTGGTAAAGATTTCAAAAATAAAGAATAAATGGTTATGATTTATTTTTTAATCAATAAAATATAATGGCCATGCGTTGCAACACTATTTGAAAAAGAGAACACGGATTCCGCAGATTACTCAGGATTTAAAGCTTTGGTCATTTGAGGAATCCGTGTTCAATAAATCGAATTTACTTGACGAGTTCAGACTGATTTCTAAAAACCAGTTTTCCATCGAAGGCATCAATCAACACGATACTGTCGGTCGTGATTTTTCCAGCAAGAATCTCTTTCGATAGTTCGTTGAGTACTTCGCGTTGGATTACTCTTTTCACCGGACGCGCTCCGAATTGGGTATCGTACCCTTTTTCTGAAAGATACGCGATGGCTTCTGGTGTCGCATCCATCGTAATGCCTTGTTGGGCGAGCATTTTAGTGACGCCTTTTAATTGTAAACCGACGATTTGAGTAATATTGTCAGTTGTCAAAGGCGTAAACATAACAATCTCATCTATACGGTTGATAAATTCCGGACGAACGGTTTGTTTGAGCAGTCCGAGGATTTCCACTTTTGCCGCTTCGGTGGAAGCTTCGATGCCGCCTTTTAAATTCTCAAATTTCTCTTGAATGATCTGGCTTCCCAGATTCGAGGTCATGATGATGATCGTGTTTTTGAAATCGGCTAGTCGCCCTTTATTGTCGGTGAGTCTTCCTTCGTCAAGGACTTGAAGCAAAATATTGAAAGTATCGGGATGCGCCTTTTCAATTTCATCAAGTAGAATCACGGAGTAGGGTTTTCTCCTGACGGCTTCCGTGAGTTGTCCGCCCTCATCATAACCAACATAACCCGGAGGCGCACCAACCAAACGGCTAACACTGTGGCGTTCTTGATATTCACTCATGTCGATTCTTGTCATTGCGTTTTCATCATCGAACAGATATTCGGCAAGTGCTTTCGCGAGTTCGGTTTTACCGACACCGGTGGTTCCCAAAAAGAGGAATGTTCCTACTGGTTTTTTCATGTCCTGTAAACCCGCACGACTTCGACGTACGGCGTCACTTACGGCAACGATGGCTTCTTCTTGTCCGACCACGCGTTTGTGCAGTTCGCCTTCCAATCTTAGCAGTTTTTCTCGTTCGCCTTGTAGCATTTTTGTGACCGGAATACCGGTCCACTTCGCTACGATTTCAGCGATATCTTCGCGGGTGACTTCTTCTTTGATCAAAGATGTTCCCGATTGATTCTCGATGAGTTGCTTTTGCAGTTGCTCAAGGCGTTCCTGAGCTTCCTTAATTTTTCCGTAGCGGATTTCTGCTACTTTCCCGTAATCGCCATCGCGTTCGGCGCGTTCGGCTTCGTATTTAAAATCCTCGATTTCGGTTTTTACCGCTTGAATGTTATCGACGACATCTTTTTCGGATTTCCATTTGGCGAAGATCTCGTTGCGACTTTCTTTCAGGTTGGCGAGTTCCATACCCAAACCTTTGAGTTTGCTTTCGTCTTTCTCGCGTTTGATGGCTTCAATTTCAATTTCGAGCTGCATGATTTTTCGGTCAAAAACATCAAGTTCTTCAGGTTTTGAGTTGATTTCCATACGCAGTTTTGAAGCCGCTTCATCCATCAAATCAATCGCCTTGTCGGGAAGAAAACGATTGGTGATGTAGCGTTGCGACAATTCGACAGCGGCTATTATGGCTTCGTCTTTGATTTGCACTTTGTGATGCGTTTCATATTTCTCTTTGATGCCTCGCAGAATTGACACGGCACTTTCGGTATCGGGTTCTTCAACCATCACTTTTTGGAAACGTCTTTCGAGCGCTTTGTCTTTTTCGAAATATTTTTGGTATTCGTCTAGCGTGGTAGCGCCGATCGCTCGGAGTTCACCACGCGCGAGTGCAGGTTTTAAAATGTTTGCGGCATCCATCGCGCCTTCGCCACCGCCAGCACCAACAAGGGTGTGGATTTCGTCAATGAATAGAACGATATCGCCTTCGGCAGCGGTGACTTCTTTGACGACCGATTTTAGCCGCTCTTCGAATTCACCTTTATATTTTGCGCCTGCGATTAGTGCCCCCATGTCGAGTGAGAATACGATTTTGTCCTTCAAATTTTCGGGCACGTCGCCATCGACAATTCGGTGTGCGAGCCCTTCAGCGATGGCGGTTTTACCGACACCGGGTTCGCCTACAAGCATTGGGTTGTTTTTAGTACGTCGCGTCAGGATTTGTAGTACACGGCGGATTTCCTCATCACGTCCGATAACCGGATCGAGCTTTCCGTTTTTGGCCAGCTCGTTGAGATTTTTAGCGTATTTGTTTAAGGCGTTGTAGGTTTCTTCTGCTGATGCGGAAGTCACGCGTTCGCCTTTGCGCAGTTCATCGATCGCGGCCTGCAATCCTTTTTCAGTGACGCCTTGGTCTTTTAAAATTTGTGCGACTTTACTTTTCGAGGCAAATATGGCAAGGATCAGATGTTCGATGGAAACAAACTCATCGTTCATTTTTTTTGCAATGATTTCGGCTTCGTTGAGTGTCGTGTTGGCGGTTCTCGAAAGCATTATGTCGCCACCAGAAACTTTGGGGAAGCTTTGTAAGGTGCTGTCGAGGATTTGTTGAAATAACGGCACATTGACATTGAGTTTTTTCAATAAGAAAGGAGCGACGTTTTCATCGACTTCAAAAATGGCTTTGAAAAGGTGCTCGTTTTCGATCTGCTGATGCCCAAGACTTTGCGCTAATTGTTGTGATTGCTGGATCGCTTCTTGCGATTTGATAGTGAATTTATTTATATTCATTTGCACTGTTTTAGTTGTGTTTATAATTAATTTTGCAATTCGGATTTGTCAATTGCTGTTCCAATGCCAAAATTAAGACAAAGTGTCTGATAGTAAGGGTTTTGTAGCGACATATTGACTTAAAAAATGACAAAATGGGTATATTTTCGATGTTTGGATCTTCAGAAAATGAGCGTGAGCGGATTTCGAAGGTAAATTGGATTCCGTTGGTCGATTTAGGGCAATTGCATGAGATCATTGCACTTTCTTCGACGCAGCCTGTTTTGATTTTCAAGCACAGTACCACTTGCGGGATTAGTAGAATGGCGCTGAAGCGGTTCGAAAGTGAGTTTGACCTCAATGAAAATGTCGTTTCTTATTTTCTGGACTTATTGAATTATAGAGCGATATCAAATGAAATTTCAGAGCGGTTTGGTATTAAACATGAATCGCCACAGTTGTTGCTTATTCGAGATGGGAAGTGTGTTTATGATGTTTCGCACGGCGCAATCGATGTCGCAGATTTGAGAATGGCACTAAGTTTGCGTTAGGGATAGAAGCAACTGTTTGAGCTCTTTTTGTGCCAGGCAGTGGCGCAAAAAAGCGAGTGCGCATAGCCCGACCGCAGGGAACGCCCAAAATGAAACTAATCCTAGAAACTTTAAGTGCAATTCTATAAACATCGACGCACCGATAAGCGTATATTTACTTTACACATTACTAACTAAATTAAACATTATGAAAAGTATCCTATTTACCCTAGCCGCCGTCGGATTGACGAGCATTGTTTCGGCTCAAGTCAAAATTCCGATTGATGTAGCGGTTAAAGAAGCGAATAAAAATAAACAGCCTGTAAAAACGCAAACTGCCGTTAAGACCACAACGGTTACCACTGTTCCAGCAACGAATCAAAAAGCGGTCGTGACAGAGAAAGTATACCACACCGGACATAAGCATGGTCATAAAAACGGCCACCACAAAGGGAAAGGTCACCACAAAGGAAAAGGTCACCACAAAGGAAAAGGTAAAGGGCATGAGCATCATGACGACTAGGTTCTGATTTGTCTTACGACTCTGAAAGCTTTTAATACAAAAAAAATCCCCATGATTGGGGATTTTTTATTTTACGTAAGGCTCATCATGGCAAGAGTTTCTGGTAGCAACCAACGATCGTCCTAAGAGTTGTAGCTGTGAGATGGTTTAGTGAGAATCCTTACAAATCTTTACAGTCGCTATAACTTATCATTTAACTTTGGTGCTTTTACTTTCTTTTTGGATTTTGTGTTCGATATCTTTTATTACGACGCGTTCTTTTTTGATTCCCTGCCGTATCAAAGCAAACATACTCATGTAGACATTGGCCATCCAAACCAGTGAAAAGCCGGCAATAACGTAGCCTCGCCAATCATTGAGTAATAGTTTGTAACCGGTAAAGCAAATAAATAATACCGTTACATAATGGCTGAAGCAATATTCACAAGTGAAAAGATAGAACAGCTTGCGCGTTAGGATTGATTTGGAAGTGTTGCTTTTTTTGATGCAAAATTCCCGTGGTTCCCGAAAGATTTCTTCATTGGTGATTGTCCATGCAATGCAAGCGATCGGAATAGCGCCGATGAATAACCAAAAAAGTTGTGTTTTAAGTTCCATTTCATTTGGTGTTATAAAATGTTAGTCCATGATCAACTGCACTGACCGAGTAGGACCCATATGATTACAAAAACGATGATGGTGCCAAAACATCCGCCACCTAATTTCTTAGCTCCGTATCCTGCGATTAATCCTCTGAATAAATTGTTCATGATGTTTTTATTTTTGGTTTATGATACAAAGTTGAAAAAATGCAGCACAAAATACTTATACAATTAATATTTCGATTATCAGTATTTAACTTTTATAATCGGTTTTAAATAAAGAAGTGTAGGGCTTTAATTCAAATATACTAAAAATTGAAAATGAGTTCCGCAATCAATAATAATTATATAAGGATTGATTTTCAAATTTCTTTAATTGTAGCGTCCACGCTTCAGTCAGCATGATAAATGCAAAGGCAAGCATCGGTAATGAGTTCGATTTTTATTGCAAATCAGCAATCGCCTTATCGTGACTTTTGCGCAATAAAATAACCATCGTCAGTGCACCAACTGTCGCATAAGTTTTATTCATCAAAGCAGTTTACAGTTTGCTTTTAATTACAGCGAGGCTTGTGAAATCGAATGGAACAACCAAGAAAGAAACCAATACGCAATCCATATAATGCCGACACATATCAGCACAAGTAGTAATAAAACAGGAACAATGACTTTCCACGCGCCGCCTTGATGTTTGCCTTCCACATAATGCTGGTGGACGATTTTCATATTGCGCTGGTTTGATTTGAAAGCCACGTCAAATATGTCTCCTAAAATCGGAACCGAACCAAACAGCGTATCGATCAGGACATTCAGAGAAATCCTTGCGAGCACAAATCCACTAGCGCCGTTCGCAGCCAATACGGCAATCATGTAACCGGAAACCAACAGCCCGCCGATATCGCCAGCGCCGGGTATAAGTCCAATAATGGAGTCGACACCAAATTTAATCGATGTACCCGGAATTCGGAATTGAGAATCCATCAGTTTTGCAAGCGCATCGAGATGATTGAGGGTTGGGTTGTTTTTAGACATAAACAGCTAACGGCAATATTCTCATTCTATTGGAGCAGGGTTAAATAAATTCTAGTTGGAAATCGGATTAGCACTAATAATCGCTTTCAATTTCGCCTTCAAATCTTCGCCGCAATCAAACACCAGCTGCTCATTCGTAGGGAAAGGCACCGGACGTCGGTCAAAATTCTGCAAGTAATCCGCATCGCAGGCACGACGATCGCCTTGATAACGCGCGAAAATATTTTGAAAAACAAAAGAACTGCTCAGCGGAAAAGTCTCGAGCAACTGGTTGGTTTTAAGATTCACATAATCTACTTTCGCCGTTACCTGAGCCGCTTTTTGCTGTGTCGATTCATAAATGGCGATTTGCACCGTTTTCATATTGTCGACGTAGATGGGTTTTCCCAAGCTGTCTTTGACTTCCCGTCCGCGCGCATCCAACAGTTTTTTAACACCGTCTTTGATGACTTTCTCTTTTTGGAACTCACGTTCACTAATACGTTCCGGAGCAATATTGATGTCGCGAAAATTAATTTCAATGCCATAATCGTACACCATACTTTTTTGTTTGGTGCTGTGATAGGCCGTCCACTTTTCGTTTAAGCCAAAAGTGCTAAAATCCAGTAAGTCATTGTTTAAGCGTTGTGGAATGATCACATTCGTTTGGTTTTTAGTCGACACAATGACGTAATCGGTACCTTTCAACTGCGCTTCGTCAATAAGCTTCGAAACATCTTTAAAGCCTGGATTAATTTGATTCAAATAAACCAAATCATCATACGCACGGCGGCACCGCAGCTTGTCATTCGAAATCAGTGCAGCAACCGAATTGATATACAAATATTTCGACAACGCATTCTTACTGTTCGTGAGCTGTTCGGTATAATCTTCCATCGGAAAGATCGCATCACGCTTTTCATTCAGCAATTTCAACGGAAGCAGCGGGCGGATCATTTCTTGGCGTTCGGAAAGCAGTTGGTACGTAGTGAAAATAGCCTCAAGATTGTTCGGATTCGCATCCTTAAACCATCCCCAACCTGCAATATCACGAAGATCACGCTCTTTCGCTTTTGCAAACGCTTCCTCCAAAAGGTACACATAATCCTGTTTTCCTTTCGCATTTTTATTGCTTTGTAAACCGTTGACCGCCTTTGAAATCGCACTGTCGTAATCTCCGGAAGCGACCAGTTTGCGTGTGGTTTTGACACCGCAGGAGGCCAAAATGAGCAAAGCAAATAATAAGGTAATTCTTTTCATGGATTTTTTTTTTAGGAGCTTAATCCCGCTTTCCGCAGTGCACGGCACTTTGCTGCAATCGGGGCTAGGGCCTTTCGTAACGATCGCGGCTGCGTCAAAATTAGGACCCTTACTTCTTCGCGTCTGTGCGTGCTATGCAATATTATTTCCGCACAAAAGGCGGCAGCAACTTACTGCTGACTTCGCCAAAACCGATGCGGACTTCATTGTTCTTGCAAAATCCTTTCATAATCACGGTGTCATTGTCGTTGATGAATTTTCGCTCCGAACCATCTTGCATTACAATCGGATTTTTGCCGTTCCAAGTCAATTCGAGCATCGAACCAAAACTGTTTGGCGTCGGTCCGGAAATAGTACCCGAACCCATCATATCACCAGAATTGACGCGGCAACCATTCGACGTGTGGTGCGCCAGCTGCTGGCTCATCGACCAATACATGTATTTAAAATTTGATTTCGAAACAATACTAGCTTCCGAATTTTCAGGTTCAATCGCCACTTCAAGGTTGATATCGAACGCATGTTTCCCTTTCTGTTGCAAGTACGGCAGCGGAGTCGGATCTTGTTTTGGGCCTTTTGTTCTGTAAGGTTCCAACGCATCCATCGTCACAATCCATGGGGAAATCGACGTTGCAAAATTCTTCGCCAAAAAGGGTCCGAGTGGCACATACTCCCATTTCTGTATGTCGCGCGCGCTCCAATCGTTCAATAACACCATTCCAAAAATATAATCTTCCGCTTCGTGTACGGGAATATTTTCGCCCATGATATTCGCATCGGTTGTAATAAAGCCCATTTCAAGCTCGAAATCAATAGAACGTGACGGTCCGAAAACCGGCGTATTCTCACCATTCGGCAGTATTTGGCCCATCGGTCTGTACACCGGAATTCCGGAAGGAACAATCGTTGAACTCCGACCATGATAGCCGACAGGAATGTGCAGCCAATTCGGCAACAAAGCATTATTAGGATCGCGAAACATGCTGCCAACATTGGTTGCATGTTCTTTACTAGAATAGAAATCGGTATAATCGCCAATTAAAACGGGTAGCTGCATTTCTACATCCTCAACTTTACAGACGACGATCGTTCTGTGCTCAGCATTGTCGCGGAGTTTGGGATTGGTGGTGTCGAAAATATCGCCGATACGGTTGCGTACCAAACGCCAAGTTTTTTTACCATCCGAAATAAAATCATTCAGCGTATCCTGCATAAACATATCGTCGGTGAGTTCGATGCCTTCAAAATAATTCAATTGTTGCAGCGCTCCTAAGTCGATCGCATAATCGCCAATTCGGGTACCTATCGTAATCACGTCATCTTTGGTGATAAAGACACCAAACGGGATATTTTGTATTGGAAAATCACTGTCTTCAGGTACTTCTAACCAGGTTTTTCTGTTAGGACTGTTTGTCGTAATGGGCATGTGCGTATGTTGATTATTTGTTGAAAATTCAGTGATCAAATATATCATTATATGCCAATTTAACAAACGGTTTTCGTAATTTTGGGCAGTTTTTAACGAAAAAATATAAAATGCGACACGACCAACAGATTTTCGATTTAATTCTTGAAGAACAAGACCGTCAGATTCACGGAATTGAACTCATCGCTTCTGAAAACTTTGTTAGCGACCAAGTGATGGAGGCAGCAGGTTCTTGCTTAACCAATAAATATGCGGAAGGCTATCCCGGAAAGCGCTATTATGGCGGCTGTGAAGTCGTAGATGTGGTTGAACAAATTGCCATCGATCGCGCTAAAGCGTTGTTTGGAGCGGAGTATGCCAACGTACAGCCGCATTCAGGTTCACAAGCCAATACCGCAGTTTACTTTGCTTGCCTAAAACCAGGCGATAAAATTCTAGGTTTCGATTTGTCGCATGGCGGTCACCTAACACATGGTTCACCCGTAAACTTCTCGGGACGTATATACACGCCTGTATTCTATGGTGTCGAAAAAGAAACAGGTGAATTCAATTACGATACAATACAGGAAATCGCGACGCGTGAAATACCAAAAATGATCATAGCCGGAGCATCTGCTTATTGCCGTGACATGGATTTTGCACGTTTCCGTCAGATTGCCGATAGCGTGGGCGCATTGTTGCTTGCTGATATTTCGCATCCAGCAGGTTTGATCGCCAAAGGTTTGATGAATGACCCGATTCCACATTGCCATATCGTTACAACAACGACGCACAAAACGCTGCGTGGACCAAGAGGCGGTATGATCTTAATGGGGAAAGATTTTGAAAACCCTTGGGGATTAACAACACCGAAGGGCGAAATCAAAATGATGTCAAATTTACTCGATATGGCGGTTTTTCCAGGAAATCAAGGTGGTCCGTTGATGCACATCATCGCCGCTAAGGCGGTTGCGTTTGGAGAATGCTTGACCGATGAGTTTTTCCATTATTCAATGCAGGTACAAAAAAACGCGAAAGCAATGGCGGCAGCATTCATGAAAAGAGGTTATGATCTGATTTCAGGCGGTACTGACAATCACATGATGTTGATCGATCTCAGAAATAAAAATATTACTGGAAAAGAAGCGGAGAATGCTTTGGTTCGAGCAGAAATTACCGTCAATAAAAATATGGTTCCTTTTGATGATAAGTCGCCATTTGTGACATCTGGAATCCGTGTAGGTACACCAGCGATTACAACGCGAGGTTTGGTTGAAAGTGACATGGAAACGATTGTCGAAATGATTGATCGGGTATTGATGAACCATACCAACGAAGCGATTATAGAACAAGTTGCAGACGAAGTGAATGAAATGATGAGCGAACGCGCGATGTTTGTTTTTTAGTTGAGAGCGCTTAAGTCTACACCTTGCGAATTAATATAGATTCAAATAATAAAGCGGCTTCTAATGGAAGCCGCTTTTTTTTGGGAATCACAAGGGATTTTGTGTGTTTTTTGAATGTCAGGTTCGGCATCGAAAAGAATCGTTTGAAAAATGAAATGGCATACTCCACTTCTTATTAAATGTCGTAATTTTGGTCGCAGAAAAAGTTGTGCGTTGTAAGTTGTAGGTTACTACAGTTTTCAAAATGCAACTGCAACCTAAAACCTATGTCAACGTTTAGATTACAACTTCCGACCGACCCACGCTGGGTCAATATTGTCGAAACCGATCTCGAAGAAATTCTAACTGATCATGCGTGGTGCGAGCAAAAAGCCGCGTCGAATGCGATTACGATCATTACAATCAATTCCGAATATCCGGACTTAGTGAGTGATATGTTGTCGCTTGCCAAAGAAGAAATCGAACATTTTGAAATGGTGCACGACATCATCAAAAGACGCGGATACAAATTAGGCCGTGAACGCAAAGACGAATATGTTGGTGAGCTTGCGCAATACATGAAACGAAACAATACAGGTAGTCGCGTTTCAGGCTTTGTCGAACGCATGTTGTTTTCGGCAATGATCGAGGCACGAAGCTGCGAACGGTTTAAAGTACTTTCTGAAAACATTCAAGACCTAGAACTCTCTACGTTTTACCGTGAACTCATGGAAAGTGAAGCTGGGCATTATACGACATTCATCACCTACGCGCGCAAGTACGGACAAGGCATCGATGTGGAGAAACGCTGGCGCGAATGGCTCGATTTTGAAGCGTCGGTTATTCAAAAATATGGCAAAGGCCAAACCATCCACGGATAAACTTTAACATAAATTTTTTCGATTTAATCCGCTCATTTTTAGCTTGTTTGTTAACTATGTCGTTTTTTTTTCTCTCGCTTTTGTGAGACTTTGGCAATTTTTGCACTATCTTTAGAACTTTTTTCACTATTAACCAAAACATTTTAATGAGACTCTATTTCAATTCTGATGGTATCGTAGCTTGTCGTGTCGTATTGCAAGAGCAATTGGAGCGATTTAATATCAAATACAAGCTCTTGGATTTCGGAGAAGTTGAGATCAAAGACGTTATTTCTAAAGAGATTTTAACTGATCTTCAAACCGCTTTGAACCGGTACGGGATTACACTGATCGACAATCAGAAAAACCAGCTAATACAGAAAATAAAAGACGCGATTATCGAGATGGTATACGAAAGGGATAAGCTTCCCGTCACTACGACTTCAGTATATCTTGCCGATAAGCTCAATTTGAGTTATGGGTATTTATCGAATATTTTCTCTGAGTACACTTTTACATCGATAGAGAATTACATTATTATCCAAAAAATTGAACGTGCTAAAAAATTGATCATCGATGAGGAATTCAATTTAACAGAAATATCTTATAAATTGAATTACAGCAGTTTAGCGCATTTGTCAAGCCAATTTAAAAAGGTAACAGGATTGACACCTTCCGTTTTTAAACGCATTGTGAACAAAAGAAAAGCATTAACAAATCACTAATACTTCAAACCCAACTACTATATTATGTCAACAAATCAAAAAGCCATGCGTATTCTTTTAGCCGATGACGATGAAGACGATCGTATGTTTTTTAGTGAAGCCATAGCGGAACTTAAAATGAGTAATGAACTAACGTTGTTTGAAGACGGTAAAGATTTGATGGAACATTTGGTGCATCCCGATTCTGAATTACCACATATCTTATTTCTGGATTTGAACATGCCTTATAAAAACGGTTTGGAATGTCTGAAAGAAATCCGATCTGATGATCGTTTTAAAGATGTGTCCGTCGCAATTTATTCGACTTCATCCTCGGAAAGTGATATCGAAGATACATTCATCGAAGGTGCCAATATCTACATCAAGAAACCGAATGATTTTTCTGAACTGAAAAGAGTCATCAAAGAAGTGCTTCACCTCAACTGGCAATTTCATACTTCTTCTTTAAATCGGGATACGTTTTTCTTTAGCATATAACTGCGATGAAATCCTTAGGATTATATAAAAATTCTCAAGTATTTAAAATTGCATTAATCGTTGCCATCATCGTGATGTGCTACATCGGTTCGGTGTTTTACAGTCAGATGCGTCGGTTGGATGCGTCAGTGGATCTCATTTCGAAATCAAATGAAACCCAGCTGCAACTCGAAGCGATCTTGTCGACTGTAAGCATGTATGAAACCAATATGCGGAGTTACATCATCACCAAAGATGAAAGCTATTTGAAAAATCGGTTTCTCGACCGCGCGACGATTGAACTCAACATCAAGAAAATTGAAAGACTTACGTTGAATACAGTTCAAAGTAAAGATGTCGACAGTATAAAGAAACTTATCGACTATCGGTTTGAACTTTTCCGGGAAACCTTAACACTCGCAAAAGACAAAAATTTCAATCCGTTGGAACTCAATCAAAAGCTTCTCGAAAGCAGCAATTGTACGAAGAGCATGCGCGATTTTGTCTATAAAAGTATCGATAAGGAAACTAAAATAGCCAAACTCCACAATTCTTCGCATCAATACGAGCTACGAAATTCGATGATCAATGCGTTTCTGTTGGTGATCATATCGCTGTTGATGGTGTTGTTGTCTTATAATAAAATTAATATTGATATTAAGGAGTTGAAGCAAAAGAATGATGAACTCATATTCCTAAACCATTCGTTCAATAACGCTGAAAAGATTGCAGGTTTCGGACATTGGAAAGTTGATCTCGATACCAATAGCTATACTTTTTCTGATAATTTCTACCGCATGCTGGGCGTCGAACCGAATGCGTTTGCACCGACATTGGAAAATTTCTCGAAGTATATTCATCCGGATGATTATGATCGCGTCGTGAAAGAGCATGCGGAATCACTAAAAAATTCGGAAACGACCACAATGACTTTCCGCTATTTATTGCGCGATGGCAGCATTCGCCATATCATGTCGGTAGGCAGTTTTATTAAAAATGCGAATGGAGACCCTGTTAAAATCGGTGTGAATTACGATGTAACCGAACAGAACAAACGGACGTTGGAACTCGAAGAAAATAATCAGCAGCTGCTATCGATGAACGACGAATTGCAATCGTTCAATAATATCGCTAGTCATGATTTGCAGGAACCGCTGCGCAAAATTCAAATGTTTATATCACGCTTGGAAGAAAATGACATCGAACTGCTTACGGAATCCGGCAAAGATTACTTTTCAAAAATCAAGTTAGCTTCACACCGAATGCAGACTTTATTGATTGATTTGCTGAATTATTCTCGTGCTGTCAAAGGTGATAAAGCTTTCGTAAAGACAAACCTCAATGAAGTACTCGTACAAGTGTTGCATGATTTGGCTTCCAGTATAGAAGATAAACGCGCGATAATTGAAATCGGAAATCTGCCTAAAATTAATGCGGTGGCTTTTCAAATGGAGCAGTTGTTCGTGAACTTGATTTCTAATTCGCTCAAATATTGCAAGGATGATGTTGATCCGATAATTAATATTGATTCCGAGACAATCACCAGCAAATATCTTCACAACGGCAAATTGATTACAAACAATGACTATCATAAAATTGTTGTCAGTGATAATGGAATTGGGTTTAAGCAGGAATACGCTGAGAAAGCTTTTCAACTTTTCAAACGACTGGAAACCGATGCAAAATATAGCGGAACCGGACTTGGCTTGGCGATTTGCAAACGCATCGTTGAAAATCACGACGGATTCATTAAGGTAAAAGCCAAACCAAACGAAGGCGTAAAGTTCTCAATTTACATCCCGAAGAGCATCTAATTTAAACAGGCGATGATTACAATTTCAGAAGCGACCGTTGAAGACTTACCGATAATTAGAAGGATTGCTTACGAAACTTGGCCCGTCGCTTACGGCAAAATACTGGCGCAAGACCAACTCGATTACATGCTTGAGAAGTTTTATTCCGACGAAACGTTGTACAATAACATGATTAATAACGGACACCGATTTTTATTGGTTTCTGCTAACCGAGAATATCTGGGTTTTGCTTCGTACGAACATCGTTACGAGCAACGCCAAGTAACGCGACTGCATAAATTATACGTGCTGCCATCTGCGCAGGGAAAAGGAGCAGGGAAGTTGTTGCTGACTGAGGTCGAACGGTTGGCGCAACTGCATCAGGCACAGGTTGTTTCGCTGAATGTCAATAGGTTCAATAAAGCTTACGATTTTTACCTTAAAAGTGGTTACAAGAACGTAGGCGAAATCGATATTCAGATCGGCAATGGTTTTCTGATGGAAGATTATATGATGGAAAAGAAATTTTAAGAGATTACACTTCGATATGACCCCAATTTTCACCAGTTTCAATTCGTTTTAAATGCGTTGCGCTAATGCCAAATTGTTTTGCGATCATGCTGTTGCGCGTATTTCCCTTCGGATTTTTGAGCATTTTCTTGATGCGAATTACGGTCGTTACGGTGAGTTTTCTGCCGTCTGATTTGATGTTGTGTTCGAGTAAATCTTTTTTAGCTCTGATTACGTGTGGGCTTTTCTTGTAGTGCGCGATTTTTTCTTCGTACGTTGCCCAGCGTAGGTTTCTCACATCATCATTGTTTCGGATATAGTCAAGATGCAGCACATGTTTTTGATCTTCAGAGGTCTTTGGGATAAAATATTCAGCAATCAATTTGTAGATAAACTTAACCCGGCTTTTACCTGTTCCATCTTCGTATCTTTCCGTGTAGCGCAACGTAACATAACCATCTGAATTGCCACCTTTTAAGATGGTTCCGTTTTCTATTCGATCCGTGAAACTGGCAAGTCTTCCCCTATTGGAAACGGCGTAACGCATTCTTTGCGGAGAACCTAAAGAAATTTCTTTAAATTCTTCATTGGGATAAATTCTAATCATGTGGTATTAAAAGGAAATAATGGTTTATAGCTTTCGCTTGTCCAAATATGGGATGAAGAATGTAGGTATTGGAGTATAATCTTTTGGGCAATCGACTAATATTTCAAAATTATAAAAAATAATAATTTATATAAGTAAATTAACGTTCAATTCACAAATATGTTTTTTTTGGTTTATTCGTCTTACTTTATTCTTTAAGGATCTATCACAATAATATCATGCTTGAATAACAAACCCTTAACACCACTCAAAGAAAAAATAGCTTTGAAAAGCTTGGTTTTTTTCGGATCAATGTTATAGTTAAAGCTGGTTTTAAAATTTGTTTTGACAGCAACTGCCTTATCAAACTCACTTCGGTACAAATCGCAGCGGTCAAACAGTACTGAAGTTAAGTCGGTACCCATAAAATCCACGGCTACCAAACTACAATTCCTAAACACGGTTTCCTTGATTTTCAGGGTGTAGAATTTTGAAAAGTCTAAAACACAATCCGTGAATGAGATTTCAAAAATGAGTTTGTCGCACATCGAAAAATTGACATCCTTCATGTGACAACCAAAAAAATCGACAGACCGCAAGGCGACATGATTGATTTGCGCCCCATTGAAATTACAATCGTAAAATTGACAATCAATGAAAATGACCGCTATGAAGTTGCAAACTGAAAAATCGCAATGCCGAAATGTGCATTGTTCAAATTCTTTAAAATTGAGATCTTCTTTTTGGTAAGTAAGGTTCTTATATTCTTGTTGAAGGAAATATTCGGGCATGAATCGGGAATCATTTTGTCGAATTGATTGTGAAATTCGATAGCCGAAATATAGATCATTTTCGAATATTCCCTGATATATTTTTCGCTTTTTTTTACGTAAAAAAGGTTGGCGTTCGCTCGTGGGTATAATCATGTTTTCTGAATGTTAGCCTTCAATTCGGCGATCAAAAAAGTCATCCCGATCGATGCACAGGCAATGCCCTCATCTGCCGCACCGTAATAAATGTATAACGTATCATCAACCACGACAGTTCCGGTTGGAAAGCACACATAATTCACGTAACCGTTGAGTTCCCAAGGCTCATCAGGAACAAACAATGGGTATGGTAATCTCGAGATTTCCCGACTTGGGTCGTCGAGGTCGAGTAGCGCTGCGCATGCCACATACATATACCCGTTGATGGTATCGTGAACACCATGATAAATTAGCAGCCAGCCGAATTCGGTTTCAATCGGTGGCGCACCATTACCAACATAACTTAATTCATGCGGATATTTAGGGTCAATGACGATTTTCTCCCTCAATTGCAGCATGTAATCTTTCCAATATTCCGGTGTCAACTGTTCCAGATTTTCCACCGCAACATGCTGGATTCCGGGGCGAATGCGATGCAGGAAATGCAGTTTCCTGCCAATCCGTCGCGGAAAGAAAACTAGATTTTTATCCCACACATAGCCGCTGCCCGTGTTCGGTTGGAAATACTTTATGTTCAAATTGGGTTGCCCTTTAAGCAAAGACCGCAATTCATCTCCTGTAAATTGTGGTACGACAATGCCGTGTCTTGTAAAGTTCTTGAGATCGGTCGATGTCGCTACGCAGCCGAATGCATCCTGCCCATCATAACTGCAATACGAAAGATGAAACAAGTCATCAATCTTAACAATCCGCGGATCTTCAACACCGTGCTTTTCGTTTGGTGTTTCCGGAATGATCACCGGATATTCATAGCGTTCCGCGATGGTCAACGGGTCGCTGAGACGACAGTATCCAATAGTGGAGTGGTTTCCGAGAGCAACGGCACGATAAAACATATGAATGCTTCCATCAGCATAAATTACGGCAGGATTCAAAACACCTTCAATTTCAAAATCGAGATTAGTTTTGGTTAATAGCAATCCATGTTTGCGCAGCATAGCATTATTATTTTCGATAAAAATAGAAAATCGACCGCTTTGCAATCTTACACAATGTTGGTATAATCTTATACAATATGCTTATTAAAATCGCAAGTTCAAATTCGATTAGAATTTTAATGCTAATTTTACGGCACCAGCCTCATCGATTATGCTAAACGAAAAAGTTTCGGGTTTTTTCTATAAAAATCCTTCTTTAAAGATCAAAGAATTTAGATCTTATCTTACCCTGCGTTTGGGGATTATATTTTCGTTGAATATGCAATCAACAATCCTCTACTTCTGGATATATCAACTCACGAACGATAAACTTTCATTAGGATTGGTGGGCTTGGCGGAAGTCATTCCTGCGATTGGGTGTTCTTTTTTTTCGGGTCATGTGGTCGATCAAAATGAAAAACGTAAAATGGTGCTGTTGTGCTTGTCGGGATATATCATCGTGGGTTTATGCCTTTTTGCTATTGCGCTGCCGTACACACAAGCGCAGCTGCAGTTGGGTGCCTCGCAGTGTTTGATTTATGCGTTTGTTTTTGTCGGCGGCGTGATGCGTGCATTCTACAGCCCATCGATGTTTTCGCTTTTCGGCTTAGTGGTGCCGCGGGAACATTATCCCAATGCAACAAGTTGGAGTAGCATGGCGTGGCAGTTGGGTGCAGTACTCGGACCTTTGGCAGCCGGTTTTCTGATTGCGTGGATTGACATTACTTTCGCATTACTTTCGGTGGTCGTGATTCAAATGGCGATGTTTTATCCACTTTTGAAGATTACGGTAAAGCCACTCCTTAAAAAAGTCAAGGAACCTGTGCTTCAAAGCGTAGCGGAAGGCTTGCGATTTGTGTTAAAAACGCCGACGTTATTGGCAGCACAATGTCTCGATATGTTATCTGTATTGTTTGGAGGTGCGGTTGCATTACTTCCCGTATATCAAAAGGAAATCCTACATGTTGATGAAATGGGCTTTGGAATCCTTCGTGCTGCGCCAGGTGTTGGGGCATTATTGACTTTAGGATTGCTTGCATTTCTGCCTTTGAAAACTTATCCAGGGCGGAAACTGTTTGTCTGAGTTACCGGTTTTGCCGTCTCAATCATCATTTTTGGAATTTCGAAAAACTTCTACCTTTCGTTTTTTATGCTGCTGCTCTCCGGAATGTTCGATGCGGTAAGTGTCGTCATCAGAAGCACCATTCTCCAATTGGTGACTCCCGATGCAATGCGCGGTCGGGTTTCGGCAGTCAATACGATGTTTGTGAGTTCTTCAAATGAACTCGGAGATTTCGAAAGCGGTGTCATGGCACATTGGCTGGGCACCGTCAGGGCAGTCGTAACGGGAGGATGCTTGACGCTGGGTGTCGTTGTATTCACTTTTTTCAAAGCTCCACAGTTGCGCGAGTTCACTTTTGAAGAACAAGAAAATAGCAAGAAACAAATAGCATAGTGTCGTAATTGATTAATTTTCAGCAAAAAGTAGGATAATAATTATATAAACTCTCAGATAGATGTTATAAGCGGTCTTTCGAAGAATCTGCTAGTTTTGTTTATCAAAACTTTTGCTATGAAAACGCCCCAAAACATATATTATCTTGATGATGATACTGATGATCTATATTTCTTCAAGGAAATAGCGGAATCATTAGGCCATGAGGTCAACATTTTCGTCAATGGTACAGAGATGTTACGAACACTGCGTAAAGGTGGATTGCCCGATATCATCTTCCTCGATATTTATATGCCGGTGTTTGATGGTGATGCCATTCTCGATATTATCAAACAAAACGACGAGTGGAAACACATACCTGTAGTGATGATTTCGGGGCTTTACCCAAGATCAGATTCCGAAAAATACTTTAATTCAGGCGCAAATTTCGTGATGAAAAAACCGGTCAACTTTACCGAATTAAAATCGTCGTTAGAACAAGTGCTGAATATCGACTGGCGGAATTCCAATAACATCGTATAAAAATAACCGAGCCATGTCGCTTATAAAATACAACGAAAAGCGCAATTTTAACGAGACTGCGGAACCCAAAGGAAAAATTGGGAAGTCTGAAAATGAACGCATTTTTGTGGTTCAAAAACACGCGGCGTCGCAGCTGCATTATGATTTTCGACTCGAAGTTGACGGCACGCTCAAGAGTTGGGCGGTTCCTAAAGGTACGTCTTTAGATCCCGATATCAAAAGGCTCGCGATGATGGTTGAAGATCATCCCTACAATTACAAAGATTTTGAAGGCAATATTCCTGAAGGCAATTATGGTGCGGGAAATGTGATTGTTTGGGATAACGGCACTTACATTCCGGCAGATGAATTTGAAGGCGATATCGATACTAAACTTAAAGCGGATATTCATAAAGGTAAAGTCAGTTTTATATTGAAAGGCAAAAAACTCAAAGGCGAATTTTCACTCGTCAAACTAAAAGGCACCCAAGGCAAAGCCGAACTGAGCGAAACTAAACAAGAAAATGCTTGGCTGCTGATTAAAAAAGAAGACATGTATGCCTCTACCACCGATATTCTTCAGAAAAACAAATCTGTGATTTCAAAATCAACTTTAGAGGCACTAGAGAAAAAGAACGCTGCTCAAAAAAAAAAGCGGTAGCGGTAAAAACAGCAACCTTAAAAATCGCTAAAAATGTTGCAGTAGTTTCGTTCGTAAAGCCAATGCTAGCAACGCTTCGAGATAAAATATTCGATGATCCAGATTGGATATATGAAAATAAATACGACGGTTACCGGACGCTGGCCGTCATCAATTCGGGCAATGTGCAACTCCTGAGTCGGAATCAAATTTCCTTCAACGCCAACTTCAAATCGATTGCGGATCAACTCAAGAAAGTCAATCATACTGCAATTCTTGATGGGGAAGTGGTTGTCGAAGATGCTGCCGGTCGTTCTGATTTTCAATTGCTGCAGCATTACATTAAAATGGGCAAAGGCAAACTCAAATATTACGTGTTTGATTTACTAAATCTCGATGGCAACGATATCACCGACCTCAGTTTAGTGGAGCGAAAAGAGTTACTCGAAATTTTACTTGACAACGCCAAAATGCCCGATGTTTTGTATTCGAAACATGCAACGGGAAATGGTCTGGCATCGTATCAGGAAGCCATCACAAATAAAAGCGAAGGCATTATTGCGAAACAGTCAGCAAGTAAATATCACCCCGGTAAAAGAAACGGTGATTGGCTCAAAATCAAAATTGTACAGCAAGAAGAAGCCATCATCATAGGCATCACAGAACCCAAAAATTCCAGAAGCCATTTCGGAGCGCTTTTACTCGCACAATATGAGGGAAAAACGCTTCAGTACATTGGTAAATGCGGCACCGGATTCAATGAAACGGCACTTGCAGCATTGTACGCTAAATTCAAACCGCACTTTATCGAAGATTCTCCGTTACACGATTTAATCTCCATTCCCGATACAGTGCAATGGTTAAAGCCGGAGTTCGTATGTCAGGTGAAATTCACAGAATGGACGCAGGACAACCATCTTCGGCATCCGGTATATTTAGGATTGCGAATCGATAAAAAAGCAGCAGAAGTTGCTTTCACGGGGAAATTACAATCAATTAAAAATAACGAAGTGGAACCAACAGCAAAACCCATCAAAAGAGAAAATGATTCGGATTTTAAAGTCGGCAAAGTAACCTTGCACCTAACCAACCAAAACAAAATCTATTTTCCAGACGACGGCGTCACGAAAGGCGATATTGTTATGTATTATAATGAAGTTGCGGATTTGATGCTGCCATATCTTAAAGACCGTCCGCAATCGATGAACCGTTTTCCGAATGGTATCAACGGTCCAAGTTTCTACCAAAAGGATGTTGATGTAGACAAAATCCCAACGTGGCTCAAAACTCAAAAAGTTTTTTCAGAATCGAATGATGCCGACATCGATTACCTGATTTGCAACGATAGAGAAACTTTACTGTATATGGCGAATTTAGGCTGTATCGAGATCAACCCGTGGAATTCAACATTAAAGCAAATTGAAAACCCAGATTGGATTGTTATCGATATTGATCCGGAAAAGGAAGAATTTTCGGAAGTGGTCAGAACGGCGTTGGTCGTAAAAGAAGTGCTTGACGCACTCGATGTTGCTTGTTATTGCAAGACTTCAGGAGCCACCGGACTGCACGTTTATATTCCTTTGGGCGCGCGCTATGATTACGATCAGGCTCTAATCTTTGCCGAATTGATTGCGCATCAAGTGCATTCGAAATTGCCCGATACGACGAGTCTTGAACGCAGCATCAAGAAGAGAAATCATAAAATCTACATTGATTTTTTACAGAACCGAACCGGACAAACTTTGGCGGCTCCTTATTCTGTGCGTCCAAAACCCGGTGCAACAGTTTCCACGCCTTTAGAATGGGAGGAAGTCAATGAAGCGCTGTCGCCTTCACAATTCACAATCAAAAATGTGCTAAAACGTTTTGAGAAAAAGGGCGATTTATGGAAACCTGTACTCGGAAAAGGCATCAGTATCGAAAAAGCCTTGAAAAAAATCGAGCAGCTAAATGCAGGTTAAGATGACTTTTTCTTTTTGCTTTCGAGACTGGCTTTCAGCATTGCCATTAAGTCATCACTTTGTTTGTGTACGACTTTCATTTTAGGCGCTTGCGTTTTTTTGCCTTTCGCTTTGTCCTTGATGATCTTAAGCAACTTCGCGGTATATTCATCTTTATAACTGGAAATATCAAATTTTTCGGTGAGCTGCTCGACGAGTTTATTCGCCATTTCGGTTTCTTTTAACTTGGTTGTAGAAACCGGCGGTAATTTGAGTTCTGATGTGCTGCGGATTTCTTGTTCAAAACGAATTCTGTTCAACACAATGACATCTTTATATGGTTTGAGTATTGCCAACCCTTCCTTATTGCGCATCACGAAACTCGTTACGCCAACTTTTTTCGATGATTCTAGTGCGTCTCGCAATAAGGCATAAGCTTTTGCGGCACCTTTATCGGGTTCGAGATAATAAGGCTGTTCGTAATAAATGCTGTCGATTTCCTTCTCGTTGGCAAAACTTAAAATGTCGATCGTCTTCGTTTTTTCAGCATCAGCGGCTTGAAAATCCTCATCTTCAAGAATCACATATTGGTCTTCAATTTTGTAGCCTTTGACAATATCGGCAAACGTCACTTCTTTTCCGGTGCTTTCGTTAACGCGTTTGAATTTGATGTTTGCATGATCGCTTTTGTCGAGCATGTCCATGTCGAGCGTACTTTCCTCTACCGCCGAAAATATTTTAATTGGAATATTGATGAGTCCAAAACTGATTGCGCCTGTCCATATTGATCTCATGATGTTATCTTTAATGTATGTCGTAAAATTAATTAAAACAAAGCCATGCTAATCGTATGTGAAGAAATGTTATAAGTTTTTCAAAAAATATTATAACTCGGACTAATTCAAGTCAAACTAGCTTTATAATTCCTTAATTAAGACGGTTTAAATCCATTACAAATCACGCAATAAAATGAAAAACGACAACAATAAAAACAGCAAACAACAGGACTTGGAACGCAACAAATCGCGGGCGGAAGATCAATTTCTGACTACAAACCAAGGCGTTAAAATCAATGACAACAACAACGCTTTGAAGGCTGGAGAGCGTGGTCCGTCATTGCTGGAAGATTTCATTCTTCGGGAAAAGATCACCCATTTCGACCATGAGCGGATTCCAGAAAGAATTGTGCACGCGCGAGGTTCAGGGGCACATGGTTTTTTCGAATTGTACAAACCACTTGATCAATACACCAAAGCAGGTTTCCTAAATGACACGACGATTAAAACACCAGTATTCACACGTTTTTCGACGGTGGCAGGCTCAAAAGGCTCGACAGATTTGGCACGTGATGTACGCGGATTTTCTGTCAAATTTTACACGCAGGAAGGCAATTACGATTTGGTGGGCAACAATATGCCAGTTTTCTTCATTCAGGATGCGATGAAATTTCCAGATCTGGTGCATGCAGTCAAGCCTGAACCTCATAACGAAATGCCGCAAGCCGGTTCCGCACACGATACTTTTTGGGATTTCATTTCGCTGATGCCCGAATCGATGCATATGATTATGTGGACGATGAGCGACAGGGCAATACCGAGAAGTCTGCGCATGATGGAAGGTTTCGGCGTTCATACGTTTCGATTCATCAATAAAAACAACGAGTCGCATTTTGTGAAATTCCATTGGAAACCAAAATTGGGTACACATGCTGTAGTTTGGGATGAAGCACAGAAAATTTCAGGTAAGAATTCCGACTTCCATAAGCAGGATTTGTGGGAAGCGATCGATATGGGTGATTTTCCGGAATGGGAGTTGGGCGTGCAATTGATACCCGATGCGGATGAGCACAAGTTTAATTTCGACTTGCTGGATCCGACCAAACTGATTCCAGAAGAATTGGTTCCGGTGACCATTATTGGGCGGATGGTGCTCAATAAAAACCCTGATAATTTCTTTGCTGAGACTGAACAAGTGGCTTTTCATCCTGGACATGTAGTTCCAGGAATTGATTTCACGAACGATCCGCTGTTACAAGGTCGACTTTTCTCCTACACCGATACGCAATTGTCACGACTCGGAAGCCCAAATTTCCATGAGATTCCAATCAATAGAACTATAGCGCCGATGCATAATAACCAACGTGACGGACACATGCGTCAGGAAGTTAATGTAGGAAGAGTAGCTTACCATCCGAATTCACTAGGTGGCGGATGCCCATTTCAGGCAAAAATCGATGAAGGCGGATTCGCAAGTTTCAACGAACGTATTGATGCTCGTAAAATCAGAGACCGAAGCGCCAGCTTTTCAGATCATTTCAGCCAGGCAACAATGTTCTTCAATAGTCAGACTCCAGTAGAGCAAGGACATATTATCAAAGCACTGCGCTTTGAATTGGGCAAAGTAGAAACTGTAGCCATTCGGGAGCGCATGCTCGGATTATTATCCAATATTGACGAAAAATTGGCTTCAAAAGTGGCGCTTGGTTTAGGAATGGAAGTGCAGAAAAGTATGGAAAAACCTGTAAATCATGGTGTTGGTGCCGATGCAGATCCTGAAAAATACGAACCGAATAATGCCAAAGCCAAAGTTTCGACGTCGAACGCACTCAGTATGTTGAAGAATAAAACCTTGTCGGACTCGATTGCTACCAGGCAAGTCGCATTTCTTTGTAAAGATGGTGTGAGTCATGCTTCGGTTGCCTCAATGAAAGGTGCATTGGAAAAAGCAGGTGCAAGGGTTAAGATCATCGCGCCGCATATGGGTACGGTTGCAACTGATGGTGGCGCCGCACTTCGGGTCGACCAAAGCTATCTTATTGCGGCATCGGTACTTTTCGACGCGGTTTTTATACCTGACGGTCAAGGCATTTCGGATCTTAAAAACAATACGGATGTTGTTGAATTCATCAATGATGCGTTCAAGCATTGTAAATTCATTGCCGCTGATGGCGATGGTGCTAAGGTACTCGAACCAACCAATGCAATGAAAAATGGCAAGCTTGCCGATGATGGTGTATTGGCAGAACCTTCGGGAAAAATCGCTGAGGCATTTATTTCAGCAATGGGGAAACATCGTTTTTGGGATCGAGAAGAGAAGTTGTAATGCGTTTTTGAGTTTATAAAATAAACGCAGCTAATTAAGTTTAGTTGCGTTTTTTTGTCTGGAGTTCGATTGGATTCACAATAATTTCCTTAATGAAATGAAAAAGTTGTTCCAGTGAGCGAATGAATTTTTAAATGTCGTGAACTAGATTAAATATCCGGAATAAGCTCCATAGCAAAAAAAAAGGGTTTTCAAATGCGATGTTAAGTTTTTAGAGACTTTGAGTGGATTACATTTCCAGAATAAGTTCCGTAGTGGAAATGAGAACGCTTTCCAATCAGATGTTAAGTTTTTAAAGACTTTGACTTGATTACATATCCAAAATTAGCTCCGTAGTGGAAATGTAAAAGCCTTTCCAATCAGAGATTGGATATTTGATTCACCTCGACTGGATTACATTTCCAGAATAAGCTCCGTAGTGGAAATGTAAAAGCCTTTCCAATCAGAGATTGGAAACTTTTTTTATTTTTTTTTTGATTTTATGAGCGAGCTCAACATCAAAAAAACAAATAAAAAAAGCCTACACTCGCGTGCAGGCTTTTCCATTCTTAAGTGACCTCGACTGGATTCAAACCAGTAACCTCTTGAGCCGTAATCAAGTGCGCTATTCAGTTGCGCCACGAGGCCTCAATCGGGTGCAAATATAGGTATAAATATGGCATTTGCAAATCTATATCTAAATAAAATTTCGTTTGGATTTTATTTTAAAATCATGCATTCGTGAACCCGACTCGATTCAAACCAGTAACCTCTTGAACCTTAATCAAGCGCCCTTGTCGTCACGTAATAACGCCACGCAATCAACGCCAATTGCCATTTTTTGGCTTTGCCTATATCGAGTCTACGCTTGGTAAAACTTGGTAAAAATAAGCGATTGATTTTAGCTAAAATTTTAAACATAAGTTTTCAGTTCTAACAAATATAAAAAAAGACCGCCTTTCGACAGTCTTTAATTTTATTTATTTACCCTTCTTTGATTTTTGTATTTGTGCTTTCTGACTCTCGAGTTCTTTTCTGGATTGCTCGAGTTGCTTTCTGGCATTTTCCATTTCGCGTCTCGCATCTTCCATTTCCTTTTTGGCTTCTTCGAGTTCGCGTTTCGCCTCTTCCATTTCGGGTTTGCTTCGTTGCAGTTCTCTTTTGGCACGCATCATTTGCGGACGCATCATTTCGATTTCGATTTTGGCTCTTTTCATCTGTTCTTGAACATCTTCACGCGCATTATCGGAATCAAAATTGAAACTGAAATCCATGTCCGCCAAAGCCTCATCTACGATTTTATCAAGGTCAACATCAACCGTTTCGCCATTAACCGTCACCGATATTTTTCCGTTTTTATCTTTGAAATTTTTAATGAACAGTCTCGGATGCTTACCATACGGCATTGGATGTTCTGGTGCTACTAGTTGTTCGGGCGCTTCGGACGCTTCGACTTCTTCAGGTGCTTCCGGCGCTTCGGGTGCTTCCGCTAAATCGGAATCAATCGCAATGACTTCTTCTATAATGTTGTCGCTGCTGCGATTCCCTTTTTTAAAAATTCGGATTTGTTTCGCCGTTCCAATACCAATGGCGCCGTCGTCATTCTTGGAAAAACGCAGCGGTTTTATCGGTTCATCACCATTGATCTGCGACGTTCCACTGCTGCCGTTTTTGTCTTTGTAAACCGCTTTGATCGCGATGATTTCTCCGGCACTGTTCCTTTTAACCTTTGAAAACTTCAACGTGATGCCTTCAGATTTGAGTCGGTTTGATTCTTATTTAAGCTGCTGGTCGGTCGTGTTTTTATCAATGACTACGGATACGTCTTTAATTGATTTTTCTAAAGTTGGAGCATGTTTTTCCTGTGCGATAACATTGACCTGGAAATACAGTAAGAACCCGATTAAGATTGGAATGATCAAAGCATACTTCCAGGAGTTCCATTTTTTTGATTGATTTTTGTTTAACATAACGATTCGTTTTTTGATTAATGATTGAAAAAAAGGATTGGTGATCGCTACACAATTGTTGTGTGTAGTAATTTTTAATAGGGTAATCTGATAGGATTTTTTATCCGTTATGGTTTTCAAAGCTACGCTGTCGGCGATGAATTCTAAATTCTGCAACATCGCGCTTTTATAAAACCAAACGATGGGGTTGTACCAAAATGCGATGCAGAATAGTCTGGAAATCAAAACATCGATCGAATGCAACTGCTCGCAATGCACTTTTTCATGCGCGAGAATATTGTTGAGCTCCGCTTCATCAAACAATGCTGAATTAAAGACGATGTAATTAAAATAGGAGAAAGGAGCAACATTTTCATCGACATCAATATACTTCAAATCCGCTTGCTGTTGCACCGTTTTGCCTTTGAGGATCGATTTCAAATTCCTGAAATCAAACAAAAATTGAAGCAAGAAAATGAACAATCCCAATCCGTAAACTGTAGCCAAAATAAGATACCAATTGATTTCAAAAGTTTCTGTTGGCGGTTGTGAAACAATGGGAGAATCGACATGCAATGCATACAATTGCGGATGGGCTTCAATCCAAATAATCTTTTCAAAAGTGACCAATGGCAGGAGCACAGAAGTCAGCAAACCCAGAAGCAAAAACCACCGATTTGTCGTGAAAAACGTTTCCTTACGTAATAAAAAATAATACGCCGCAAAAAACATAGCCATCAATCCACTCGCTTTCAGCACATAAAAAAACAGATCTTCCATCGCTTATTTTTTAGGGTTGTCGTTTTCAATCATCGCTAAAATCTCACGCAATTCTTCGGCGGAAATCTTTTCCTCTTTCGCAAAAAGCGATACCATATTTTTATATGAACTGTTGAAATACGTGTCAATCGCAGTATTCATAAACCTTTTTCGGTAATCTTCCTTGGTTACAATCGGAAAATATTGGTGCGTGTTGCCAAAGGCATGATGCGATACAAACCCCTTGTCTTCAAGATTTCTAATGATGGTCGACAGCGTATTGTAATGCGGCTGTTCTTCGGAAATTTCCGCCATGACTTCTTTCACAAAACCCTTTTCGAGCTTCCACAAAATGTGCATGATTTCCTCTTCTTTGTTCGTTAATTTTTGCATGGTTTTTTATTTTAGCTTTGCTCAGTTCGGCTTTTTGCCTTGGGTGGGCGTTTCCCAGCGGGCAGTCGGCTAGCGCCTCGTGTCCACAAGGTCCGGGCTATCCATTGCAATCTTTTGTGCCGAACACCGTCACAAAAGGATTTTCATTGCTATCCCTAACGCTAAACCAAACGTACAACTATATTTTTAGTTACACAACTATAAAAACAGTTATTTAACTAAAATTTAAGAGCGACGCACCGCAGGAAATGGGCGTAATAAAAAGTGATTTCGGACAAGAGTCCATAGTAAAATGAAGTGCTATTAACTGATCGTCAATGTTTAATGATCAATTAATTATAATCAGGTTTGTCATTCGCGATCGCGAAGTTGCGCGATTTCTTCGGATAAGTTCCATACGATTTGTCGCTCGGATTCACAATTACGGATTTAATCGTGATCTCATCGCCAAGCAAAAAGCCTTTGAGCACGAGCTGATAATCGAGTAGGTATTCGCCACAGAAGTAGTTGCCGTCTTGATCTTTTTCTATAATTCCGGTATAAATTCCTTTCGACATTGTATTTTTGTTTAATCGTTGCTGCAAAACTACGCAATTCATGGCTACCAAAACCTATAACCGAACCAATTTTCACCGCCATACTTTCTGCGTTTTCCTGGAAGTAGATTTAACTTCAATTGACGCGAAGCAGTGCGATTTTAAGAGCAAGTCGGGTAGCAGTTACTATTTTACCGAAGCCGGTGTATATCGTTTGTCGAACCATTGGGGCAGAGCTGCGAACTGTAAATGGCGACTGGCTTCGAATACCTTAAATACGAGCAGAACCAAACTCGGATTCGCACTATGGAATTCGTTTTACAGCGACAACGATACAGAAAAACTGTATTTCATTAGTGTCGATTTTGAAACGCAAGCCGTCCATTACCAACACAAAGAAAGCGCTGACTTCCGAGAAGAATTCACACTCAGAACCGCAAGCGAAACCACCAAAATCATCAGGGAAATTCGCAATTTGATATCGAGCGATGGTTGGGCGAAACATTTTGATGTGCCCATAGAAACTGTAAGGAAAACGATTATAGAGAAACTCGTAACGACCGACGAGCCATTAATCAATATCAAAAGAAATCTGCGCAATCTGCTATAAACCTTGTTCTAAGCGCACTAGTTTTTTGAGCCAAATGCAGCATCCGACCGCTACTATTCCAAGCAACCCCATAAACAACCAATTGGTCTGATAGCCAAAATGACTGATGATTTCCATACCGGTTTTTGAACTCGCGATATGTGCCAAACTAAAACTCATAGTGAACAGCGCCATATATCTGCCTTCGTGCCCTTTTGGTGATCGACTTAGTGCAAACGAATTCGAAAACGGAAAAATAAACATTTCGCCGAACGTCATCAAAATAATGCTGATAATCAGAACACCAGTCCACATGTTGAAAAGCAACGGGAAGAAACTAAACGCCATCATCAGCGAACCCCAAAGTAGAATCTGCAGTTTATTAATTTTCTTGCGTTCAAAAATGGTCACAATCGGCATTTCGAGAAAGAAAATCAACAATCCGTTGAGTGTCATTATCAGTCCAGTTTGAAATTCTGTAAGTCCAAATTGCTCATGGTGATATAAAGGCAAGGTCGTGAAAATCTGAAAGAAAATCATCGACGTCGCAAAGCAGACAAATAGGAAAATCCAGAAAATCTTATCCTTAAAAACCGATGCTACAATAATATCTTCAGGCATTGCCAGCGGTTCGCCTTTCGGTTTTTTCTTCTCTTTGACGAGCAACGCAAAAATCAGTATTGCTGTAATACACGTAGCACCATCGGCCCAAAACAAACCTTGATAGCCGATGCCCATGATAATCAATCCTCCTAGTGCTGGACCCGCCGCAAATCCCAAATTGACCGCCAGTCGGACCAATGTTAAGGCACGCGTGCGGTTTTCAGGTTTTGCATAAGCGCTCAGGGAAACGAACATTGCGGGACGGAACATATCGGCAACGCTCATAATCAAGAACATTCCGAGGCATAATCCCCAGAAAGAGGTAATGAATTGCAATACAAAAAAGCACAGACCACTCGTAAACAAACTGAAGACCATGATTTTGTAGAACCCTATTTTGTCAGTCAGTTTACCGCCAAGCCACGATCCCAACATCGATCCCAAACCAAAACAAACCATGACCCAACCGACTTGTCCGTACGAAAAACCCAAATCTTCCTTGAGGTATTTCGACAAAAAAGGCAGCACCATGGTACCGGCGCGGTTGATAAAAGTGATGATGGTTAGAATCCAAATTTCTCTGCGAAATCCTTTGAAGTTGTCAATATACCGTTGAAAAGCTGCTTTGATCATAATGATTTGAACTGTCGCAAAGGTAAAACTTTGTCCTTACGGATGTAGGTCTTCCATCTACTTTTACACTATTTTTGTATAAAAATTAACGATGAAAAAATATATCGCATTGTGTTTTATTGTTGCAAGCTATTTTGCCAATGCGCAAGAAAAGTGGCGTATTGCCCAAGCACAGTCGAGTCAGAATAAACTTAATAAAGAATATGCAGATCCAAATCAAAGTCCACTCACGCAAGCCGATCTTAAAAATTTCAAAGGTTTAGATTTCTATCCAATTTCACAGAAATTCGCTGTGAAAGCCCGTTTCACAAAATCTCGAAACGAAAAAGCGTTCAAAATGAAAACTTCTACGACGCGGCTACCCGAATATAAAAAGTATGGCGAACTGCATTTTGAAATCGATGGAAAAAAACACAAACTCAATGTTTATCAGAATGTTGAGCTCATCAAAAAGCCAGGCTATGAAGATTATCTTTTTCTGCCATTTTCAGATTTAACTTGCGGGAAAGATAGTTATATCGGCGGACGCTACATCGATATGCGCTTTCCGAAGTCGGATACTGTTCTGGTTGATTTCAATACCGCGTACAATCCTTATTGTGCGTATAACCATAAATACTCCTGCCCAATTGTTCCGTTAGAAAACGATTTGAATGTTGCAATTTTAGCGGGCGTCAAAAAGTTTCACGACTGATGAAATACATCAATTTACATACACACCAATTTTCAGACCGGCACGATATCTTCGAAATTGTGAACCAATATCCGCATGAGTTTGATGTTGCCATTCCGCATTATTCGATTGGTATTCATCCGTGGAAAATTGATGAAAAAAGATTAGCGGATGACTTGAAAATGCTCGAAAGCAAACTCGAATTTGAAAATTGTCTCGCCGTCGGAGAATGTGGATTGGATAAGCGCATTGAAATTCCATTCCCGCTACAACTTGAAGTTTTTGAAAAACAGTTGCAGTTGGCGGAGCAATATAAAAAACCTGTAATTCTGCACTGTGTCGCGGCATTTCAAGAAGTTATCGACTGTAAAAAACGTCTGAATATAGCGGTTCCAATGATCATCCACGGATTTTCTAAAAATCAAGAAACCGCCAAACAATTGCTCGAAAATGGTTTTTACCTATCGTTTGGAAAATACCTGTTGTGGAATCCCGAACTCGAATCCGTATTCAAAACGGTTCCAGACGACCGATTTTTTCTTGAAACCGACACCATCGAAGAAAGCATTCGCGACGTTTACAAACTAGCCGCGCAATATAGAAATATCGACGTTGATGCATTGAAACAAATGGTAGATACAACTTTCAACAAAGTATTTACACACAATTCAATAATCTAAAATCTCAATTCAAAAATCTAAATTCTAAAAATCTCAAATGGCAGCATGGACAGAAAGAGCCGAACTTTTATTTAAAAAAGAAGGCTTGGAAAAATTGAAAAACGCGAATGTACTCATCGTTGGAGTAGGCGGTGTAGGCTCATTCGCAGCGGAATTTATCGCTCGTGCCGGTGTTGGAAAAATCACGATTGTGGATGGTGACGTCGTTGATATTACAAACATCAACAGGCAATTACCTGCATTGCATTCAACGGTTGGAATGCCAAAAATTGACGTCGTCGGCGATCGTTTAATGGACATCAATCCCGATTTACAGCTCACAACAATTAAAGAATTTTTGTCGCCCGAACGTGCTTTTGAAATCGTAACGCCCGAATACGACTACGTATTAGATTGCATCGACAGCCTCACACCAAAACTAAATTTGATTACAGCTGCCAAACGCAAACGTGTCAAAATCATCAGCAGTATGGGTGCCGGCGGCAAGATGGAAGCGAGTAAAGTAAAAGTTGCCGACATCAGCAATACCGTCAATTGTTTTATGGCGAAAGCGATGAAAAAGAAACTCAAAGCGGTCAAGATCGATAAGCTCAAAGTTGTTTTTTCGTCAGAAATCCAAGATGAATCGAGCATGAAAATGACTGACAGTTCCAATTTCAAAAAATCATTTTACGGCACGAACAGTTACATGCCCGCGCTATTTGGACTTTACGCTGCCGAATCGGTTATCAGACATTTATTGAAATCCGAAATATAAAACGTAGTGCCCCGAACCCTAGTACATTACCAATGATACAAACCGTAATTTTTGATATGGATGGCGTAATTGTAGATACAGAACCCGTTCACCATTATGCCTACGTTCAACATTTCAAAGCATTAAAAATTGAAGTTTCTGCTGAAATGTATGCTTCATTTACAGGCAATTCAACCAAAAATATATACGAGCGTTTAAAAGGCGCTTATAGTCTGGAGCATGACGTTGAGTATCTAGTGGAAACCAAGCGCAGTCTTTTCAATGATGCTTTCGATGCAAAGGAAGATTTGTATTTGCTCGAAGGTGTAGCAACTTTGATTCAGGATCTGCATCGCAATGGCATGCAGTTGGTTTTGGCTTCCTCGTCGGCTAAAGTTACGATTGAACGCATTTTCAAACGGTTTAACCTGCATCAGTATTTCACACATTTGGTCTCCGGTGAAGATTTTCCCCAATCGAAACCGCATCCCGCTATTTTTGAGCATGCTGCTTTTTTATCGCAAACGCCAAGAGAAAATTGCATTGTGATTGAAGACAGCACCAACGGAATCAAAGCCGCGAATGTAGCAGGAATATATTGTATTGGTTATAATAGCTTTCATTCCAAGATGCAGGATTTGACATCAGCGGATTTGGTGATTCAGCGTTTTGATGATCTCAATTACGAACGCATCAGGAATCTGGTATAAAAAAAGCCGGTTGTCAGCCGGCTTGATTATTTTATTTTTTTACATCGACATTCACATCGACCGCTTTGTCACCATTTTTACTATCGACCGAAATGCCGTCACCGTCGATTTTAACGGCTGTTCCTTCAGGCGCCTCATCGACCGCTTTCACAACAACGGTATCATTTGGTACTTCTGTGATGGTCTCGGTGTTGGTTTCAACACTTTCTGTGCTCACTTCTTCTCTTTGTTTGCATGCCGCGATGCACAGCAAAGAAAATAATGCTAAATAAAGTTTTGCGTTTTTCATAATTTATGTGTTTAAAGTTTGTATAAAAGTAAACGTATAAATTTAACTGTGGTACGTTGAGATTTGTGTATTTCCCACATTTACAAATTTATCCGACCGCTTTTTTATACTCCAAAAGACAACGTTCTCTTGCCAATTTATGTTCAACGATAGGCGCAGGATACGTCAAGTCGTTTAATTCAGGAATCCATTTATTGATGTATTTCAAATCTTTATCGAACTTTTTGATTTGTTCTGTGGGGTTGAAAATTCTGAAGTACGGTGCCGCATCAACGCCTGATCCTGCAGCCCATTGCCAATTGCCGACATTGCTCGCTTGCTCGTAATCGAGAAGTTTGGTTGCAAAATAGGTTTCGCCCCAACGCCAATCGATCAGTAGGTGCTTGCATAAAAAACTTGCGACGATCATGCGAACGCGGTTGTGCATATGGCCCGTTGCGTTGAGTTCACGCATGCCTGCATCTACAAAAGGATAACCTGTTGTTCCTGCACACCAATTCTTAAAATCTGTTTCATCATTATTCCATTGAATCGCATCGTATTTGGGTTTGAAACTTTTGTTGGTGGTATGCGGATAATGCCATAAAATCTGCATAAAGAATTCGCGCCAAATAAGTTCATTCCAAAATGTTTCATTCTTTTCTAGAATTGCTTTAGCCGTTATTTTTCGAATGCTGACGGCGCCAAATCGAAGGTGAATTCCAAGATAGGATGTTTTATTGAGGGCAGGAAAATTGCGAGTTGCTTCGTAATTTTTGATCAAATCATTAGAGATGTCAAACGGCGTCACTTTAATTTTAGAAGCTTCAAAGCCAATGTCATGAAGGCTTAGAAATGGATAGGCATGTTGCGATAGCTTTTGTATTAAAGTTTCAGACGCATAAAATTCGAACGGTGTTTTTTTAAAATTCTCTTTCCACTTTTTAGCGTAGGGTGTGTAAACGACATAAGGCAGGCCATCATCCTTCGTAACTTCGCTCTTTTCGAAAATAACCTGATCTTTAAAACTTTTGAATTCGATATTTTTCGATTGTAATAACTCGTAAACTTCTTGATCTCGCGTTCTCGCATAGGGCTCATAATCGCGGTTCGCATGCAAGGCATCGATCGGATTTTCAGCGATGAGTTTTTTGATAATCGCTAAGGGTTCGCCATGAAAAACGGCCAGTGATTTTCCATGAATTTGTAGTTGGTTATTTATTTTCGATAGCAATTCATGAATGAAAGTAACCCGTGCGTCATCTTTGGGCAGCTGCTCTAATATGCTTTGATCAAAAATAAAAATTGGTAAAACGGACGCATTATCTTTCAAGGCTTCAAAAAAACCTTTGTTGTCTTCAATACGCAAATCGCGGCGGAACCAAAATATAGTCATCGAGGATTAAATTAAAAATTACGAATTACGACCCGAGGCTTTAGCCGAACTAATCGAAGCTAATTTACGAGTAATGTCGACATACCGCCATCAACGTGCAGCACTTGTCCCGAAATCCAAGAAGCTTTGTCACTGATCAGAAATGCTGCCATTTGTGCCAAATCTTCGGGTTGTCCATAGCGCTTCAATGGATGCCTTTCTGCCGATTTTTCCTGCTTGGTTTCATTGTTCAAAAACTTGTCTGCAAGTGGCGTATCCGTTAATGAAGGGGCAATGACATTGACACGGATTTTAGGTGCATATTCGGCTGCAAGTGCTTTTGCAAAACCTTCAACAGCTCCTTTAGCGGCTGCCACACTCGTATGAAAAGGCATGCCCATGCTTGCTGCTACACTGCTGAAAAGTACGATACTCGATTGGTCGGATGCCATGAGTTGTGGAAGGATTGTCTGAACCACTTTCACCATGTTCAAAAAATTAATCTGCAAATCGCTTTCGAAAGTGTCGATTTTCAATCCTTTGAAGGGACGCAAGTTGATGCTGCCCGGACAATACACCAAACCGTCAATAACCGCCGGTAGTTTAGAAACATCCAAAACCTCGGTAGTGGCATCAAATGGTATGTGCGTAACCTTGTGTCCGCCCAGCATTTCTGCAGTTCTCGAGGCTACGAAAACATTGCTGTTATTTTCAAGTTCCTTTGCTATGGCGAGCCCGATTCCGTACGATCCGCCAATGAGTAATATGTTTTTCATAGTTATTTGATTTCCCCAAAAAGGGCAATTAGTTTTTTACGGCGGTACTCGAAAATTTCATCAAGTTTGGGTTTTACGATGATCGGATGCACCAACTGTCCGATGATACCCAGTGGGATTTTATAATCGATGATGTCTTCCATTTCGACGCCGCCTGGAATTTCTTTCAGAAAATGCTTGTGGTGCCAGAACGAGTACGGACCGAACCGTTGCTCGTCTACAAAATAGCGTCCTTGTTCTACGTGCGTAATTTCCGTAACCCATTTGGTCTTAATGCCAAGAACAGGCGTTACAATATATTGTATGACTTGTCCGGCAAATACGGGTCTGTCCGCTCCCGATTCAATGATGAAACCCATGTAATCCGGTGTTATTACTTTTAAATTTTTCGGATCAGATAAGAAGGCCCAAGCTTCTTGTATTGAAATTGGTAAATTTTGTGTGCTGCTTTTTGTGTAAATTTTCATAAAATTAATTTGCGGTAAAGATAAACATTTTTTGTTCAAATATTAATTAAAAACATTAAACATAATTTCGATTCAATTAAGTATTTATTAACAGAATTTGTAAGCCGAATTACTATTTTTGATCAAACTAAAACAAGCAATCCTATGAAAAAAATTATTTTAGCAATGGCTATCGTATTCAGCACATTGAATCTATCAGCCCAAGTCAAAACGCCTGCACCAAGCCCGAAAGCCATTTTGGAACAAAAAGTGGGTCTAACAGATGTAACAATCGAGTATTCCCGCCCTAGTAAAAAGGGAAGAACCGTTTTTGGTGATTTAGTACCGTACGGAAAATTGTGGAGAACCGGAGCCAATCAAAACTCGATGATTACCTTTTCTGATGATGTCGTCATTAATGGACAAACGTTGAAAAAAGGAAAATACGCGATCTTCACCACGCCAAAAGTAGATATGTGGGAAGTGATTTTTTATACAGATACAGACAATTGGGGTACACCTGAAAATTGGGATGTCAAAAAAGTAGCGCTTTCTACCAATGTGGATACGCAAATGCTAGGTGCTCCCGTTGAGTCATTTACCATCGGCATCAATAACCTAGATAATAATTTTGCACATTTAGAACTGTCATGGGAGAAAACATTGGTGGCTGTAAAATTTGAAGTACCCACTCAAAAAACAGCAATGGCCAGTATTGAGAAAGCATTGGCTGGTCCGACATCAGGCGATTATTTTTCATCGGCACAATATTACTACCAATCCAATGGCGATATGAACAAAGCGTTGGAGTATGTCAACAAAGCGATTGATATGAACAAAGACAAACCATTTTGGTACAGCAGACAGAAATCATTGATTCAAGCGAAATTAGGTGACAAAAAAGGCGCTATCGAAACTGCGAAAGTTTCATTAGCGGCAGCCACGGTTGCAAAAAACGATGATTACGTGAAAATGAACAATGACAGTATTTCGGAGTGGAGTAAGAAGTAGTCGACCTAGATTTAATATTTTAACCGCTGATCCAGATTTTAATCCGTGAATCAGCGGTTATTTTTTTGTCATAACCTTAAGACGGATTTCGCATGCCGCCTTTTCCAAGGCTTATTTGAAGGATGGTTGACAGCACTACGGTAAGCATTGCGCCGATGAAATTCAGCCACAGAAAACTTACAATGTCGAGATAGTAAATATAAAAAATGAGTAACTGACTAACAACCGCACCCCAAAATATTGCCTTTGCTTGAATATATTTGATGTAAAAACCAACGAGGAATATCCCCAAAACAGTGCCGTAGAAAATGGAGCCGATGATATTCACAAGTTGAATTAGATTCTCGAAAAGCGTTCCTACGCAGGCGAATAAAATAGCGATGATTCCCCAAACCAAAGTGAAGAATTTAGTAGCATTCACAAAGTGTTTTTCAGATTTGCCATCGCTGACATTACGCTTGTAGATATCGATCGCCGTTGTAGAAGCCAAAGCATTTATTCCCGAAGCCGTTGATGACATAGCCGCAGAAAGAATCACGGCGAGTAATAATCCGATTAATCCTTTAGGCAGATAATTCAAAATAAAATGGATAAACACATAATCCTTATCGTTGGTTTCCGATTTGCTGTCGGCTTTTGAGATGACTTCCCGCGCCTGATCCCGAAGGTCATTTTCCTTGCTTGAAATCGCAACGAGCTCTTTTCTCAAAATGGGATTGTCATAATTCTGATTCAAATGGTCGATATAAATCAGGTTGATTTCCTTTTTCTCCTCGGATAATTTTGTAAGTTTTTGCTCTAACACATGGTATTCGTCTTTGTATTTTGAATTTTCAATAAGGACTTTATTATTCGGATTGAAGTTCAGCGGCACCGGATTGAACTGAAAAAACACAAAAACCATAACACCAATCAGCAATATGAAGAATTGCATCGGCACTTTCAGAAATCCGTTCATGATTAATCCCATTTGACTTTCCCGAATTGATTTGCCTGACAAATAGCGTCCGACCTGCGATTGATCTGTCCCAAAATATGACAGTGCCAAGAAGAATCCACCCGTAATACCACTCCAAAAAGTATAACGTGTTTCCGGATCGATTGAAAAATCGACAATATCCATTTTATGGTTTGCGCCCGCAATATGCAATGCGTTGGTAAACGTCATGTCGTTCGGTAAAAGATGCAGAATTAGGAAAAACGTAATAAACATGCCCGACATGATCACGAACATTTGTTGTTTCTGCGTTACGTTGACCGCTTTGGTTCCGCCAGCAAAAGTGTAAATGATCACCAAAACACCGATCACGATATTCATTAAAGTCAAATTCCAACCCAGCAAAGCCGACAGAATAATCGCTGGTGCATAGATCGTTAATCCCGTTCCCAAGCCACGTTGAATCAGGAAAAGAATCGCTGCTAGTGAACGTGTCTTTAAATCGAAACGCTGTTCTAAATATTCATAAGCCGTAAATACTTTGAGCCTGTGATAAATCGGAATAAAAGTGAAGCAGATCACGACCATCGCCAGCGGCAAACCGAAGTAAAACTGCACGAAACCCATGCCGTCATGGTAAGCCTGTCCCGGCGTTGACAAAAACGTTATGGCACTTGCCTGCGTCGCCATCACAGATAAACCTACAACATACCAAGGCGTTTCGTTGTTACCCAAAATGTAATCCTCGACGTTCTTACTTCCTTTTGTTTTATATACACCGTAGGAAACGATAAAAAGCAATGTGGCGGAAAGTACAATCCAATCTAACTGTTGCATGTTACGAAAATATAAGCATGATGAGACAAAAAACCACAATATAGATGGCATTGGTAATCAATACCCAAGTATAACTTCGCTTCCAGCTGCTACGTTTTTGATTCATTTGGCGTTATTTTAATGAAATCATATTGGCCATCAATCGATACGCTCCGGTAACACCTTCCGGCAATTCCCTGAAAAAACTCAATCCGGTGTAAATGTAATTTCCTTTGCCGTGCTTGGCGACCAAGATAGCACCTTTCTTTGAAGATTCACCTTTGTCGTTTGAAGCGATAATGGGTGTAAATGCGACGTCCCATTCGCTCGGATAATACAAACCTTGTTCTTGTTTCCAGCCTTCAAAATCTTTATTGGTAATTTTATTGGGTGTATTCAAAACCGGATGTTGTGGGGCTAATAAGGTCACAGTAGCATTTTCTTCGGTAACGCGGTCACGTGAAATTTTCAATGGGAATGGTGCAATATTCGGCGTCACAAAATCATCCAGCGTATTGTACTGGGCAATCATCGTGTGTCCAGATTTTACAAAATCAAAAAGGATATCTTGTTTAAATGCAAGCGTTTGAATGGTGTTGTACGCGCGGATTCCGGTCATTACAACATTGAAATTCAGTAGTTTCTCGGCAGTGATTTCTTCGGGTTTGATAATCGATACATCGTAGCCCATCTGACCCAAACATTTTGGAACTTCATCGCCGGCGCCCATGATGTATGCAATTTTTTCGTTCCCAGTTTTGATGTCGAGTTTGATGAATTTCGCCTCCGAAGGTTTCAATACCTGCTGTTTGGCGATGTGCTCGTACGTAATATTGACTTGTTCCTTATCGAAACGTTTTCCAGCAACAACTGCAACGCATTTTGCAGCAATCTCGTCGGCATCTTTTGGTGCCGTTACTTGAAACGAAACGGTTTGTTCTTCGCCTTTTTTGGTTAATGCAAAAGGTATGGTTAACGGCGAATGTTTCCAGTTGGAAGGCATTTCTAATTGTAAATCGCCTTTGACATTGTCTTTTCCGGCTTTGATTTTAACCTCGATCGTTTTGGTCTTTCCGCCATTGAAGAGTACGACTTTATTTTTTATAGCAGTGGTCACATCAGGCACAATGTCGAACGGTTTGTATACTTCACCTTTCACGTCATCATTCATTTTATAAACGACTTCACGCTCAAACGGTATCAGTACATCGTTGATCGTAATATTAAAGGTCACTTTGA
>JANPJB010000001.1:0-41367 GCA_031425295.1 Flavobacterium sp. | reverse complement strand
CAATGGAGGTGGTTTTCTGAGTGCATCATTTCCTAAATAATCGAAAAATAAGTTATTCTTTTTGACATTTTTGAAAATCACATTGGTAATGGCTTCTTCGATTTTAGCTTCACCAAAAGCAATTTCATAATCGAAGAAAATACTACTAATTTCGTTACTGACTTCACCTGGCGTATTCATCCAATTTTCGTATTGTTTTGTCCAGTCGGTCAGCGACTTACACCATAGCATATTGCTGGCTATATGTCCGTTCGGGCAAGGCTGATAGCCCACTTTCTCTAAATTATTAATCGCTTTCTTGGCCAATTTCAGAAAATAATCTTTGACTTCCCGGTACTTTTCTGTGGCGACATCTTCGAATACTAATATACTGTCTTGATCGGTAAGCAACAGCTGTTCTTTTCTTCCCTGACTACCGATAGACAACCAAGCAAAACGGGCGGGAGGTGAGCCCAACTCTAGGATCGATAATTCTACGGAGCGTTTAATAATCGCCATGTTGATTTCACCTGCAATGTTATTAATGTGCGTCAGTGGGATATTTTTAGCGATTGACGATTGAATCATATCGGCTAATTTTGTTCTCACTTTCTTTAGGTCTTTAGCGTCTTGAGAGCGTTTGATTTCCTTGATTAGAATACCGGGATTGCTCGCTTGGGCAACAATTAAGTCATGTTCGGCGATAACACCTTTGATATCCGATTTCTCCGAGCCATCTTGTGTAACACACAAATGACTAACATTTGCTTTAAGCATTAAAAGTTGTGCTTCGGCGAGCGATACGTTTTCCGGAACCGTAATGACAGGAGAAGCCATGATTTTATCGATTGTCGCTGTAAGTGGAAATCTACCAGTGGCGATTTTTGAACGCATTTCGGTATCGGTTACAATTCCGATTGGGTAATTATTTTCAGTAACGATGACGCTATTACTTAGATTGTCAGTCATCATTTGAGCAACATCTTTGACGATACTTGACGCGATGGTTTTAAGCGGGGTCTTATTGTAAGATAGCGATTGGAAATATTGTATTTCAGATTGTTGTCCGCTGTAAACAACATTATCTGATAATAATTTCCCTTTATTTTGATCGCTTGGATTGTTTGAATTGTAGGCGAAACTTTCCAATAAGAAATTCAAAACTTCAGAATTCTGAACGACAAACGGACGGAATGTAGCAATCGGAATGGCATAAATGATAGATTCTTCACGCGCCTTAGCCGTCATCATGTAATTATTTTTAGCGAAAAACGGGCGCAGACCAAAAACATCACCTTCAACGCATTTGTTTAGCAGGGTTTCTTCGGCATCAGCGATAACCGATAAATTGATTACACCGGAAGCTACCATATAAAAGCTGTCGTGTAGCGGATCATCAATTTTAAAAAGAACTTTGTGCTTTTCAAGATTGATTACACGGATGCTTGAAGCGACAGTTCGGACTTCATCGAGTGACAGATTATTGAATGGTGAATATTCCTTCAGAAAATCAGCAATGCGTTCCACGATAACATTCATAATTCTAGTGTTTAAAAACTTATTAATCAAAAGCAGTTGCAAAAATAAGAAACGTATTGCGGAGATCGATGATATTTGTTTTTAAATGTACATCATTTGTATTGCTGAGAAATGTTTGCTGTATCCTGATGTAGAGGCAGTCATTGTTTACATATTCTATTTTACATAATATAAATTATAATGCAAATAACATATATTAAATTTGCAGTAAAAATTTGACCATCATGAATCTAAAACTCCTATGCAACTTACATAATATTAATAAATTATTATGCAAAAATCCGAACAAATCTATAGTTATAAACAGCTTCAATGCAGATTGTTAAAAAGTTTACTTTCATAAAAATAGAGTTAATCGTACAAAAAACTTGGTTTTATATTAAAATTTCTTACAAATATCATCACATTGTGCAGTTCGTCGATAAAATCACATAATTTAACATTTAAAACGGTGTTTTGTGTAGTTAATCTATATAAATTTGCGATGTTCGTTTTTAATAACGGGATTGAAATTATATCATTCACATAAAAAATATTAAAATTTAAACCTACAAAATTATGAAGAAATACATAACATTATTTGGATTGCTTCTGTATGTGTTTGGAAGTGCCCAGTCCGTTAGCATTAATTACACCGCTTCTACCGCAGTAATCTCAAACCCAGAACGGGGTTTCTACAAACACACGTCAACGGGTTCAACTTTAAACCAAACTGAACTAACCAATTACAGGCTAAATAACAATATCACTTTGATATATCGTAATTTTAAGCTTAATAATTTTAAGACTGGACCGATTTCAGATGCATTTCTGGCAAGCATTCAAAGTGACTTCACTAAAATAAGAAACGCTGGAATTAAATGCGTCATCCGTTTTACCTATTCAAGCAATACTAGTGATTCTCCAAAAGACGCATCGAAAGTGGTCATCATGGATCACATTGCCCAATTAAAGCCTATATTACTTGCAAACGCTGATATTATCGCTGTAGCACAAGCTGGTTTTATTGGAACGTGGGGCGAATGGTTTTATACCGATCAACCGGAATTCGGTGGTTGGGGCTATAATCAAACCGATCTTACAACGGCTAATCTCAACAATCGTCGCGATGTTGTCAATGCATTTTTAACGGCTTTACCTGCTGATAGAATGATTCAAATTAGAAAACCTGCTTTCAAACAAGATTTGTTTTCTCCAAACGCTATCGCAAATTCGCAAGCATTCAACCAGTCAAGTCTCGCGCGCATTGGTCACCATAATGACTGTTTCCTTGCCACTACGGATGACAACGGTACGTATGATAATGTTGCGACGGAATATCCTTACTTAGCTCAGGAAACTAAATTTCTACCGATGGGCGGAGAAACTTGTGATCTTAATTCCCCAAGAACAGATTGTACAACGGCTTTATTTGAATTGAATAAATTCCATTGGTCTTATTTAAACCTTGACTATTACCCAGACGTCATTGATGGCTTTCAAACGCAAAATTGCTTTGTAGACATTCAAAAGAAATTGGGTTATCGCTTTGAACTCAAAACTGCAACTTTACCGACAGCCGTGGCTTTAGGGACGGTTCTTCCTGTTACAATAAAAATTATTAACCAAGGCTTTGCAGCTCCTTTTAATGAGAGACGCGCTTACATCGTTTTGAAAAATCTTGCTACAAATCAAGTATATCCAATTCGAATGAGTACAGATCCGAGATTATGGTTGGGTCCAAACGAAATCACAATCACTGAGAATCTGACATTACCAACTAACCTGACTACTGGAAATTATAAAATGTATCTGCATTTGCCAGACAATGCTGCGGCAATCGCGAATCGGCCGGAATACGCAATTCGCCTTGCTAACGATAATACTTGGGAAAGCATCACGGGTTACAACAGTTTAAACCATACTCTAAATGTTACTGCCGGAACTTTAGCCACCGCAAACAACGCAAAATTGAATATGTCAATTTACCCTGTTCCAGCCAATGAGGCGTTGAATATCGAATTGGATAATATAGAAGATTACAATATCACGCTTTACAATTCAATTGGACAGATTGTTAAAGTAGCAACGATTTCGAAAGCGCTTAACAAAGTTTCTTTAAATACAAACACCTTAACCGATGGACTTTACTTCGTGGATTTGTCTAAAGGTGCTATCAAAGACACGCGTAAAATTATTATCAAACATTAATTCTGATTACATATAAAAAAAGGGATATTGAAAATTCAATATCCCTTTTTTTATTCTTAACACTTCACTATTTCTTCTGTTTGTATTTCTTTTTGAAGTTGTGTTTTATCCCAAATTGAATTGAATTAGAATAAAATTTCGACTGTTCAAATACTTCAAGATTGAATGTCAAGGCTGTAAAATCAAACAGTTGATACGAAAGCTCGGCATTAACACGCTCGAAGTGACCGCTAAAATCATCAAGGAAATAGCCAGCTTCTATCCTGGTACTAAAAGTTGGCGTTGTATACATCCAGCCTAATCCTCCTCCACCGTATAAACGATTGCGAATGATCCAGTATGGATAACCAATTGTTAGGTCTCGTGAACCGTGCGAAATTTGAGATTCTATGAAAGGAATGAACTTCGATTTTTTGACTTCGCCTTTGTCGTACATCAATCGTAACGTCAGTGCTGCCTCGTACGAATCGTCGAATTCATCCACTTGCAGTGTACCATTCGCCAATTCCGTATACACTGTTCTGCTCATTCGGTTCGGATCAATGATGGGTCCAATCGTATCTCGTGAAAGGAAACCATCCGTATAATAACTTCCCTCGAGGGAAATACTCGTATTGATGTACTTACCAATATACATGTCCTGATAAATATTCGCCTGCACTGTATAAATGCCTTGATTCAAGCCTGGAGCTGTTTCTACCGGAAACAAATTGAGGGTTGCGGATCTGAAATTTTTCTCTTTTGATCGGGTCATTCCGGCTCCGAATTGGTAATATGGGTTCGAAGCCTTATCGACTTCCACTCTAGCCCTACTCCAATATTGTGGTTTATTTTCTTTGAGTGGCGTATTAATTTTATACTCCAATCCCATCGTATAATTGTCAACATTATCCTTGTATTCTTTTTTGGTGACTTCCAATTTGTAATATTTAGAATAAGTCAATCCAAAGCTATGAAGCATCCCTTTTTTGCTAAAATGATTATACGAGATCAGATTTCTTTGAAACGCAGGGTTTTTCTGGTTGGTCTCCAAATACGAATTCAAATCAATAAAATCACCAATGGCCAGACGAATATCCTTGCTTAATTTCGCCAAAACATCAGGATAGAACAATTCCGAATGATTCGCGATCAAATCCTGTTGCAGATTTATGTCTTCATAGACAACATCCCGGTTTAATGTTTTGCGCAATTCTTCCTTCTCATAGATGTTGCTCAACGAATTCGCCAATATCCAGGAATCTTTGAATCTGCCTTGCTCGTGGAAAACGTTACTCATCAAAACCGTGGCAATTTCATCTTCCGGATGTTCCGCAATGTATTTCAAATAAACCGGTTCAAGTTCTTTCGATTGACCGGATTCGATATACCAATTCATTTTAGTTACAAAGTCGATTTCTGTACTAAAATCCGACCATTCAATGGCTTTCTCGTATTCTGCATTATCCGCAAACAGCCAAACGATCGATGTCGCTATATCGGCAAAATCCTGCGTCGGTTTTTTATCTTTTAATTCCACCAAAGCTTCTTCAGGATAATATTGAACCAAATGCTTGATGTAGTTTTTATAATTCTGCACCGTCGGATCTAACTGCCATAAAGCTTTTAAAACACTTTTAATTTTTTCCTTGTATTGCTCCGAATCGAAATTATTGTAATAACTCGTCAGCAATTCTTTGTCGTTTGGTGACACGCGAATTTGTTCGCTCATCCATTTTTCTTTTTCAACGTCATCCATGTAGCCGATCATGCGGTCTAACTCTTTCGAATATAGGATATTGTTTTTAGTATAGTGTTTGGCGACATGCGCTTCATACATTTTCCAGAGTTCTCCATTCTTGCCTTCTGATTCCATATATTCGGCGTACTTGTTCCATTGTACGGGATCGATTTCTGGAGTCGAAAGCAATTTGTTTTTGAAAGCTTCCATTTCGGCTTTGAGTTTTTTTGCAAAATCGATATCGGTTTCTGCACCACCTTTGATGAAATTCTGCACATCGATTTTAAATTTCGCAAAATAAGCCCTAACCAAATTGTTGATCGCTGCTTGTTTGTCCCTTTCTTTTGGAGCTTTATAATTCAAGTCGATTACCGTCAATTTCGGCTTCGTAGAATATACCGAGTACAAATACCCATCGATAAACGGCGATTTTGAAAACAGTACACCTTGATTTCTCAATTGTCCTTCAATACGATCTGCATTCGCCGGACTGCCGTACATAAACCAGTATTTCTTACTGTCTGCTCCTGCATCGATCTCCGTAATGGTATGTAAACCCTTTTCGAATTTACGGCTGTAACGTGAGGCACGCCAATTCATTACCAGGTTTCCACCAACGCCGCCATTAACGAAACGCATTTGCGGATAAGTCGTCGTAAACTGTTTTATAAAACCTTTGAATTCAGGAAACAACGCTTTTGCCGAGTTCTTGGATTTCTTCCAGCCTAAAGTATATTGGTTTCGAAGACTGTAACCTGCGGATCTTTTATCAGCCGTTGCAGGAATCTGGTAGATATCATCGGGATGCACGAAATGCGTCCAAATTCCGGTGTATAAATACATCGATTGTATTGTGTATCGTTCATCGTCTTGAATGTAAAACCCACTAGAAATCCTTGGATAGTCGAAAAGATTTTTCTCAAACGGGTCATAGTCGAACTCTCTGTTACCACCATCTTCTAAATTACCAATATACAAGCTGCACATGTATTTTATGGAAGGCATGGTAACTTTCAATTCCCGAATTCCCAATCGGTCAATATCATTCGATGGTGGCACATACGTCACTGGCAACGTACCGTAATTGCTGATCTCCCATTTCTTCTTGACGGTATTCATCGAGGTTTCAATAAACTTCGGATTTTTCCAAAGATTTTTGAGCAACGAAACGTGATTGTAACCGTGGAATGCTAATTCGTGTCCGTTCTTTTTAACGTCATTCACGAGCCAATCGGGCAATGATTCTACTTTGTCTTTGGACTTGATCTTTTTAGAATTCCATTGGTCGAGCGTAAACGGCGGAACGATTTTATTTCGATAGTCGAAAGTCAACATCGCTGCATACGGAATCTTATATTCCTTAGCCAAATCTCTCATATCAGGCCACCAAACCTTCTGAACGTAATCTGAAGTCGTAATGTTCATTTCGGTTTTTATCGGCTCTGCAATAATATCATACTGCGGCGCAGGAAAATCATCTAAAAATATGGTGGCGGTATTGGCAACTGGATACGGAATACCTTCCAAACCTTTGAGAACGCCGGAGAATAAAAATCCGCGATCTTGTTTTGAGAAATCACCTGAAGTATTGTATAGGATTACTTTTCCTTTTCCAACCGGATTTTCTATGATGGTCGGACAATTCGGGTTGTTGGCCGCCGATGCAAGTACTTTAATTTTAGGAGAGAAATTCTGTCCTGAAAACCCGTACAACAAGGTACTCGTTGCAAACGATCTTCCTTTCAAACCAGGTAAATAGGGCGTGTTGAAATACCAGCCCATTGCTTTCGTATCGGTCGCATATTCCGCATCAGGCTTGAATCCTAACAAGAAACCCATTCTTTTGTCTTCACTGGCGAACGGAATAAATAAAGTTCCGCCGTTCGATACGAAATTCACCAAAACATCTACTGATGCATCGTTTAGTTTTTTCGTGTCATAAATCATAATGACCCTTACTGCCGGATTGATTTTGAGCGTACTATTCCAATTCGTGACCGTCATGGCATGAAATGGTATTTTCGTGTAGTCGCAAACCTTTCTAATGTCGGCATTGTAGAGTTTACTGAATTTTGAATTGGCATCATAAATCGACTCAACCATGGGATTTGCACTCATGGTTGGCGCTTCATATCTTTTGAAATTGCCGCCTGCTTTTCCGCTGTCGCTTTTGGGATTAAACAAGTCGATGCTTTTTAAATCGGACCAATCGTCTAAGCCTTCACACCCTAGCATAGCAAATGCTAGCACGAATGCCATTCCGTAGTATAAATATTTTGATGTTGACCTCAATTTCATACTTAGAATATTAAATCAGAAATTTTACTTTCTCCAGGTTGGTTCACGATTTCGTATACTTTTAGAATTTCAGTATTGTAAAACAGGTTGACCTGTCTTCCCCTACTTTTCAATAATTTGATATTTTCTACCAGTTTTTCTTGATATTGTTTGTTGGCTGCAAAAATATTACTTTCTTCCTCAGTATTGTCATTTAATACAAAAACTAAAACACTTTTCGAAATGGAGTACTGCGGGTTTTTGACTAAAAAATCCGGCTCTTTCAAATGTTTCGAATTGATGGAGTCGATTTTCGGATACTCATTTAAAAAGAAATCGTAGTTCATGAAGAAATGCGAATTGTTACTAATAACCTGAGCAGCAGGATCATTTACGACGCAGTACGAATGCTCAAAGAACGTTTGTGAAATTTTATCATACGCATTCAAGATTTGCTTTGGTGTTTGATCAGAGACTGTTAAAGCATTGATATTCTTCTTTTGATAATAAAATGATGCATAAAGCATGGCGACAAACAAAACAGCAACAGTAACCGGACTAAATCTTTTAAGCTTGTATAGTCCGAAGTTTAGAATTCTGCTGATAATGGCAGCATTCAGTCCAATGATAATCGGCAAGAAAACCGAAATGGAATTGTTCAGCATGTCGATATCGAGCCACTCGCTTCTGATGAATGTCAATAAGATCAAAAAATTGAAATAAGCAAAAAATATAATTGTTGCGCGCCAGTTTTCCTTTCTAAAAATCACCAAAAGTAGTACGAGAATAAAACCGATTCCGGTGGAAATCTGCGCATACCGGATGATTTCACTATACTGCAAAATCAATTGCGGCACATAAGTGTACGAACTCACTGATAGTAGATTGTTCTGCATGTACTCTAACAGATCCGCTCTTTGATAGTAACAGGCGTAACTGTAAATTCCGTAGAGAATCACCATGGCAATCAGGTACGCCAAAAGAAAAAGCAGGTTTTGCTTTTTGTATTTCATTTTGGTAAAAACCAATGCAATAATCAGGAAAGGTGGAATTAAGATGCAAAGCGTGAATAAGTCGGTAAGCCCAATCGTTATGAAAATAAACATGAAACTAAAGAAGTAACTGGTTCTGTTAAGTCGCAGCAAAGTTGGTTTGATAAAGAAAACGAATGCTGGCAAAGCAAACGTCAAGGCTAAGAAAGTTGGGTTTCCTTTGAGCAGGAAATACACATTTAAAGGCGTAAGCACATACACCAAACTAAAGAATAGTGATGCGATCGTAGGCGCTATGAATTTCGAAGGTGTGAGTTTATTGATTGTCCAAAATATGATAATCGCCAATAATGTTGATTCCAGAATGGCGATAACCTGCAACGCGATTTCGGGACTTACGTCAGTAATTTTTCCATAGAAATTGACGATTGCTAATTCTGCATCAGTCGCCAGCTCGAAAGTGAACCAATACTGATTATCGAATTGTATTACCTTATTAAGATCGTAAATCCACGCATCGGACAACGAATAATTATCATAAATAATAAAATAATAGCGGCTTAAGAAAGTAATACCTCCGATTAGAACCGTAAGAACCAATAGAAAAGTGTTATTGCTATCTTTTTTTACTTTGTTGCGTTTGAGATAAAACCAAGACCAGAATGATTTTTGGTTTTCGATGTTGCGCAAGAAATTCAACAGGCTTGCTCGGATTTGCGTTCTGAAATAGTGTTTTGGTCTTTTTAGGTTTTCAATTCCAATAACATCAACACCGATTAGAATCGTAAAAACAAAGAAGCAATTGAATAAATTATAAGCGTCGGATTCAACCAACACAAAGATTACAACAACCAATAAACCGGCATATCGGAACCAGTTGCTGATGATGAAATCGAGGAAATGAACATGATTGGAAACGTTGATGAACTTCCTGTTCAAGTAGAATAAAAACAGTAATATAATGCTGAGCCTTATAAAACCTAATAATATTGAACTTGTTAAAAACATCATAGTTACTACTAATTAAATTGCGGTATGGTTTGCAAATTGATATTACCTATAAAGTAATCAAATTTCGCATTTTCCAATCTTTTATCAATTTGCTCGACCAAAGCTTTTGATCCAGCGTATTCTACAAGAATAAAAGGAATTGAATAAGTACTGCTGATATTATTAATGCGCTCCATATATGTTTCGTAATCTTTTTGCGCTCTTAAACTGTATTTTTTATCTTTGAAACTATAGGCCGAAGCTACTGATTCGACTGCGATAACGTCGATATACCTGCTGGTTTCTTCGGCTAATTCTAATCCCGCATTCTGGATAAACATCTTTTTAGGATATTTTTCTTTGATCATTTTGATGAGTGCGATAACCTTTTCTTTTTGTTCTTTTTGCGGACCGAAGATCGTGAAATTATCAATATTGTCTAGGAATACGCCATCGTATCCTGCACCAAAAATTTCGTCAACCATTTCAATGATCAACGCATTGGCTTTGGTCGAGTTTAAATTCAAGTAGTGGCTGTTCCAAATTTCGTTTTTGCCGATCGTATGCTTTTTAAAATCTGAAAAATGACTAGAATTTTCATTGATTTCACCGAGACTAATGTAAGCAAATACCTTTTGGTTCTGCGATTTTAGTGTTTTAATATTACTTGGTGTATAATGCTTTGATTCGAGGACAACATACTTATACCCTTTTATTTGTGCCGGTTTCGTTTTTCCATAGCAAAATAGCACGGTACTTTTTTTCATATCGTCTTGAAAAGAATTAAACAGTAATATAAGTGGGAGAATTATAAACAGTATTTTAATACGCGGCATAATAGTAGTAATCTAGGTTTTTAAAATAGTTGATGTTGGCTTTCAAAGTCAGCGCTACAAAAAGAGCTGCTCCTAAAAGCATTCCCACTACGCTGTATTCATAAGCAAAAAACCTACTTAAGATAAAACCTAAAAATATATTCAGCATGCATGCATATATAATGGCTTTCAATGGTTTTTTCGCCTGCCCCAAAGTAAATAAATACAATGAGTTTAGCATTCCCCACGCAAGCAAAACATAACCAATTCCGCCTATAACACAAACCTTGATACTCAATTGAACTAGCGTTTCATTAAACTGACCTTCAAATCCCCAAGATGCATTGATGATGTAATAGATAAATACAAATGCCAATGCGCTTGTCAGGAACAGCAAGAAAACCTGCTGCCAGTACATTTTTTTAAGCTGGTTGTTAAACACTTCAGGTGTTTTATGGTCGGTGATTTTTTGTCCGATATCAATAAATCTTGTGAATGATGCGATGCTATATTCTAGGACTCCAGCGAGCAATAAAAAAACTAAAATAGCTAAATCCATTCCCAATTCATAATTTTTTTCAAAATAAACTAAAAACGGAAGATTTTTATCGATGCCGGAAGACCAAGCCAATATCCTGTCGATGAAGATAAATACATAGATGAACATGCCGTAGAAAAAATACTGGTAATTGTGGTATAGCAATACTGGAACCTTAATTTTGTTACCGCTGATCGATTTTTTGTTTTTCGTTAATCTACCAAAGTAAACGATCAGGAATACTTTCACAATAACGATTGCTACGGCGATTCCGATCCAGTGTGTTGCGAAGATGAGTAAGGTTGTGGTTTCTTTCAAAAAGATAGCGACTGCAGTTCCTACAAATATCGCAAAGGTGATCATCCAACGCTGTTTGATCGTATGCAATGGTGCGAGCATCAATAGCAACGTTCCCACAAATAGTGCGTAGGCAAAAACAACAAATAGAATTTCATATGGATAAATGTGGAAGAAGAAATTTACTAAGAATATGGCAGTCAATACGAAGAAAATTGATAACATTCCAACCTTATGAAGATAATTGATCGTTTTGTTGGTCATCATGAAATCTTCATAATTCCAATAGAAAGAGGCTTGTTTTCCGATAACTTGTACAAAGCCACCAGTCGAAACAAGCCCGACCACAACGCCCAATACGACTGCTGTCGACTGAATTTCATTGAAGCCTACGAAAGTCCACAAAGAATAACCGAAAACAATAATCGCGGCAATCTGAATTAATACGGGAAGTAAATGAAAAATACCTAAAGAATAGTATTGAATGAAAATCTGCATTTTCACACGAAAATAATCTTTGAGTTGAATGACCTTAGTTTGGCTTCTTTCAACTTCGATTTCTTTTTCGTTTTTGGCACCGATATAATATTTATCGGTTGTAAGTTCGTAGTAAACCAATTCTGCCAATTCCTGAATAGAATTGAAACCAAAATCGTCTTTCGTATCTTTTTCACGAATGCCTAATGATTCGATCGTAGCCTCAACAACTTCGCTGCTGACGGGCTTTCCGATTTTATCTTTTGTCTTTTCGATTAAAGACTTGATGTTTGTAAAGTGATTTTCCATAGTAGATTGGGGAGTCTATTTTGGTTAAATATAGGAACAATTTTTAAGATGCTTCCATAGCTTCTTGTTCCATGTGGGAATTCAAATATATTGGATCTTGTGCTTTTTTGTTCATAATGAACTCATAAGCCATTTCATATTCCTTGATAAATTTATCAATTGTGAAATTGTCGATTACTTTCTTTCTTGCGTTAGCGCCCATTTTTGCTCTCAGCGCGTCGTCTTGTAGTAAGGTTACAACACTACGTCCGAGTGATTCAAAATCTTTAGGCTTGCAGATAAAACCACAAGTTTCGTCTAATGCTTCGGTTACCCCACCAACATCGGTAGCTACAACAGGAACACCACAACTCATAGATTCCAAAACGGTATAGGGGAATCCTTCAGAGATTGATGTCAATATCGAGATATCACCTTCGCAAAACAACTGATGGGGTTTGTCATGATAACCGGCTAAAAAGAAATTGTTTTCTAATTTCAGTTCTTTTATCAAGTCCATGCATTCTTTAGTATAAGTAGGTACGGCTTTATTATCGCCATATACTAAATAACGTACGTTTGGTATGCTTCTTTTAGCTACTTCACAAGATTTAATCATTGTGATTACGTCTTTCAATTCGAAGATTCTCGCAGCGGCAACAACCGTCGGAACGTTTTCTAAATGTGCTGGTTTTGGAGCCGGAACAAAAAGATCGGAATCAATACCGTTGTAGATGACATCAATCTTGTTCGGATTGGCGCCGTATTTCTTTTCCCAGGACATGTTGAACTTATTTACCGATAGAATCAAATCTGATTTGTAGTAAACCAATTTCGTAATGCACTCCGAGAATTTAATCAAAAGGTTTTTCAAGAAAAAGGAATATTCCGAGGAGTTGATCGCAATCAATCGTTCTCTGATGAAAACACCATGCTCCGTAGCAATGATTGGCGTTCCATATTTATATTTTAAAACCAACGCTGGGATTACAGGAAAGCCTGAAAGTGTAAGATGCGAAACATCCACTTTAGGAACATCAATTGATATCGGGATTAAAAAGCGGTAGATCCAACGCATGCCGACTGTAAAATCATACAATGTCGCTTCGTAATGCGCGTCTTTTGCAATGATTGCAGAAACCGTTTCACAGAAACATTTCCAAACCATTTTGCTTTTCATGGTTTTTTTGTAGTCGTGGTTTTGAAAAAACTGCCACATATCGAAAATTGTGTCATCGATATCTTCAACATCAACCTTCGAATCGTAGATATTGTGCAATAATCTCTCAAAAATTGGGATGAATTCCTCAGCAATTACTGACTGGTCTTCTTGTTCTTTTCGGTTGACTGTTTTGTAGTATTTTTTGCCGTAGCTCAATAATTCTTTTGGCTCTAATGGCGACCACAAAGGAACTTGAACGAGGTTTTTAACATTTTCACTTAATTCGTATTTCGGCTTTTCCTCAAAATCTGCATTGATAGAATACAATGTATAATCCACATTCTTTACTTTGTTGCAAAGCATATGTGCCCAAGTCGATACGCCACCTCCGTTAAACGGATACGTCCCTTCTAAAATGAGCATTACATCGTATTTATTTTTCATAATTTTCTGAGGTTTAAGCTTGGGGCTAGCAAACAGAATTAACATTTGTTCTTGGGCAAAGATATTTTCTCTTTGTTTAAAAAAAAAAAAAATGCTTTGAAATCTGTTATAAACACTCATATTGTCGATGAAGTGCAACATTTTACACGATAAAGGATGTGAAAAAAAACCTATTAAAAAAAAGAGGTAAAGTACGTCGATAAAATGATGTATTTCATCGAGTTGAAAATAAAAATGGGAATTCTAAAACATCTTTTCCCTTATTTTTTTTCCGATCAGTAAAGTGAGTTTCAATTTGTAGTCTTCAATAAGCCATTCTCTGTAGTTTTTGCTGCAATGACTCAGGCAATTAGCATAACGTTTCATTCTCGATTCGATGTCTTCACTGAGTAGTTTTGCAAGCTGTTTCGCAACGGACAAATCTGACGAATTATCTACGCACATATTGGCATGCTGTTCGAGCGATTTTTCAATTACAATTTTTGAACGCAGGTTCTGGGCAATGGCCAATTTATGTTCTTCATCAACATCAAAAGTGACGATGGCTGTCTTGGCGAATTTCGCACGCACTTCAGGCGGCATTTGGTATTTGAAATGCAATTCAATTTCTGCATCATCACGCAGGTTTTCCAAGTAATATTCGGGCGATTTGAAGATGTGCTGCCAATCTACGGGTTCGTCCCATAAGCCGAATCGCGCCGCATTATTTCCCAAATCGATGACGGTAAATTCATCTTTTTTAGGCAGTTTTCTGGACCCACGTCCAATCATCTGAAAATACAATGTCAGTGATTTCGTAGCCCTATTAAGAATGATGCTTTCGACGGTCGGTTCATCAAATCCTGTAGTAAGAATTCCTACTGAAGTTAAAACCGCATCAGGCGTACTTTTGAACCAAGCCAATATATCACGACGATCTTCTGGGTTGCTCGTATTGTCTAAATGACGGATCGGAATTCCGGCTTCCCTGAAAGTCTCATAAACATATAATGAGGTGTTGATTCCGTTATTGAAAATCAATGTCTTCTTCCCTAGCGATTTTTCGGTATAAGCATGAATCAATTTCTCCTGCATCGCAAGCTGCGAATACAAATCATCAGAAGACTTCACGGTATAATCACCATTGATTCCAACTTTCAAAGAAGTCAATCCAACATCGTAACTGTACGTTACCGCTTTAGCAAGAAATCCTTTTTCGATCAGTGAAGATATGGTGTCGCCGACGATCAGTTCATTGTAATTCTCATTCATCGGCAACTTGATATTCGAACTCAATGGCGTCGCAGTAACCCCTAAAATGAACGAATTCTTAAAGAAACTCAATAGTTTACGAAACGAATTGTAATGCGCCTCATCAATAATCACCAAGCCAATATTGTCAAGGTGTAATTTCTTATCGTTGATACGGTTTTTCAAGGTTTCGACCATCGCTACAAAACACGAATAGTCATTCTGATCGGGGAGTTCTTTAACCTTACTATTGATGATTTTATTCTTGACTTCGAAGTCTTTGAGCATTTTTGACGTCTGCTTGCACAGCTCGATTCGGTGTGTTAGCACGAGTACTTTTTTGTCGTGTTTCGACAAATAGCGGCGGACAATTTCAGAAAAAATTACGGTCTTTCCACCACCAGTAGGCAATTGATACAGCAGATGGTGGTTGTGAGGCGCGTTATCCAAACGATCAAAAATAGCATTGATGTCGCCTTTCTGATAGCTGTAAAGCTCTTTCTTATCTTCAATCTCGGTATATAATTCGTTTTGAGACATGTTGCGTTTGTGGAATTTTGCAAAAGTACGCCTAAAAAAGAGTTATCCGTTGATTTTTAAGAAAAATAATGTTCCATCCGATCCGCCGTATTGATGAATTCAAACTTATTGTTCCAATCCTGACGAATGGCTTCGTGTTTGATCGCGTTGACCCTATCCCTAAAATCCCTGTGAATTCCCTTCTCAATGGTAAAAGTTACCGCCTGATCGAAAGCCGTGTGGATGCTTTTGAAAAACGATTCGTAAAAAACATTCCGCTTTGAAGAAAACTTCATCGCAACTTCTACAGTAAAAAACATCACATCAGCGATCAGAAAATTATCGACGCCTAGAATGATGAAATGCTTGATGAATTTCTGCGCGACCGAACGACGCATTTTAGGACGTTTGCGTTTTAACGGAAAATATTCATCCGAAATTTTGACCTTGGCATCATTGATCAGCTTGTCTTCCTTAGGGTTGAAGACAAAATCATAATACGTTTTCACCGGAACAAACTTGTCGTATAAAGCCACGATTTGTTCTTCAAGTTCTTCTTTTGGAAGTTGTGTCAGGTATTTCTTTAATTCTCGTTTGCTCATTGCAACAAAAGTAAATTAGTTTTGGAATATAATCAATTCGATTTGCTAATTTTGCGAGACAAAAATCAGCATCCATATAAAACGCAATATACATGATAAAATTTTTCAAGATCGTCGCACTTTTAGAAGGAATCTCCCTACTCCTATTGTTGTTTTTTGCAATGCCGATGAAGTATATGTTAGCGCAGCCTGTTTATGTAAAAGTCATCGGAATGGCGCACGGCATTTTATTTATTGCCTACATCGTTCTCGCCATCATGAATAAAATTGAGGAGCATTGGGACTATAAGAAGTTTATCATAATATGCTTGGCTTCGATCATTCCTTTCGGCACTTTCTACATCGAGAAAAAATACCTCAAAGATGCATAAATTTCTCGAAAATATTTACGGTTGGTGCTATCCTTTGTTTCGTAAATGGGGTATCGGAGAAACGATTGCTGCTTATGCAAGCCTTTTTGTAAATATTATCATTCTTAGTGTACTAACGTATACTATATACATGATTTTTCGCTTCTTTTTGGTGACGGTCATGGCGGTAGCGGCAAAAAAGACCAGAACTAGATTCGACGATTTATTGATCTCAAATAAAACAGCAAAATACATTTCGCATTTATTTCCACTGCTGTTCATCTACAAATCAGTTCCAGTAATTCTTAATGATTACGTGTATTGGGAAACCGTTTTCGGGAAATTGGTCGGCGTTTATATAATTCTTTTAATTCTATGGATTGTCCGCACCATTTTTAACGCACTACGCGATTACCTAAAAATAAAACCAGAATTTAGCGACAAACCAATCGACAGCTACATACAAGTCATCATGCTCGTGTTGTGGATGATCGGTATCACCGTCATTATTTCAGAGTTGTTTGAGGTTAAAGCCAACACGCTGCTGGCAGCACTTGGAGCCGTATCTGCGATTATATTATTGATTTTCCGTGATACGCTTTTAGGCTTTGTCGCGAGTGTTCAAGTTTCTTTAAACGATATGGTGCGTATAGGCGACTGGATTACATTCGATAAATTCGGCGCTGATGGTGATGTAATCGAGATCAATTTGGCTACGGTTAAAGTTCGGAATTTCGACAATACAACCACAACCATCCCAACGTATAGTTTAATTTCAGATTCTTTTCGAAACTGGCGCGGCATGCTCAATTCGGACGGGCGACGCATCAAACGACACTTGTTGATCCGGGCCAAAAGCATCCGTTTCCTGAAAGAAGATGAATTACAACGCATGAAACAGATTCAGCTCATTACAAATTACATCGATATACGGCAGGCTGAGATCGACAAATACAATGTTGCCAACCATATCGACAAATCGTTGCCACTGAATGGAAGAAACTTGACCAACTTTGGATTGTTTCGAAAATACATTACTAGTTACTTGGAAAACTACCCGAGTTTAAATAAAGATATGATATTGCTTTGCAGACAGTTACAGCCAACCGCTCAAGGCATTCCTTTAGAAATTTATACGTTTACAAAAGATAAGAAATTCGAGAATTACGAATACATCATGGCCGATATTTTCGACCATATTATCGCGTCAAGCGGCTATTTCGATCTCGAGATTTTTGAGCTATCAACCGGAAAAGAAATCGTCCCGTAGTTACGATTTAAAGCGGTCATTGATGAATTCAATCTGGGTTTTTCCATGCGCTTCCGGTTTGCCATCAATGCCTAAACTGACCATGGTAATCGTATCAATCGTGATTATTGTATCGCGCGTCATGATGTTGCGGACTTCACATCGCAAGGTTAATGAAGAATTACCGAATTTCACGACATCGATCCCAATTTCCACAATATCGCCTTGTTGCGCCGAACTCCTAAAATTGATTTCCGACATATGCTTGGTCACAATTCTCGAATTTTCGAGTTGAATGATCGCGTACAAAGCCAACTCCTCGTCGATCCACGCTAATAATTTGCCGCCGAATAAGGTTCCGTTTGGGTTTAAATCTTCGGGCTTCACCCATTTTCTTGTATGAAATCGCATCGTGTCAGATTTTTGTAAGCGCTAATTTAATGATTTCCAAATGAACGAAAGCCATTTCGCGCAATTCGTTTACCGAGAACCATTGTGCAGTTTTGACCCAAGAATTTTTGAAAGATTCATTTTTTCGTTGAATCAACAGTAGGTAATTATTGTTGTTTATGGGCTTGAAAATCAATGCATCAACAGTAACAAAAGCATTGGAAAAGCGCATTTTCTATATCGTTTAGGAATTTTGATTCTTCATAACTTGTGTAAAAATACCTTAATTTAAAAGATTGAAGTTTAAAAGGAAAAAACTATATTTGCAAATTATATGTTAAAACTTGACACCTAGACGTTATAATCCTAAAACTATGAAACACAGTTTACTATTGTTCTCCCTTGCTTTATTGACGTTTAATTTTAGTTATGCTCAAACTGAGGATATCAAAGACGCAAAAGATACCGGTGAAAGAAAAGATTACAACAAATGGACGATCGAATTATCAGCCGGACAAAGTAAAGGGACAAAACCTTTTACGGAAGGATATTATTCGAGCAATCCCGACAAACTTTTTGGCTCTGTTCGTTTTAATACTTTTAATCTTGGTGTACGTTACATGTTTAGTGCAAAATTTGGTTTGAAAGCGGATTTGAGTTCAGATGAATTTTCAAACAACAAAAGCACAGACAGTAAGGATTTTAAAATGCAGCAATACCGTTTCGGTTTGCAAGGTGTTGTTAATGCCTCTCGTTTATTCAACATCCAACAAGAATTGGGAAGACTAAGCATCCTGATCCACGCCGGTCTTCAAGCTGCTCGTGCAACGCCGAAATACAAGCCAGACGAAGGTGTTCCGGGATATTTCTACAACAAATCTGAATTAAATCTTGGGGTGATGTTTGGTATTTCCCCAGAAGTTCGAATTTCTAAGAAATTTTCAATCATAGGTGATTTTAGTACACTTGGTAATTTCAGACAGCATTTTACCTGGGACGGACGTGTTTCCGACAAATCGAATAACTTAGCAGGTAACATGATTATGAGTACGATCGGTGTGACTTATTCGTTCGGTCGTGATAATATTCACGGCGACTGGGCCATTATTGATGAAGGTAAACTTAAAGAAATCGAAGAACTCGACAAGAGAATCGGTGACCTTGAAAGTATGCTGAACGATACCGACAAAGATGGAGTGCCAGATTACTTAGATGTTGAGAACAATTCTATTGCAGGCGTTGCAGTAGATACCAAAGGTAGAATGGTCGATATCAACAAAAATGGAATTCCGGATGAGTTAGAGAAATTCATGGCAGATACATATGTTGACAAATCGAACATCAAAGAAACCATCGAAACTGCCAATGCTGACATGATCAAACGTTTGATCAACGAAGGCTATGTAACGACTTATTTCGATTCGGGTAAAATCACGCCAACGAATGTTTCAACAGAAGGAATCGACTTCATCCGTACGTACCTTAAAAACAATCCTGGTAGTTCTATCGAAATTATCGGTCATGCTGATGAAATCGGGAAATCAACCTACAATGACAAGCTAGCTGCATCAAGAGCTAACACGGTAAAAAACACTTTAATCAAGGCCGGTATTCCTGCTGAACGTCTGAACATCATCAGCGAAGGCGAAGATGCGTCGGTAGCGATAGACTCTAAAGACGCGCGCCGACTCGTAAGAAGAGTAACATTTAAAGTAAAAGAATAATTAACAATGCATTCTTGATAAGTTATAAAAGCCTCTGTATTCGTACAGAGGTTTTTTTTTAACTTTAAAAGAAAAATGGAAACCCGCGATGCATTCATTACAAGCTTAAGAGGAGAGAGAATCGGATCAGTAAGTGAATCTTCTTCCTCAGATGAAAAATTTCAAAATCAAACCCTGCGCCCGATTCTAAAGCTGCAAAATGATTTGTTTATTGAAGTTTTCAAAAATCATATCAGCAAACACAAAAATGACTTTTATCTTTCTTCTGTAGAGAAAAAATTGCTGTTTATAGAAAACACAATCCAGAAAGACATCAAATTTAGAAACGCGCTCAAAGGCATTGTTATAGGATTATTTACGATTGATGAATATGCAGCATACATCTTAAATTCCTCGTCGCTCAACAAACGAATGATGAATATGCTCATCGAACGTTTAAAGAGTCAGGTGCAACTTTTCGAAACTATCGACGCAATTACATAATTTTATTGCAGTAAAAAAAAGCATTATAGCATATTTGATCAAAAAATTAAAGTTGGCGCTTTAAGGTTTACCCAAAACAGATTTGGTAAATAAACTATTTTTTAATGTTTTCTTAATTTATTTGGACTATAATAAGTATTCTCGCAAATGTTTGAGAAAATCATGCTAAACCGGGTATTTATTGAATATTTTCATTATACTTGTTTTTATAAAAGTAACTTTAACAAGACAGCTATAGTTTGTAATCTTGCAGCATCGAAATCTACTAAATGCCTACTATGAAACAAGAATACTTCAAATGGTACTCACCCAATCTGAACCGCGAAATTGAAATGCTCGTTTTTGGTCATGCTGGATATCCGGTGATTCTTTTCCCGACATCAATGGGCAGTTATCATGAAAACAAAGACCAAGGCTTAATCGCTTCTGCGCAATGGTATATCGACCAAGGTTTGATTCAGATTTTTTGCCCGGGCAGTATTGATAAAGACAGTTTCTACAACAAAAAAATCCATCCTTTTCACCGAATCGAAAACCATGTTTGGTACGACAAAATGATTTGTCATGAAATCGTAGAACGCGTAAAAAATAATACCTATTCCGGTAAAGTTGCCGTGGCGGGTTGCAGTTTCGGTGGTTATCATGCGGCAAATTTTGCATTCCGCCATCCAGGTTATGTAAGCCATATGTTCTCGATGAGCGGCGCTTTCAATATCAAAAGTTTCATGGATGGCTATCATGACGACAATGTTTTTTATAATAGCCCCGAAGATTATCTGCACGGACTCAACGATCACGAATTGTGGAATATGGATATTATTCTCGGAACTTCCAACTGGGATATTTGTCTCGATTCGAATCTTAAACTGAGTCGTGTCCTAGCGCAGCGCGACATCCCGCATTGGCTCGACATCCGACAAGACCAGCAGCACGATTGGCCGGTCTGGCGCCAGATGTTCCCGCATTATTTATCAAGAATCAAATTTTTCTAAAATATTAAAGACAAGCAACATGAAATCGAAGATTCACGAAAACCAAAAAACAATATTGACATGAGTAAAAAAATTGGAATATTATTCGGAATGGAAGACACTTTCCCACACGCATTCATCGAAAGGGTCAACGCCAAAAATGAAAAAGGAATTATGGCGGAAGCCGTGTCCATCGATAAGGTCGTGCAAAACAAAGGTGGCGAATATGCAGTAATCATCGACCGGATCTCTCAGGATGTTCCATTCTATCGCGCTTATCTTAAAAATGCAGCGCTGACCGGAACCAATGTAATCAACAACCCGTTTTGGTGGAGCGCCGATGACAAGTTCTTTAACAACTGTCTCGCCGATACTTTAGGCGTGCCGCTTCCGAATACCGTCATTCTGCCATCTGCCGAACATCCAACGGATACGACTTCTAAGTCATTCCGAAATTTAAAATACCCTATGGACTGGGAAGGCATTTTCGATTATATCGGGTTTCCAGCTTACATGAAACCGTATGCTGGTGGTGGATGGAAAAACGTGTATCGACTAGAAAACAAAGAAGAATTCTGGCAAAAACATCAGGAAACCGGACAGCTCGTAATGCTACTTCAAGAAGAAATCGTGTTTACTGAATATTTCCGCGTGTATTGCCTCGGTGGGAAAGACGTGCACATCATGCAGTATGAACCGAGAAATCCGCATCACTTGCGTTATGTGATTGATGGACCGCCAACCGATAAAAAATTATTAGCAACCGTAAAAGATTATACGCTGCGTTTGTGCAAAGGCTTGGGGTATGATTTCAATACGGTTGAATTTGCCGTACGGGACGGAATTCCATACGCCATCGATTTTGGAAATCCGGCTCCCGATGCAGAATTGACGTCTGTCGGTGCCGAAAATTTCGAATGGGTTGTGGAAGCTGCTGCAAACATGGCTATTGCCGCTGCGAAAAAACAAAAGCCGGGCAAGATGAACCTGACTTGGGGAACGTTTATCAAAGACGCAGCCGCAGCAAAATAACGAATTGCCCTAGCCCGGATAGCAGTGTAAATCCTTTTGTGGCGGTGTTCGACACAAAAGATTGCAACGGATAGCCGGATTAGCTTCTAAAGAAAATTGTAATGAAAAAATTACCCATATTTACGCTAGGCGTTGAAGAAGAATATCAGATTATCGACCCGCAATCCCGGGATTTGCGCTCGCATCTTTCAAAGATTGTCGACGGTGCGAAAGTGATCCTGAACGAACAGGTCAAAGCCGAAATGCACCAATCGGTCGTTGAAGTCGGAACGAATATTTGCAAGAACGTAAAAGAAGCGTCGGACGAGATTAAATACCTGCGCAGCAAAATTGTCGAGCTTGCCGCAAAACAAGACTTGGTCGTTGGCGGTGCCGGAACACATCCATTCTCGCGTTGGCAAGACCAGCCCATAACCGACGATCCACGCTATCACAATATTGTAAACGAATTGCAGGATGCAGCACGTTCGAATCTGATTTTTGGGATGCATTGTCATGTTGGCATTGAAAACCGCGAAATTGGTTTGCAGTTGATGAACCAAGCGTGTTACTTCTTGCCGCACATCTTTGCCCTATCGACGAATTCTCCGTTTTGGGAAGGCAGACAAACAGGTTACAAATCGTTTAGGACTAAGGTTTTTGACAAATTTCCAAGAACAGGTTTGCCCGAATATTTTGATTCCGTGGCTTCGTATGACAATTATCTTGAGACATTGGTAAAAACCAATTGCATCGACAATCCGAAGAAAATCTGGTGGGATTTGCGACTGCATCCGTTTTACGACACGATTGAATTCCGCATCTGCGATATGAGCCTGACCGTTGATGAAACCATGTGCATCGTCGCGATTATTCAGGCCATTGTGGCTAAGTTGTATCGACTCAACCAAAACAACATGAGTTACAATGTATACCGCCTGGCTTTGATTAAAGAAAACAAATTCCGCGCGGCCCGTTATGGCATCGAAGGCAATATGATTGATTTCGGTCTGCAGAAAGAATTAGAAACCAAAGCGCTCATTTGTGAACTGCTAGATTTTATTGAAGATGTCGTGGATGAATTGGGCAGCCGAGAGCAAATCAATTACGTGCATCAGATCATGAAAAACGGTACGGGCGCAGACAAACAACTCGCGGTTTTCAATCAAACAAACGATTTGACCAAGGTAGTTGATTTTATAACTTCGGAATTTACCAAAGGTTTGTAATATAATAATGATATATTTGTAGAGCCAAATTCTGTTTTAAACCAGAAATTATGAACGAACATACCATCAAAATAGCCATTTTAGATATGTATAACGGCGAGCCGAATCAAGGCATGCGCTGCATTATCGATATCGTCAATCGCTTTAATCAGATTGTGAGTTTCAAAATATTTGACGTCCGCAGAAAATCGGAACTGCCCAAAATCAAGGATTACGATATCTACATATCTACGGGTGGCCCCGGAAATCCGCTTGAAGGCGATGGCATTTGGGATAAAAACTACTACGCTTTTATTGATCAATTAACGCTTTGGAATAACGAGAACGAAGTTAAAAAACACGTCTTGTTTATTTGCCACTCATTTCAAATGGCATGCAAACACTTCGGTTTGGCTGAAATCACGAAGCGAAACGATACGTCTTTCGGCGTAATGACCGTTCATAAAACCAAAGAAGGCTATAACGATCCTTTGTTTGAAGGTCTTGACGATCCGTTTTATGCAGTCGATTCCCGCGATTACCAAGTCGTGCAGCCGCATCTCAATGTGTTTGCCGATAAAGGCGCCAAAATCATTTCACTCGAGAAAATCCGCGATCATGTGCAGTTTGAAAGAGCGATTATGGCGGTTCGCTTTACGAAGTATTTTGTCGGAACGCAATTCCATCCCGAAGCCGATCCATTGAGTTTCATCGCGAATCTGAAGAAAGCCGAAACGCGTGAGAAAATTATCAATATGAAAGGCAGGAAGAAATTTAGAAACATGCTCGAAGACTTATTGGATGAAGAGAAAATCTACAAAACCAATGAAACTTTGATTCCAAATTTCCTTCGCCTTGCGATCAACGACTTGATGAAAACAAGAAAGACACTTTCGAATTAAGAATTATTTTAAGTTTACAAAGAATAATATATCATTAAGGAATTAAGATTCATTGAGGTTTTATACTCATGTTTTTAATTCCTTAGTTGTTTAAAATTGTCACTGACTCTAATAAAGCATTACTATGATTGATAAATACAGACAACTTTTCAACGAACAATTTTCTTTAGAGAAATACGAGGAATTTCAAAATGACATCGCAGGCGATTTTAATTATATGCCCACTTTCAGAATGGCTGAAACACCTTTTTTTATTTCAAAAGAACTCAAAGCACAGTTGATTGAAGGTTGTCAGGATGTGATCAAACTCATTCAACAAGACAATTTCAAACAGCTTACCGAAAAATCTTTAGAACTCAACACCAAAGTTCCAAACGAAGATGAGCACACCACTTTCTTGGCAATTGATTTCGGGATTTGCGAGGAAAACGGGCAAGTAATTCCGAAATTGATTGAAGTGCAAGGTTTTCCGTCACTGTTCAATTATCAGTACGTTTTGTACGATAAATTCATAAAGTTTTACCCGTTTCTCCAAGAATTAACGCAGTTCATCAATGATATTAGTTCAGACGAATATCTGAAAATTGTTGAAGAAGCGATGTGCAACAATCATCCGAAAGAAAATGTAATACTTTTAGAAATTGAACCGGAAAAGCAAAACACCAAAATCGACTTCTACTATTGCCACCGCGACATTGGAATTCCGATTGTCTGCGTCACGGAATTGATCAAACGCGATAAAAAACTCTACTATAAAAACGAACAAGGCGAATTGATCCAGGTCAAACGCATTTACAACCGCGTAATCTTTGACGAATTGGAACTGCGAACCGATTTAAAACTAGACTTCAGTTTTTCCGATGAGCTCGATGTAGAATGGGCGGGGCATCCGAATTGGTTTTTCAGAATCAGCAAATTTATTCTACCCTTGTTGAAAGGAAAATACTTCATCGAAACGACTTTACTCAGCGACTTAAAAGAAATTCCAACCGATTTAGAGCATTACGTTTTAAAACCTTTGTTTTCATTTTCAGGCAGCGGCGTGATTTTCCACGTGACGAAAGAAGATATCGAAGCGGTAACCGAAAAGGAATTGTACATACTTCAGAAGAAAGTCAATTATATCCCCATTTTGCAATCGCCCGACGGAAAAGTAAAAGCCGAAGTGCGCGTGCTCTGCGTTTGGAAAAAAGAAGATAAGGCTCCTGCACTACTCTGCAATTTGGTTCGACTGAGCCGTGGTGACATGATCGGCGTCAAATTCAATAAAGATAAAGATTGGGTTGGCGGTACTTTGGGGTTGTTTGAAAGGTAGTTGAACCGCAAACTTTACTATATACGCAAGGAAATGCAAAGTTTAAGTTGCATATTTTAGAAGCTGTAACCTGCTATCCGTTGCAATCTTTCACGGCGAACACCGCCGCAAAAGTATTTTCACTACTATCAGGGCTAGGGCATCTGATGAAACAGACCTAACAAAGCCACAAACACACAAATTTTCATATCGTATTCGTGCATTGCTTCGCCAGTTCACTTCGTTCGGGTCGGCGCTTAAACCTTAGCCGACTTTGCGATAAACTTCGCGCCCTTTGCGGGTAAACGCTAATGCAAATGCTTCACTTCCGCCTGCGCCACCACTGTAGCGAAATCTTTCACCAAACGATCGGCATAATTGTCAAGCAATTCCAAAACGCGTTCATGCTTGTCGCATTTTACAATCAATCCTGCATGATAATCCAAAGGCACGGAGAAACACACTTCGCTGTCGTCAAACGAAGACAAATCCGGATGTTGGTATTTGGATAAAGTCAATACTATTCCCGCATAACCCTTTTTCACTTTTGGCAATTTGTATGCTATTCCTTTGGCTAACGCATTTTCAATCGCGGCCCATTCCGACCATAAATTGATATCCGACGCCGAAGCCACCATTTCTGCTAAATGCGCACCACCAACTCTTGAAGAAGTTTCAAGGAAATAGATTTTACCATCTTCATCACATTTGATAAATTCGGTGTGTGCTGCGCCATGTTTCAACCCAAAGCCTTTAATAACTTGTTCATTGACTTTCTTAATCGCTTTGTCGTCATCAGAATCGTATGGAATGTTTGCACTTCTGAAAATACCGCCGCCTTGAGAAATTTCCATGGGTGTTGCCAGATATTTCGAGGTAATGCTGAACAGAATCTTACCATCCATAATCAAGCTATCGCAATGATAAACCGCACCGGGACGGAATTGTTCTACTAGGTATTTAAAACGATTATTGCCCATTTCATTAATGTGCAGCCACAAACTTTCCTTGTCATACACTTTGATGATGCCCGATGCCGAAGCTTCAGAACGTGGTTTCAAAACCCATGGTGCCGGAATCGTGTCGGCAAAAGCATTGATGTCATGATCGTTGAAAAGGGAACAGAAGTTCGGGTTCGAAATACCACAACTTTTTGCACGCATGCGCATCGCCAATTTATCACGAAAGTAACGCCCAGTCGATTGGCCCATACCATCGATGCGCAGATTTTCACGTAAGTACGTAGCTTTTTCAACATCGAAGTCGTCTAATGCTACGATCGCATCAATGGTGTTGTTGCGCATGAAATTACTCACGCCCAACAATAGATGCTCTAAATTCCAATCCATATCTTGACCTTCCATAAAAAAAATATCATCGATGTATTCGACTGGCCATGACTTGTCACGCAGTTTTTCGGAAGTGACCAAATAAACTTTATTACCCAGCTTTTTGAGATTGATCAAAAAATCAGCTCCTTTAAAGTAATTGGAAATGCAAACGATTGTTTTAGGCGATTTGTTCATAGCTTAAATATTTTCAATAAAATGGGTTAATAAATGTACTCCATACGCGGTGGCATGCTTGCTTTTTGCAAATTCATCATCACCAAATGCAACACCGGCAATATCCAAATGCGCCCACGCAGGATGCTTTTCAGTAAAATATTCTAAAAATTTAGCTGCAGAAATTGCTCCAGCAACGGGTTTTCCGCTGTAGTTTTTTACATCAGCGATATCGCTTTCAATGTCGGATTGATAAGCATCCCACAACGGCAGTGGCCACAACCTTTCCCCTATTTCATCTCCAGAATGCTGCAATTTCTGCGCAATCGTTGTGTTGTTTGTAAACAAAGCGCCGCATTCATAACCAAATGTTCCGACACTGCTGCCGGTTAGCGTTGCGATATCAACAATGATTTCAGGTTTGTAATTCTTGATTAAATACGATAAACCATCAGCAAGAATCAAACGCCCTTCGGCATCGGTATCGATGATTTCAATTGTGGCGCCATGGTAACTTTTGATTACATCGCTTGGCAGAAAAGAGGTATTGTCGACCGCATTCTCGCAACACGGAACAATCGCAGTGACTTTTACAGGCAGTTTCAAATCGGCAATCAGTTGCATCGCTCCTAAAACCGCCGCACCGCCAGCCATGTCACATTTCATATGCACCATTCCTGCCGTTTTGATATTGAGTCCACCCGTATCAAATGTAATTCCTTTGCCGACCAAACCTACGTGCTTGATTTTAGGACTATCGCTTTCAGGTTCGTAATTCATGATGATAAATTGCGGCGTCTTGTCGCTTCCTTTTCCAACGGCTAGAAAAGCATCCAGCCCTTCAATTTTACAAGCGGCACCATCCAATACCGTTGTCTCAAATCCGTAAGTGTTGCCGCTATCTTGTGCCCATTTGGCTAGGTACGTTGGTGTGACGATATTGGGTGGCGAGTCGACTAAATATAAAATTTGAATTTGCGTTTTAGCGATTTTTAGTGCCCGAGCAGCCGTTTCCGAATGATCCGTTTTGGATAGCAAACCCAATTCGAAATCAGGCACAGCAAACGGATGCACATCTTTTTTCTTAAAGTGTCCCAAATGATAAGTACCCAAACACAATCCCAAAATCGTGGCTTCTACCTGCTGCAGTGTAAAAATCTCGGGTATCATCAGAACGACATCTTTACCAAAAATATCTTTTTCTTTCGAAGCTATTCTTCGCATCATGGTTTTCAATGACTTGTAATCGATCGTTTTCCCAAGTCCAATAAAGATGTGGATGCAATCATATTTCTCCGCTATATAATAAGTATCTTTTTTGCCGAAAAATAATTTGGAAGAGACCGAAACGCCGTGAAATTCGATTGGCACTACATTTTTGGAATGCGTTTCAAAAATCGGTACGAGAACGACACCGCAGAAAGCTTCTAAATTCTCTATATTTTTTGTTTTCATTTAATTGTCTTTTGTATTAAAAAATAGCCATTCTATGGCTTTCGGGAATTCATCACTCCAATAGGTTTCGTTATGTTTTCCTTGCAGGTTTATACTGAGTTTGATCTTCATTTTACTCGAAACGAATTCATTTTCTATCATGCTTTTTTTGAATTTCTTGACGTGGTCGATCATTGTTGCGCTTTCATCACCGCCGGCATACAAGTAAATTTTGGTATCGCTGGGTTCGGAGAAATCTATATTCGTAAAATCCGTTTTGGGAACGACCCAAAGTGAAGGCGAGAAAATCATCAGCTTCCCATAGACTTCAGGATACATCAAACCCGAAAAAATGCTGACCAATCCACCCATCGAACTGCCGCCTATTCCCGTATGCTCCCGTTCTGTTTTGGTTCTGAAAGTTTTATCAACAAAAGGCTTTAAAGTATCTGTGATGAAACGGATGTATTTCTTCCCCTGCCCGACTCCAAGCACAGTCTTTCCAACATTATATTCTTTAATTCGGTCCTGTTCGGCGTGTTCAATCGCGATAATAATTATTTTCCCGATTTTATATTCCGACATTACGGCGAGTTTCTTATCGATTTCCCAATTCCCGTATTTGGCTTTTTCGTTGAAAAGATTTTGCGCATCTTGCAAGTACAAAACGGGATAACGCTCCTGCGATTCATCATAATCATGCGGCAGTAAAGCCCAAACACGTCTTGTTTTGTTGAGTTGTGGAATTTCAAATTCCTCCGAAATCAACTTCACTTTGGGCAGAAAATTCGGTTTGAACGGAAGCCAATTTTTTCTCCATTTATCAACGTGCTCTTTTCTGACTCCGGTATGTTCTTGACACGATCGGTTTTCGGTTCGGTTGCCATACTTGTCGATTTCCACTTCACTCCAATCACCTTTAGTGAATTTGTATAGGAGTTCATCCGGATACACAAAATCATTCGCGAATTTGAAATGATACAAACCGTTCCCAATCTTCTCCATTTCGTAGGCCAAGTCTTGCGTATGCCAATTGTTGAAATTTCCGGAAATAAACACCGGACGCGCGTCATCTTCGTCCGTCGTTAATAATATATTGAGTTGAGGCTCTTGCAGTTCGGTAGCAATATCTGGGGTAATTTTGTTTTTATTCGTAATCATAGTAGGCAAGAACAATCATTTTTTTAAAAAGTAAATATAGCTTTTTGATTATTGAAATAAAAGAAACTACACCGATAATACCGAAGAATTTAGAGATTAGAATAATACAAGCGGTTTTATTGAGGATGAATCAAAATTTGTAACACAACCATTCTTGTTTTTGACAAAATCCGGCAACTATGAAACGTCCTTAGGGAATTTAAACATCACCGTAGTTCCGACATGAACTTCACTCACGATTGAAAATTCGATGCCCAGTAACGTACATAAACGATTTACGATCGACAGTCCTAGACCGACGCCTTTAACCTCAGGATGGTCAACAGATTTTGAGCGGTAGAACGGATTCAAGATTTTGTCGAAATCTGCTTTCGGAATGCCGATGCCAGTATCCGTGATCGTGCCGATTAAAGATTGATTTTGCTCCGAGAAGTTCAAACCTATTTCACCATGATCGTTTGTGTATTTAATCGCGTTCGAAAGCAAATTACTAATGATGATTGCGACCAGATATTCGTCGGAATTAACGTAATAATCCTTTTCGAAATCATATTGGATTGTCAATTTTTTTTCATTGATGGTTTGGGAATAACGCGTGACGATATCCAGAATCAAGGCATTTAAGAAAACCGATTCGTTTTTGGTGTTGAGTTTCTGATTTTCAAACCGCGCTAGCAATAGCAACTCATCAACCAAATGATTCAGGCGGTCAACTTCGTGAATGCAATAATTGATTTTCTCTACGTATTCCGCCTGATTTCTGGGTTTTCGAACCAATACTTCCAAGGTGCCCTTCAGAATAGCCAGTGGCGTGCGTAGTTCGTGCGATGCATCCGATGTAAATTGCTTTTCGCGTTCTACAGCATTTTCGATACGATCAAGTAGATCGTTAATCGTTTTGGAAAGTTCAAACAATTCGTCCGGATACTGTGGCAATGGGATTCTAGATTTTAAATTCTCCGTCGAGATGATACTCGCTGTGCTGGTAATTTGCGTAATCGGCTTAATGCTTTTTCCTGCGATGAACCGTGTAATGAAAAACAATGAAAACAGTACTATAATGTAGCATAATCCTAAAATAGTCTGCAAATTTTGCATGACAATACGCTCTTCCTCGAGTGACTTGGCAATTATTAAGAAACCCACAATCTTGCCTTTTTGATAAATCGGAACCTGAACCTGCCGGATGAACTTCTTGTTGAGCACCGTATCAAAAAAGTACTTTTCCCTGATGGATTTGTTGAGCTTTAAATTGTCATTTTTGAGGTTAGGCGATTTTTCAACAGCAGCACCTTCGGGCGTGAAAATTTGTACAAATATAGGATGGATCGTAATTTCCCTGTGTTCTTTTTCTTGCCATTCGCGGATATCGACCCATCGGTAAATATTGTTTGTGAAATTCATTTCCGAGAAATGTAATTTGACCTCATGCTCTAGATCCGTATTGATATCATTGTATACACTAAACTTCACCGTCGAATAAATGACCACGAAAAGCACAGCCATGATTAATGCCGTACTGATCAAAAAATTATAAGCAAGCCTATTTTTGAATGATAATTTAAACATCTTTATGCGTTTGAACTTGCGATGTAACCGACGCCGCGAATCGTTTTTATGAGTTCTTCCTTATTGATCCCGAGTTTCTTGCGAATTGCATTAATAAAAACATCAATAACGCCGGTGTCATATTCGTAACGGATATTCCAGACGTCTTCAATGATCTGATTTCGCGTGCACACTTTACCTTTATTTTTAATCAGGTACAGCAGCAATTCAAATTCGCGCTGCGTAAAAAGAATTTCTTTCTGATCTAATAAAACCTGGTATTTAGATTGAATAATTGTGATCGCGCCCAATGTCAATTCATCCATTTCCTTGTCGGTTCTAAAATGAATTTTAATGCGAACCACCAACTCTTCAAACGAAAACGGCTTTTTGATATAATCGTTCGCTCCTGCCTTCAATCCTTCAATGGTTTCCTGAACGGTATCTTTGGCCGTCAAAAATATAATCGGCGTTTTGGTATCGGTTTTTCTTACGGCTTTGCAGACTTCGATGCCCGACATTTTGGGTAAGATCCAATCCAGCAGGATTAAATCAACTTTCTGGCTCTGTGAAAATTCGTATCCTTTTCTCCCGTCGTTGGCTACAATTACCTCGTAACCTTCTTCTTCTAGGCCTTGCTTCAGGAAATTGGCGATACCGATTTCATCTTCAACGATTAGAATTTTCATAGCTATTTTTTTTTTAATCAGTTGCAATTACAAATCTATTCTTTATAAGCTAAAAAATACGTGGAAAATGTAGATTAAGTAAATCTTAAGTTAACATTAACCCAATCTTAAAATGGCGCACAGCATAGGAAACTAACTTTGCAGTAAAAGCTTCTGAATGCTCCTCAAAAAAAGTAAATCCTTTTTCTACTTAACTGTTTTTTTTCTAGCTGTTGGCTTGCTGTTGCGTTTGGTTTTGCTTTTTCATCCAATAACCCAATCCCATTTTTCTGCTGTTGAAATATCCAAAATTTTTATCTTAGGATTGCTTTCGGATACTTTTGTTTTTGCAGTCGCATGCATTTTTTTATGGCTGTATCTATTGTGTCTTTCAAACGATAAATATAAGCATCCTTACGGTTATATTGTCTTCGCGCTGCTGGTCGTTTTGCTTTTGTACGTCGCATTTGGCAATACCATTTTAAATGAATATGGTGGTTCGGCAGCTGAAATCGGAACCTACTTCATCGCCTTCAAAACCTTGCTGTTCGGTCTAATGCTTTTTTTGCCTCAATACAGAGCCGCGATTCGTCGCGTGTTATATACCATAGTGATTTTCATATATGTGTTGCTCATCATACAAAACGCGATCAGCGAATACTTCTTTTGGAATGAATTCGGCATGCGATACAACTTCATAGCTGTCGATTATCTCATTTACACCACAGAAGTAATCGGCAATATTCTTGAGTCCTATCCCGTAATTCCAATTTTCATTGCGCTTTTTTTAATCACGGGCTTCATCACGAATTGGATTGTCAAAAAAACCAGAAGTGAGATTGAAAAAATCCCTTCATTACTCGATAAATTTAAACTAACGCTGCTCTATTTCGCATTGGTAGCAACTTCCTTAGTCGCGATTCCTCTGTTGTCGGAAAAAGAAAATGCAACGAATGTGTTCGCTAATGAACTTCAAGCCAATGGCATTTATAAGTTCTACACCGCATTTAAAAATAACGAGCTCGACTATTTTAAGTTTTATAAAACCTTGCCTACAAACGAAGCGTATGCGCTTTTACAAAAGGAGAAACCTTTACTGCGGGAAATCAAAAGCGATTCCGCTGAAACGCGCAAAAATGTCGTGCTGATTACGATTGAAAGTTACAGTGCAGAATACATGCAACATTATGGCGATACAAACAACCTGACACCATTTCTCGATAGTTTAGTCGATAAAAGCTTGTGGTTCACGAATCTTTATGCGGTGGGCAACAGAACAGTACGTGGACTCGAGGCAGTGACTTTATGCTTGCCACCGACTGCTGGTGAAAGCGTGATTAAAAGAAGCGATAATAAAGACAAATTCACTACTGCGCAAGTGTTTCGGAAAAAAGGCTATCAGGTCAAATTCTTATACGGTGGTGATGCCTATTTTGATAATATGCAGGACTTTTTTGCCGGAAACGCGTATGATATCATCGACAAAAAATCGTTTCAGCCCGATGAAATAACGTTTTCGAATGTTTGGGGCGTCTGTGATGAAGACATGGCAAACAAAGCGATCAAAATTATGAACTCGGAAGCGGAAACAGGCAGACCATTCTTCAATCACTGGATGACAGTCAGCAACCATCGCCCGTATACCTATCCTGAAGGTCGCGTTGATAACTCCTTTGCGAAGTCGAGATTTGGAGGCGTAAAATATACTGATTTTGCATTGCGGCATTTCTTTGCCATGGCAAAAAAACAGTCTTGGTATAACAACACCGTTTTTGTAATTCTCGCCGATCATTGCGCTTCCAGTGCCGGTAAAACCGAGCTTCCGTTGGATAAATATAGAATTCCGGCGATGATTTTCGATCCCAAAAATAAGCCTAAACAGCACGACGTATTAATGTCGCAGATTGATGTCATGCCTACATTATTCGGGTTGCTGCACTTTAATTACGCTAGTAAATTTTATGGGCAGGATGTTTTTGAACCCAACTACAAACCACGAGCTTTTATTGCTACGTACCAAAATTTAGGCTTCATAAAAGACGATGTGATGACTATTTTGTCGCCAAAACAAATCGTCAAACAATACCAATTAAAGCAGATCAAAAACCCAGCTTTAGGCAGTGCTTTTCAATTGTATTATGATGAGATTCCAATGCCTAGAATTCGACAGGATTTGATGAAAGAAACCGTGAGCTATTATCAAACGGCATCGGATATTTTGAAAAAAAAGCAATATCAAAAATAAACCCCTAAAAGGCTTTTTAACCCAATCCTAAATCAGTTTATAAGCAAATGACAATGTTTGATTTTTCTCAAGACTTTGTGTTTCGTTGAAGTAAAGACAAATATTCCTGCGGCGTCTCATCATTGTAAACCTCCGTTTTTACGGTGATTTTAGCTTCTTTGTTGAGAACAACCACGTGCGGGAAAAAGCCGTCTTTATTATATTTTTCGACAATCAGCAGGTTTTTCTGCAATTGATTCTTATCATCCTGCTGGTAAGAGAAATCGATTTTTACCATCACATAATGCTGATCGGCAAACGCTAAAAATTCAGGTGATTTGAATATGTTCTGTTCCAACTTCTCGCAAGTTTCGCAATGCTCCGGAACCGAAAAGAACAAAAGCACTTTTTTGTTTTGTACTGCCGCTTGCTGTAATCCAGCCTCTAAATTCTTTTCCCATTGCTGGGCAGTGCAGTTTAAAAGGCTTCCCAAAAACAATACGATCAAAACCATCTTTCTCATAGCGCATGAAATTCAAATTAGTCGTCAAAAATAGTATTAAATCATTAGATTGCATTTGGGTTTCAAAATAAGTATGCATTTTTTAATTCCATTTGCTAACTTCGATGCATAAACGACAATTATGGATCGCTACAAAGAAACCTTCGACAGTTGGAACAAAGTTGCCCAATTATACCATGACAAGTTCATGAATTTGGATTTGTATAATGAAAGCTATGACACTTTTTGTGACGCCGTCACTACGGAAAATCCACTAGTACTTGAGTTGGGCTGCGGACCGGGAAACATCACCAGATATCTGTTGTCTAAAAGACCCGACTTTCGCATTGAAGCTATTGATGTCGCGCCCAATATGATCCAATTGGCGCAGCAAAATATTTCAGACGCCGATTTTAAAGTTATGGATGTTAGAGAAATCCATACGATACAAAAACAATTCAATGCAATCATTGGCGGTTTTTGCATTCCATATCTTTCGGAAACCGATGTTTCAAAACTAGTTGCCGATTGTAATCGCTTGTTGGTGCATGGTGGAATCCTATATTTGAGTTTTGTAGCCGGAGATTACAACGATTCGGGCTATCAAAAAGGAAGTAGCGGTGATCGTACTTATTGCTATTTTCACGGTTTAGAAAGCATTCGAAAAACACTTGAAAAACAAGAATTTACCGTCAAAAATTTAATGACTGTAAAGTATCCTAGAAAAGAAATCATAGAAATACACACGATGATAATCTCCGCAAAATCTTAACCACTTACAACAGGCCGTTATACTTCCGAATAAACCACTCGGAAGACAACGCTATCGCAATAAGAACTAACAGCCAAACCCAATCAATCAGCGGTGTTTTTTTGACAATCGCCTTTTCGATCGCTTTGTAGGCAGTATTGTCGAGCAGACTTTTAATTAGAGTATCAACTTGATCCGGCGCATAAACCTGTCCTTGCGTTTGCGTTGCCAGTTGTTTTAATCTATTCAAATCAGGATTTACAAATTGCTTTTCGATATCGAAGTCAAGGATTTCAAAATAACCATTATAAACCGTATTGGTGTTTAATTCCTTGACTGCGAAAGTATATTGCCCTGCGGATAACCCATCAAGATTGACTTTATAAGCATTATTGCTTTTAAGCAAATCGTATTGTTTTACCTTTCTCGTATTCTTGTTTGTGACCGAAATCGTCAGACGCGCTTTGTCGTCGAGTTCATAATTCTTATTGAAGAACTGCGCCGTAATTTCAATCGCATCGCCCGAATTGTAAAAGCTCTCATGATTCACCACCAGTGATTTTTTCGAATTGTTCGAAGCCAAATACTGGACAATCTTGTCTATAAATACATCAAATTTTTCATATGATTTCGTATCGATATGATTTTGCATACGCCATTTCCAAAGGTTTTCACCGAGCAAAAAAGCGGAACGTTTCCCCTGATTTTCGGCAAAAGCGAGCATTGGCGCATTGGTTTCTATATTGCGAATCTTCGATGAAAGCAGTACAGAAACATTGCTGTTGGTCGTAATCGTTCCGAATGCATTCTGCAATGGCGGGAACTGTTCAAATCCAATATCATCCAACGCAAATAAATTAAACTGCGACTGATAAACCGCGGAATAGTCTTCACGCTGACCGCTCATTTTGAATACCAAATTATTCTGCTGTTGGTTTAATAATGCGTAATCGGTACTGATTCCGGTAATAATAAAGGTGTTGATTCCAGACTCTTGAATATTCTCCATTAGTGTCTTGAAATTGCTCGATGGCTGGTATAGAATCATTACATTAAAATCGTCTAACGTTTTGACATCGTTCAATTTAAGAATCGTTACTTTTCGCTGTGCATTACTTTCAATTGCACGTTTTAAAGCACCAACATCGGGATGATTGATCTCCGTTACAATGGCAATGTTTGTCTTTTGATCAATAACTTCCACTGCAAAATTCTTAGTATTGTTGTACGTATTTTTCTCTGCTTCACCCGAGGAAATAGAAGCTTTGAAAATCTGCAATCCAACTTGGTTCGCTGGCAGTAACACATTGACAACGGCTGATTTTTTCGATGGGGAAAAAGCAACGTTTTGTGTTGCCAAGGTCGAATTGCCCTGTGTAATCTTAAAAATCGCATTCAAACTTTTGGTCCCTGAATAATTTAAAAACACTTCCACTGGGAACTTATTCTTGTGAAAAGCGTATTTATTTACATTAAGTTGACTCACTTTTAAATCTAAAAAAGTAGTCGTATCACCGACCACCAAAGGATAAACTTTATTCGTTGCATCAAAGCTATACACATAATCATTGCCCGAAGTCTGGTTTCCATCGGTGATCAGAACCGTCGGAAAAACAGCATTTTTATAGATGCTTTTGAGGTTTTTCGCTGCTTCTTCAATATTGGTCTGAGTGCCCTTAAAATCTAGAGTAGTCGAAGATTCGAATTCGCTGTCGAACCGGTACGATTGTACGTCAAACTTGTTTCGCAATGCCGAATTCGAAATTAGTTTTTGATGCAGTTCTTTTGCCGTAGCATCGACTTTTAAATCAATAATCGAACTCGAATTGTCGACCACAATCGGCAACGGTGTTTTAATAACTTCGTATGTTTTTCGCGAAAGTACCGGATTAATCAGCAGTAGCAAAACGCCAAAGACCGATATAAAACGCAAAAAAGCCAAAATCCAGTTTGTTTTCGTTTGGATTTTGACTTTGTAAAAATATTGGTAAAATGACAGCGCAGCTGCGAGTAGTAATGAAAGTAATATCAGTAAAATCGTGCTCGTAGCCATTTATTTATTTTGAATTTTAAAATTTGAATTTTAAATGATGCCTCCTAAATTGCTCCGCAAATTCGCTACCGTCGCGTCAAAATTTAAAATCATTTTAAACAATTTATGTCAACATTCCTCCGCAAACATTCATCACCTGCCCGGTCACATACGTGCTCATATCCGAAGCGAAAAACAAACAAGCGTTCGCCACATCATCAGTCGTACCACCGCGTTTCAATGGAATACTATCGCGCCAGCCTTGTACTACTTCTTCGTTGAGTTTGCCCGTCATTTCTGTTTCAATAAATCCTGGTGCAATGGCGTTGCAACGGATATTTCTCGAACCCAATTCTAAAGCCACCGATTTCGTAAATCCGATGACACCAGCTTTCGAAGCGGCATAATTTGTTTGTCCAGCATTTCCTTTAACACCAACCACCGAACTCATATTGATGATCGAACCTGCGCGGTTTTTCAAGAAGGTTTTTTGTGTCGCCTTGGTCATGTTGAAAACCGATTTTAGATTAACATCAATTACCTTATCAAAATCTTCTTCAGACATACGCATCAAAAGATTGTCTTTCGTGATTCCGGCATTATTGATCAGTACATCGATCGTTCCGAATTCAGCCAAAACCGCCTCAACAAAAGTCTGTGCTTCATTAAAATCCGCAGCATTCGATTGGTAACCTTTCGCTTTAATGCCCAAGGCGTTGAGTTCATTTTCCAAAGCTTGCGCAGATTCAACAGAGGAACTATACGTAAATGCTATGTTGGCGCCGTGTTTGGCAAATACTTCTGCGATTCCTTTTCCGATTCCTCGGCTCGCACCCGTAATGATGACGACTTTTCCTTCAAGTAATTTCATATCTAAATATTCTTTGATTTTATGTGAGAAGCTAATCCTGCTATACGTTTCAATCTTTTGCGCCGAACGCCGGCACAAAAGGATTTTTTCTTCTATCAGGGCTATTTTACGCCCGTCAAATATACTACTATTTGTGGTTTGAAAAAAAAATCGACTTTCAATTAAAGCACAGGTTATCAAAAAAATGTTAATTTGCGACCATGATTCTGAATCCGAATGACTTTCAAAACATTTATAATCAATACCATGTACTGGTTTATAATGTTGCTTTGCATTACGTTCAGAACATCGAAGACGCCGAAGAAATCACCCAAGATGTTTTCGTTCAAGTGCACGGTTCAATCGAAAAATTCAACGAAAAATCAACTCTAAAAACCTGGCTGTACCGCATCACAATCAACAAAAGTCTCGACTTCATCAAGCACAAAAACAGCAAAAAACGTTTTTTTATTTTCGGAAACAAAAGCCAAAACGAATCCGAATACCTGAACAGCTCCAATTTCGAACATCCCGGAATCTTGCTCGAAAACAAAGAGAAAGCGTCGCAGCTTTATGCGGTTATCAACGAATTACCCGAGAATCAGAAAACCGCTTTCATCCTTTCTAAGATTGACGGCTTGTCGAATCCCGAAATTGCCGCAATTATGCAACTGAGTGTTTCCTCCGTGGAGTCGCTTATTTTCAGGGCTAAAGCTACGCTCAAAGAAAAATTAGCGCTAAAGTTTGAACAATACCGCAAGAAAAAATAATTAAACTCGTCTATACGATTATGGAAAAAGAGACATGGATCAACGAAGTATTGGAAAGCACTAGCGGCATGACGCCCGCAATTCCGAATGCGCATCTTTTAGATACGATCCGAAACCGCATTCAAACTGAAAACATTCCGATGCGCTGGGTTTGGATGGCTGCGGCTACTTTGCTGCTTTTGGTTTCACTCAATATCACGCTTGTGTTTTCAAAATCTAAAAAGGAAAAAACCGCGCCTGAAGTCATGGCAAGTTATCTTTCGAAATCAAATCAACTCTACTAAACATGAGCAGAACAAGACTTTTAACGCTAGCCGTCATTGTACTATTGATACTCAATTTGGGCACGCTGGGCTTTTTATTATATAATCGTCCTATGAATCACCGTCCCAGACATGGCGAAGGTCCGAGAAAAATTATTATCGAGAAACTGCATTTCGACCAGCAGCAGCAAATCGAATACAAAAAAGGAATACGCTGGCATCGCGGAACCATCGACGCATTGGATGCTCAAATTCTTGAAACTAAAAACCGTTTATATCTACAATTGCTCAAAACCAATGTAGACAATAAAGCCAAAGACAGTTTGATTGATGTAATTGTAGGTTATCAAAAACAAATTGAACAAACACATTTCAAACATTTTGAAGACATCAAAAAAATCTGCAGGCCCGATCAACTGGAATATTATGACGAATTGACAACGGAATTGACATCCTTGTTCTCCAAACATCCTCGAAAGAAACATGACTAAAAAGAAATCCATCGCCTTGTTGCTGTGCTTACTTTTTTCTGTGTTGATCACTGCGCAGAACAAGGATTCATTGATGCTGCGGTTTCATTTCAAATTCGATGGTGCTACAATGACTCCAAACCAACAATATGTTTCAAAACAAAAAGATACTTTGCAGATTGATGCGTTTCGATTTTATGCATCGGATGTTGAGATTCATTATGCAGACAATTCCATTTTTAAAACGACCGGAAGTCACCTTATTGATTTGGAGTCGGCTGCATCTCAAAAGATCACGCTGGGCACCCATACCAAAAAAGAAATCCAATGCATCACTTTTGCTGTTGGCGTTGATAGTATAGCAAATGTTTCAGGTGCTTTGTCCGGCGACTTAGATCCGGCGAAAGGGATGTATTGGGCTTGGCAAAGCGGCTACATTAATATGAAAATTGAAGGTAGCAGTCCGAGTTGTAAAACCAGAAAGAACAAGTTTCAGTTTCATATCGGCGGTTATTTAAAACCGAATAATGCCTTGCGATTCATTACTTTAAACCAACCTAAAAAGAATGCTATAATAGATGTTGCGATAGATTTCGCCATTTTTTTTTCTGAAATTGCACTAACACAAACCAACAGCATCATGATTCCGGGAAAGCAGGCAATAAAACTTGCCGATATTAGCACCAAAATGTTTTCAACAGAATGAAAAACAAGACTTTCAAAATATTGGTATTTGGAATTTCCATTTTTGGAATTTTGGCTTTGAACAAAAGCCATCGTACGCCAATTTATTTTGAGGTGCCAAAATCCTGGCCGAAACCGCATTATGATTTTTCGAAAAATCCAATTACCGAACAAGGTTTTCAATTGGGCAGACAGTTGTTTTACGATCCGATATTATCACGCGACAGCACCATTTCATGTGCGAGTTGTCATTTGCAAGCGACCGGTTTTACGCATGTTGATCATGATTTGAGTCACGGTATTGATGGGAAAATCGGCACGAGGAATTCGATGGCATTGGTGAATTTGGCATGGACAAAAAATTTCCTTTGGGACGGCGGCGCGAATCATCTCGACGTGCAGCCGCTGAATCCAATCACAAGTCCTTTTGAAATGGATGAAACCTTGGAACATGTGGTTGTCAAACTTCAAAAAAGCGAAAAGTACCAGCATATATATGATGAAGCCTTCGGCACTTCAAAAATCACGGGCCAATTAACCCTGAAAGCTTTATCGCAATTTATGCTGATGCTCACATCATCGAATGCGAAGTACGATAAAGTGATGCGCAAGGAAGCAATTTTCAACGAAAGCGAGCAAAAAGGCTATGGGTTATTCAAGCAAAATTGCGCTTCTTGCCACAGCGAGCCGTTATTCACAAGCGATCGATTTGAGTACAACGGATTGCCGATTGATCCGACCTTGAATGATATCGGGCGCATAAAAATCACCAACAAAGACCAAGATTATTTGCGGTTTAAAGTACCTACGTTGCGAAACGTGCAGTTTACGTTTCCGTATATGCACGACGGCAGGTTTAAAACT